>NZ_JBSGWV010000039.1:0-64088 GCF_053609105.1 Streptomyces sp. NPDC054975
CCGAACGGCCGCCGCGCCCTCGCGCGTCCATCTTTGGCGCCTTACGGAGCGCCCGCGATCAGGTGGCGCCCGGTCGGCGCTCAGCCCGCGCTCAGTCGACGACGGCCGGGACCGGCTTCGGCGCCGACTCCGCGAGCGCCGGCTCCCCGCCCTCGGACTCCGCCTTCGCGGCGGCCTTCTTCGCACGGTTCTTCAGGATCAGCATCGACGTGACGCCGACGAGGACCGCGAGGACCAGACCCAGCCACGAGAAGCGCTTGAGCCACGCCTCGGCGACCACACCCACCGAGTAGATGACGGCCGTCGTACCGCCCGCCCAGAGGATGCCGCCGAAGACGTTGGCGATGAGGAACTTCCAGTACGGCATGCGCAGCACGCCCGCCAGCGGTCCGGCGAAGATCCGCAGCAGGGCGACGAAGCGGCCGAAGAAGACGGCCCACATGCCCCACTTCTCGAAGGAACGCTCCGCCAGGGCGATGTTGCCCTCGCTGAAGTGCTTGGGGAACTTGTTGCCCAGCCAGGCGAGCAACGGACGCCCGCCCCTGCGGCCGATCGCGTAGCCGATCGAGTCGCCGATGATGGCCCCGGCCGTGGCGCAGGCACCGAGGATGTACGGATCGATGTCGCCGTGCTGGGAGGCGAGCAGGGCCGAGCTGACGAGGACGATCTCGCCGGGCAACGGGATCCCCAGGCTTTCGAGCCCGATCACCACTCCCACCAGCGCGTAGATCGCCACCGCGGGGATCGTCTCCAGCCACTCCTGGACGTGCAACGCGGATTCCTCCCGTGTCGAGGCGCGCGCCGCGTCGCGCGCGCCGAGGCAGCCTACCTGGTCACGGCCGACCGGCCCGCCGCCTCCCGAGGCCGTAAATGACTGGTCGGCCACCGCGGGGGCGCGCTACGCTCCGCCGCGATGACGACTCACTCCGTTCAGTGTTGGGGGGTCCCGTCCGCGCAAGGTGAGTGCTGATGACCACTCCCACCGCGTACGAGGATTCCTACGCTTCCTTCCTCTCCTTCTGGCTGCGCGTCCGCGAGTTCGCCGTGCCGCCGTCCATGATCAAGACCGCGACCGCCCGCCGCCTGGCCGGGGACTGGGCCGGTGCCTGTGCCGCCGCCCGCGTCGACGTCGATCTCGACCTACGGTCCGTGGCCCGGGCCCATGGCCGGGAACTCGCCGACGGGATTCGGCACGATCTGCGCCACCTGGCTCCCGACCTGCTGCGCTGGCACATGCCGAGGATCGCTCCGCACGGGCTGCTGCGGCCGGGGCTGACGATCCCGCTGGCTCGCTACGTCGGGCCGGAGCCCACAGGGCGGGCGGCCGGGCCGGTACATCTCGTGGCCCGGACCCCACCGGCGTGGGCGGACGGCGGTCAACGGATCAGCCTGGCCCTGTGGGACGGGGCCGGTGACGAGCCCCCACGCCGCCTCGGGGCGGGCCCCGTCGGCCGCCACCCGCACCCGCGTCCCAGTCGGCGGTTCCGCCTCGATCTGCACCGCCACCTGTGGGACGCCCGCAGGTCCGATGAGCTGCGGGTCCGCTCAGGGGTCGACGGGCCACCGGTGGGCGGGTCCCTGATGCCGGTACCGGAGGGGTTCCGCTGCGCCGTCGACCGGTGGGCGGCCGAGGCGAGGCTCCTGCTCCGAGCCGAGGGGCGGTCCGGCGCTCCCGTGTCGGTACGCCTCAGGTCGCGGCGTCGGCTGATTCTGAACGTGGACGTGGACGCCGACCTGGACGTAGGCCTCGACCCGGACGTGCTGCGCCTGGCCGCGCCCGGCAGCCCCGGCACCCTGCGCGCCGCGTGGCGGATCGCCTCGACCGTGCCGGAGAGCGGCCGGTCCACGCTGCCCGTCCTGCCGGACGCGGCGACCTGGGTACTGCCCGATCGGGAGCTGCTCCGGGCCGGTGCGATCGAGGCCGACCGGCTCCATCCCTTGGTCGCCTCCGCACTCGTACCGGATCACGCGCCCACCGACCTCGCCGAAGAAGAGGCAAGCTCGGGTCCGCGCGTCGTGGAGTGCCGGGGAGACCGGCACAGGATCGCTCTGGTCGACGGCGTGCTGGCTCCGCTGGACCACGGTCCGGACGAGATCCGGCGGGAGGAGCTGCTCGTCGCCCTGGGTGGCCCGCCACTTCCCTGTCTGCGGGCGATCGACGAGGCGCACCGCCGCCCTGACTGCCTCTCCGGCGTCCGCGAACGCCTGCAGCACGGGGATGTCGCCGGTGCGCTGGCCGTCGTCGAGGGGCTTCTCGGCCCCGAGGCGACGCTCCGTGGGGGGCCGCTGCGGGACGCCTTGGAGGCGGCGGCTCGGCGGCGGATCGCCTACGGGCTGTTCCGGTCGGGGCTCGACGCACCCGCGCCCGCCCGTGTCCTTCCCGGCCCACCCCGCCCCCGCGACCTCCGCACCCGCCCCCGTCTCGCGCACTGAGCCTCGCGACGGCCCGGGGCTCCGCCCCCGCGTCCCCTTCTGACCACTCTCCTCACGAACCCCAAGGTGATCACCTGTGACCGATATGTCGACCCTGCCCTCGTACGCCCCCACACCCTCCCTCCCCCTCTCCCCCACCCCTGTCCCCGTCCCCGTCCCCGACTCCCCGCTCGACGTCGCCGGCGCCTTGCTGAAGCTGCTGGGCGACACCACCACCGAACCCCGGACCGACACCCAACTGGAGGCCTTGACACTGGCGGTGGCCGCCGACCTGCCCGTGATCCTCTGGGGCGAGCCGGGGATCGGCAAGACGGCGGCCCTGACCCGGCTGGCCGAGGAGCTGGACCTCCCGCTGACCACGGTGATCGCCAGCGTGCACGAGCCGTCGGACTTCTCCGGCCTGCCCGTCGTCGGCGACGACCCGGCCGAGCAGGGTGTCCCGATGGCCCCGCCGGACTGGGCCGTGCGGCTGGTCCGGACCGGCCGGGGACTGCTCTTCCTGGACGAGCTGTCCACGGCGCCGCCCTCCGTACAGGCCGCGCTGCTCCGTCTCGTACTGGAACGGCGGATCGGCGCCCTCCAACTGCCGTCCGGGGTACGGATCGTGGCCGCCGCCAACCCGAGGTCCTCGGCCGCCGACGGCTGGGAGCTGAGCCCGCCCCTGGCCAACCGTTTCGTCCATCTGCAGTGGGCCCACGACGGGGAGGTGGTCGTCCGGGGCCTGGGCGGGACCTGGCCCCGGGCGACCCTGCCCCGGCTGGACGCCGGGAAGCTTCCGGATGCCGTGGAGTTCGCTCGGCGCGCGGTGTGCGGGTTCCTGGCCGTCCGCCCCCAGCTCGTGCACCGGCTGCCCAACAGCGAGACGCGGCGAGGCGGCCCGTGGCCGTCGCCCCGGAGCTGGGAGATGGCGCTCCGCCTGATCGCCTTCGCGACGGCCGCCGGCTCCTCGCGGGACGTACTGGCGCAGCTGATCCGGGGCGCCGTGGGCGACGGGCCCGGCCTCGAGCTGATGGCGAGCCTGGACCGGATGGACCTCCCGGACCCCGAGGTGCTGCTCGCCGACCCCGCGGCGGCCGAGCTGCCCGAGCGCGGGGACCTGCGCCAGGCCGTTCTGGACGCCGTGGTGGCGGCGGTGCGCGGGCGCCCGGACGAGGCGCGCTGGGACGCGGCCTGGGCGGTTCTGGTGCGGGCCCTGGAGACCGGGGCCCCGGACCTGGTGGTCGTCCCGGCGACGACGCTCGCCTCTCTCCGGCAAGGGGAGTGGGCGGTCCCGGAGGCGATCGAGAAGCTCGCCGGCGTCGTCTCCCTCTCCCGCCGCGCCGACGACGCGGCGGCCCGGGCGGCCCAGGCTGCCCTGACGACGAAGGTCCGTCGATGACGCCGGGGCAGACGAAGATGCCAAGGCCGCCGATGACGCCGGGGCTCACGAAGACACCAGGGCCGCTGAAGACGCCGGGGCAGACGAAGACACCAGCACCGACGAAGCCGCCGCGGGAGCCGATGACGCCGGCGGCGGTACCGGCCGACGAGCCGCTGGGGGCGCTGGACCTCGACAAGCTCTTCACCGCCCGGCTGCAGGCCGCCCGGGCCCGGCCCTATCTGGCGACGGCCCTGTTCGCCCTGCACACCGTGGAGTCGCGGCAGGTGCCGACGATGGGCGTGGACCGGTACTGGCGGTGCTACGTCTCTCCCGGGTTCGTGGCCCGGACCCCGGTGGAGGAGTTGGCCGGGGTCTGGGTGCACGAGGTGTCGCACCTGCTGCGCGACCACCACGGGCGGGGTGCCCGGGTCGCTCGCGAACGGGGTCTCACCGGCCCCGCGGAGCGGCTGCGGATGAACATCGCCGCGGACCTGGAGATCAACGACGACATCTTCGGCGACGGCCTGGTGCGGCCGAAGGGCGCTGTCGTACCGAGTGATCTGAGGCTCCCCGCAGGGGAGCTGATGGAGGACTACCTCCGCCAGTTCCGGCTCGGGCCGGGGACGGAGCACCTTGCCTGGCTGGACTGCGGGAGCGGCGCGGACGGCCTGGAACGGGAGTGGGACCTCGGACCCGACGGCGCCCACGGGCTCAGCGCACAGGAGCGGGACGCGGTGCGGTTCCGGGTGGCGCAGGCCATCACCGGGAGGCCGGGGAGCGCCCCGAAGGGGTGGCGGCGGTGGGCGGAGGAGGCGTTCCATCCCCCGCAGCCGTGGCGGGAGTTGCTGGGCGCGGCGCTGCGCTCGGCGACCTCCGGGCCGGGGGCCGGCGACGACTACAGCTACGGCCGTCCGTCCCGGCGCTCGACCGGCCTGCCCGGTGTCGTGCTGCCGAGCCTGCGGCGCAGGCCGCCGCGCGTCACCGTGGTCATCGACACCTCGGGCTCGGTGAGCGACGCCGAGCTGGGCAGCGCGCTCCTTGAGGTCGCGGCGATCTCGCGTACCGTCGGCGGCCGTCGTGACCTCGTCACCGTGGTGTCGTGCGACGCGGCGGCCCGGGTCGCGCACCCGCTGTGCCGGGCGGAGGGAATCCCGCTGGTCGGCGGCGGGGGTACGGACCTGCGCGCGGGGTTCGCCAAGGCCCTCGGCGGCCGTCCGTGCCCCGATGTGATCGTGGCCCTGACCGACGGCCAGACTCCTTGGCCCAGCGCGCCGCCGCCGTGCCGGACGGTGGTGGGCCTCTTCCCGCGCCCGAGGAACGCGTCGTACGACGAGAACAGCACCGACTACGTCCCGGACACGCCGCCCGACTGGGCACGCGTGGTGCTCATCGCCCCCTAGAGGCCCCTGGGTCGCGTCCGGAAAGTCCGGCCTGGCTTGCGAGGCCCTTCGGGCGGACGACCATACTTTCCGGACACTCCCTAGGGGGGTCCTGCGCGGGCGGCGGCGTCTCGCCGCCGCCCGCCTCGTCCTACTTCCCCTGGCCGTTGGGCCGCAGGGTCCAGACGACGGTCATCTCGCCCGTCACCGCGCCGTCCTCGCGGGTGATCGCGATGTGCACGGGGAACTCCGGGCGCTCGCCCGCGTCGAGTGCGGCGACGACCTCGCCGGCCGGGCGGCCCAGGGTCGCGGTGGCGGTGACGACGCCCATGGCCAGCTTCTTGTAGCCGATCTCGGCCGTGACCGCGAGCGGCACCGCGCGGTTCAGCTGGTCGCCGAAGGCAGCCAGGACGATCGCGCCGCTCGCCGACTCGGCCAGCGTGAACATGGCTCCGGCGTGCGGGCCGCCGACGTGGTTGTGGTAGTCGGCCTGGTCCGGGAGGCGGACGACGGCACGCTCGGAAGTGGTCTCCAGGAACTCGAGGTTGAGGGTCCTGGCCATGGGAACCGTCGCGGCGAGCATCTCGCCGACGGACATCTGGTCTGCGCTCATGCGCCGATGTTACCCACGGGTAGTACGGATGGCCATCCCTACCGCCACCCGCCGCGCGGGGGCGGACGTAGCAGGGTTCCCGCCACACCTCTATGGTTACTGGCCATGTGGCCAGGACAGCAGCCGCCTGGGGGCGAGCAGAACCCGCAGGACCAGAATCAGAACCCCTACCAGCAGTCGGGGTACCAGCAGCCGAACCCCTATCAACAGCCCGGCTATCAGCAGCAGCCCGGGTACCCGCAGCAGCCGCCGACGCAGCCGCCCACGCAGCCGGGCTATCCGCAGCAGCCCGCGCAGCCTGGCTACCCGCAGCCCAACCCGTACCAGCAGGCGACCGTGCCGCAGTACGCGGTGCCGGGCGCGCCCCAGGGCGGGCCCGGCGACGGCAAGAAGAAGCAGACGACCCTGATCGCGATCGTCGCCGCGACCGCCGTGGTCGTGGCGGCCGGCGTCACCGGTTTCCTCGTCCTCGGCAAGGACGACGACAAGAACACGCGGGCCGGCGACGACCCCAAGGCCTCCGCGTCCACCTCGGCCCCCGTGGCCCCGCCCTCGTCGCCCCCCGTCGACAACCCGCGCGACGACGCCGACCTGCAGCCGACCATCCCGGGCTGGAAGGTCGTCCACAACCCGAAGTACGGCACGCTGTTCGACGTACCGCCCGACTGGGAGCTCCTGAAGCCCGGCTCCGTCACCTTCTTCGAGGACGAGAAGAAGGGCGACGGCTCTCCGGTCGTCACGATGTCGGCTCCGGTGCGCTACAAGAGCAAGTGGTGCACGTTCGACACGAACAAGGACGGCTCCGAGGAGAGCTGGGGCCTCAGCAGCGCCGGCACCAAGGGCGGCCAGGGCGCCAAGAACACCGACGAGGCGGCGTTCAACGAGGCCGGCAACTGGGTGTGGGCGGGCTACGCGCAGCACATGCCCAAGGGCACCATCAAGATCACCAAGGCCGTGCCGTACACCACCACGTCCGGTCTCAAGGGCAGCGTCGCGACGGCCACCGCGCCGGGGATCAAGAAGCGGAACAAGTGCGAGTCGGACGGCAAGTCCCTCGCGTTCTCCTTCAAGAACTCCAAGGGTGACTTCTCGTCGTTCGTGATCTACGGGGCCGACGGGGTCAAGGACGAGCTCGCGGACGCCACGATCCAGAAGATCCTCGCGACCGTACGGCTTGCCCCCGCCTCTTCCTGACGGCCGGACCAGGCGGAACCGCTGACCGCCGCCGCGATCGTGAACCACCCGGCACCCCTGGTGCCCTGATCGCGGCGGCGTTTCACGCGCCTTCGGCCCGGCGGCCGAGCGCAGCCGCCGTCACCCGACGCCGAACGACCCGCCCGGCGGTACGGGAGAGGGCACCGCGTCCGCGTCGGCCACCGGCCGGGCGTCGCCGGTGAAGCGCGCGAGGCCCTCGCCGTACTCCACGCGCGCCGGGAACGCGTCCGCCGCCGTGCGCCGGGCCAGGCGGGCCGTGTCGATGTCCCCGTCGGAGGCGACGAGGACGGCGTTGCCGAAGCGGCGGCCGCGCAGCACGGCCGGTTCGGCGATGAGGGCGAGCTCGGGGAAGACGGCGGCGAAGGTGGCCAGTTGGGAGCGGAGGAAGGCGAACGGCGCCCCGTCGGCCAGGTTCGCGACGTAGATCCCGCCCGGCCGCAGCACCCGCCGTGCCTCGCGCGCGTACTCCACGGACGTCACGTGCGCCGGGACCCGCGAGCCGCCGAAGACGTCGGCGACGAGCACGTCCACCGACGCCGTGGGGGCCTTCTCCAGCCACGCCCGGGCGTCGGCCCCGTGCACGGCCACGCCGCAGCCCTCGGGCAGCGGGAGGTGCTCGGCGACCAGGTCGAGCAGCCCCCGGTCGGCCTCCACCACGTCCTGGCGGGAGCCGGGACGGGTGGCGGCGACGTAGCGGGGCAGGGTGAGCGCCCCGCCGCCCAGGTGAAGGACGGAGAGAGGGGCGCCGTCGTCGGCCGCGCCGTCGAGGACGTGGGCGAGCCGGCGCGCGTACTCGAACTCGAGGTACGTGGGCTCGTCCAGGTCGACGTACGACTGGGGTGCGTCGTCGACGGTCAGCAGCCAGGCTCGTTCCCGGTCGATGTCCGGCATGAGCCGGGCAGTGCCCCCGTCGACGTCACGGACGACGGGGATCTGCTCGTCGGGCTCGTTCACGCCGTCGTCGTCGGCCGTGCCGTCGTGGTCGTCGTTGTCCTCGGTCACGCCCTCATTGTGCCCACACGCCTGCCACCGCCTCCGCGTGGGCGGCGGCCGGGGACCGGGCCGAGTGGGGCGGACGGCGAGAGGCCCGCATCCCGTGAGGTAGGGGGTGCGGGCCTTCGCCGTGAGCCCGTCCGGGATCAGTCCACGGTCGTGACCGTGCCGGCGCCGACCGTGCGGCCGCCCTCGCGGATCGCGAAGCCGAGGCCGGGCTCCAGCGGTACGTCGCGGCCCAGTTCGACGGTCATGGTGACCGTGTCGCCGGGGCGCGCGATCGCCGCCTCACCGAGGTCGACGTCGCCGACGACGTCCGCGGTCCGGATGTAGAACTGCGGCCGGTAGCCGGTGGAGACGGGCGTGGTGCGACCGCCCTCGGCGCCCGACAGGACGTACACCTGCGCCGTGAACCGACGCCGCGGTACGACGCTGCCGGGCGCCGCCACCACGTGCCCGCGTCGGACCGCGTCCCGTGCGACGCCCCGCAACAGCAGCGCCACGTTGTCGCCCGCCTCGGCGGACTCCATGGGCTTGCCGAAGGTCTCGACGCCGGTCACGACGGTCTCGACGTCCGCGCCCATGACCTCGACCCGGTCGCCGACCCGGACCGTGCCCCGCTCGATCGCACCCGTGACGACCGTGCCGCGCCCGGTGATGGTGAGCACGTTCTCGACGGACATCAGGAACGGCGCGTCCACATAGCGCACCGGCATCGGTACGTACGTGTCCACGGCGTCGAGGAGCGCCTCGATCGCACCGGACCACCGCGCGTCGCCCTCGAGCGCCTTGAGGCCGGACACCCGCACGACGGGCACGGAGTCGCCCGCGTAGCCGTGCGCGGTCAGCAGCTCCCGCACCTCCAGCTCGACCAGGTCGGTCAGCTCCTCGTCCCCCGCGTCCGCCTTGTTGAGCGCGACGACGATGTGGTCGACGCCGACCTGGCGGGCGAGGAGCACGTGCTCGGCGGTCTGCGGCATGATCCCGTCGAGCGCGGAGACGACGAGGATCGCCCCGTCGAGCTGGGCCGCGCCGGTCACCATGTTCTTGACGTAGTCGGCGTGGCCGGGCATGTCCACATGGGCGTAGTGGCGGGTGTCGGTCTCGTACTCGACGTGCGCGATGTTGATGGTGATGCCGCGCTGGGCCTCCTCTGGCGCGCGGTCGATCCGGTCGAAGGGCACGAAGGTGCCGGTCCCGCGCTCGCTGAGGACCTTGGTGATGGCGGCGGTGAGGGTGGTCTTGCCGTGGTCGACGTGGCCCATGGTGCCGATGTTGAGGTGCGGCTTGGTGCGCACGTATGCCGTCTTGGACATGGTTGGTTCGCTCGTTCCTTGAGCTCGAAGCGTGTGAGGGGACCCCGGGGCCGGACCGACCCTCCCCCTGCGGGGTCCGCCGGACGATCCGGGGAGGGTCAGCTTCGGGCGCCGTCGAATGCGGCTGCGAGGAACGTGGAATCGACAACGGCAGCCTTCGGCGCGGCCGCGACTGCGGGCCGTGCTGCGAGGAAGGCGTACCGGAACATGCCCCTGATCATCGCGGGGCGGACGTCCGACGTCGAACGATTTTCCGCCGACGGGCAGTTCAGGAACCGGCTAGAGGTGCTTGAGCGCCTCGCGGACCGAGAGCGGGGCGAGGCGCCGCCGGTTCTCCTCGACGAAGGCGCGGACCTCGTCCGGGTCCGTCTTGGCGTACTCGCGCAGGGCCCAGCCGATCGCCTTGCGGAGGAAGAAGTCGGTGTCGCCGGCGCGGCGCAGGCAGTAGGCGAACAGCCGCTCGGTGTCGGTGGCGCCCTTGAAGCGGAGTTGGTGCAGCAGCGCGGTGCGCGCGAGCCACAGGTCCTCGTCCTCGATCCACTCGTCCATGCGCCCGGCGAGCGCCGGATCGGCGGCGACGAGTCCCCCGACGACATGGGCGGCGAGGTGGTCGACGGTGTCCCACCAGGAGTCGGTGGTGACGAGGTACCGGGCGACGGGCAGGAAGCCGGACGAGCAGCGCCGGACGTGGCGGCGCAGGTAGTCGACGGCGAAGTAGTGGTACTCGCGCTCGGGAAGGGCGAAGCAGCGCAACGCGACGGCGGTGCAGTCGGCCTCGTCGGGGCGCGGCGTGCCCTCCATGACGGTACGGGCCAGGGCGCGCCGCTCGGGGGTGCGGATGCCGAGGAAGGGGGCGACGCCCTTCATGTACGCGACCATCTCCTGCGCCCGGAACGGGTCACCGGCAGCCGGGTAGATCTCGGTGAGGCGCCCGAGCAGGGTGTCGGCGAGGGCGCTGGCGGGGACGACGGGTGGCGCGGACGTCATACGGCTCACAGTACGGCGGACCACGGTACGGCGGACCCCACCGGACGGCCGATCGCGGTACCGCGGCCCGGAGCACGGCGGCTCGCCGTACCGCGGCTCGACGTTCACCGGATGGCGGTACGGCGGATGACGGACATTACGGCGATCACACGGGCAGGTCGGTTACTCTCCCCGGATGCTCGACCCCGTCACCCGGCCGCCGGGCTCCCTCGCTCCGCGCTGCTCCCGGGCTCTGCTGTCGCCCTGGTCGCGCCTCTCCCTGCTCGCCGTGCTCCTGCTCGCCGCGGCGGCGGCCGTGCTGCTCTACGAGCCACAGCGGCTCCTCGCCGAGGGCTGGCCCGCGCAGTCGAGCGGCGCGGGCGCGGTGGCGCTGTTCGGTCTGGCGTACGGAGTGTGCACGGCGGCCTTCGTGCCACGGCCGATCCTGAACCTGGCGGCGGGCGCGCTCTTCGGTACCCAGGCGGGTCTGGTGGCCGCGCTGGCCGGGACGGTCCTGGGCGCGGGCATCGCGTTCACGCTCGGGCGGCTGCTGGGGCAGGACGCGCTGCGGCCGCTGCTGCGAGGGCGCTGGCTGACGGCGGCGGACGGGCAGTTGAGCCGGCACGGGTTCCGCTCGATGCTGGCGATCCGGCTCTTCCCCGGGGTGCCGTTCGCGGCGGCCAACTACTGCGCCGCCGTCTCCCGCATGGGGTACGCGCCGTTCCTGTGCGCGACCGGGCTCGGGTCGATCCCGAACACGGCGGCGTACGTGGTGGCGGGCAGCGAGGCCGGCTCGCCGACCTCGCCCGCGTTCCTGATCTCGATGGGCTTCATCGTCGTCTCCGGCCTCGCCGCGGCGACCGTGGCCTGGCGCAAGCGCCACGGCCTCCGCACCCGCGCGGCGGCGGTACGAGCCTCCGCCCCCGCCCCGACACCGGGTCGCCCCCTGGAGACCACGGGAGTCCGAGGCACCGAGTAGGGGGTCCGGCGGATCACGGCCGGATCCACGACCCGCCGGACGGCCCCCGAGCCCCGCACCTCACCTAGGCGCAGTCCTCGACGCCCCCTGCGCGCCGTCGCCCGCACCTCACCAAGGCCCAGCCCCCGGCGCCCCACACTTCCCCGAGGGACAGCCTCGACGCCCGCTGCTCAGAGCGCCTCCACGATCATCGCGTTCGCCAGGCCGCCCGCCTCGCACATCGCCTGGAGGCCGTAGCGCGCGCCCCGGGCGCGCAGGGCGTGGACCAGGGTGGTCGTCAGGCGGGTGCCGCTCGCGCCGAGCGGGTGGCCCAGGGCGATCGCGCCGCCGTGGACGTTCACCTTGGCCGGGTCCGCGCCGGTCTCCTGCTGCCAGGCGAGTACGACACTGGCGAAGGCCTCGTTGATCTCGAAGAGATCGATGTCGTCCAGGCCGAGCCCGGCCCGGCGCAGGACCTTCTCCGTCGCCGGGATCACGCCGGTCAGCATGAGCAGCGGGTCGGAGCCGGTCACCGCGAAGCTGTGCAGCCGGGCGAGCGGGCGCAGGCCGAGGCGCGAGGCCGTCTCGGCCTCCATGACGAGAACGGCCGAGGCTCCGTCGTTGGTCGGGCTGCTGTTGCCGGCCGTCACCGACCAGTCGATCTGCGGGAAGCGCTCGGCGAAGCCGGGGTCCTCGAAGGCGGGCCGCAGCCCGGCGAGGATCTCGGTCGTGGTCGTGGGCCGTACCGACTCGTCCCGGCGGACGTCTCCGTAGGGGACGACCTCGGCGTCGAAGAGCCCGGCCTCCCAGCCGCGCGCGGCCTTGGCGTGCGAGGCGGCGGCGAACTCGTCCATGGCCTCGCGGCCGATGGACCACTTCGCGGCGATCAGCTCCGCGCTGATGCCCTGCGGGACCAGTCCCTCGGGGTACCGCTCGGCGACGCCCGGACCGAAGGGGTCGGCGCCGGGCGGCACGTTCGACCACATCGGGACCCGGCTCATCGACTCGACCCCGCAGGCGACGGCGATGTCGTACGCCCCCGAGAGCACGCCCTGAGCCGCGAAGTGCACGGCCTGCTGCGAGGAGCCGCACTGCCGGTCGACGGTGGTGGCGGGCACCGACTCGGGGAAGCCCGCGCCGAGCCAGGCGTACCGCGTGGTGTTCATGGCCTGCTCGCCGACCTGGTCGACGGTTCCGCCGATGACGTCGTCGACGAGGGCCGGGTCGATGCCGCTGCGCTCGACGAGGGCGCGCAGGGTGTGGGAGAGCAGGGCGACAGGATGGACCTGGGACAGGGCGCCGTTGGCCTTCCCCCGGCCGATGGGCGTGCGGACCGCTTCGACGATGACGGCGTCGCGCATGATGACGGCTCCTCGATCACCTGATCAGTTGGAAAACTGGACCTACACCTGCCAGTAACATAGCCCAGCTGGTTTGGTTTTCAAACCCACCAGCCTTTCCTGCCTTAAGCTGGGGCGCATGAAGGCCGCTCCCCGCCCCTGCTCGATCGCCGACACCCTCGCTCTCGTCGGAGAGAAGTACTCCCTGCTGGTGCTGCGCGAGATCTCGCTCGGCGTGCGCCGCTTCGACCGGATCGCCCGAAACACCGGGGCACCGCGCGACATCCTGACCGCGCGACTGAAGCGCCTGGTGGAGGCCGGAATCCTGGAGAAGGTGCCGTACAGCGAGCGCCCGACGCGCTACGAGTACCGGGCCACGGCCGCCGGGCAGGAGCTCCAGCCCGTCCTGCTGACGCTGATGGCCTGGGGCGACCGTCATCTGAACGCCCAGGACCGCCCGGTGATCCTGGAACACACGTGCGGCGAGGTGCTCAGCCCCCGCGTGATCTGCGCCTGCTGCGGCGAGGAGGCCGACGCCCGGAGCCTGACCCACCACACGCGGTCGCCGGGCTGGACGACGACGGGCCCGGCGGAGACGACAGGGCCGCTGTAGACGACGGAGCCGCCGGCGCGGACGGGGCCGCTGTCGCCGATGCGGGCCAGGGCGTCCGGAGACCCGAGACCTGGGATCGGCCCCTTCATCTCGGGACGGTACGCTGCGGGGCGACCGGCGGTTTGATCTCCGATCCGAGACGCGACCGCCTTTTCTGACGGCACGAGCACATTCGGGACGGCCCTAGCCCCATGAGTTGGTTCGAATCATTCATCCTCGGACTCGTCCAGGGGCTGACGGAGTTCCTTCCCATCTCCTCCAGCGCGCACCTTCGCCTCACCGCCGCCTTCGCCGGCTGGGAGGACCCGGGCGCGGCCTTCACCGCCATCACGCAGATCGGTACGGAGACCGCCGTCCTGATCTACTTCCGCAAGGACATCGCGCGGATCGTCTCCGCGTGGTTCCGCTCGCTGCGCGACAAGTCGATGCGGAGCGACCACGACGCCCAGATGGGCTGGCTGGTGATCGTCGGCTCGATCCCGATCGGTGTGCTCGGCGTGACGCTGAAGGACCACATCGAGGGCCCGTTCCGTGACCTGCGGCTGATCGCCACGACGCTGATCGTGATGGGCATCGTCCTCGGCATCGCCGACCGGCTCGCCGCCCGCGACGAGGCCGGCGGCCGGCACCGTGTCGTCCGCGAGCGCAAGACGCTCAAGGACCTCGGCGTGCGGGACGGCCTGATCTACGGTCTCTGCCAGGCGATGGCCCTGATCCCGGGCGTCTCCCGATCGGGCGCGACCATCTCCGGCGGTCTGCTGATGGGGTACACCCGTGAGGCGGCGGCCCGGTACTCGTTCCTGCTCGCCATCCCCGCCGTGCTGGCCTCGGGCCTCTTCGAACTGAAGGACGCGACCGAGGGCGGCCATGTCTCCTGGGGCCCGACGGTCTTCGCGACGATCATCGCGTTCGGTGTCGGCTACGCCGTCATCGCCTGGTTCATGAAGTTCATCACCACCAAGAGCTTCATGCCGTTCGTGATCTACCGGATCGCGCTGGGCATCCTGCTCTTCATCCTGGTCGGCACGGACACCCTCAGCCCCCACGCGGGCGAGTCCGCGGGCTGACCCCGGACCTCGGCCCCCTCCGCCGCCGGGCGATCTTCGGGCGCGCGCCGCACCCTGGAACCATGGCCTGGCAAGCACCCATCGTCGTGCACCGCCCGTCCCCCGACGGCGGGCGGCGCGTCACGGTCCGCGGACAGATCGTGGGCCTGGCGCACAATGACACCGACCTCGTCGAGTTCCTGCGCCGAGCGGGCCTCGAGGACGCCGACATGATCCTCGACGACCCCCACCTGGTCGAATGGCGCGGCGGCCGCCCCCACCTCTGGGAGGCCGCCTAGAACCGGCGACCCACCACTCGCACGTGCGGAAAAGTATGACCGGGATCCGACCATGCCCGCCCCGCACGGCTCTTGGCCCGTGCCTCCCGCTGCCCGACACTGAAGCGATGACGCAGCGCGTGGATCTCGCGACCGTGATGGACCGATTGGCCATCGACGACCTCGTCACCGGATACGCGGTGGCCGTGGACGACTCCGACTGGGCGGGCTACCGGGCGCTGTTCACCCGCGACGGCCGCGCCGACTACCGGGGTTCCGGCGGTGTCGAGGGCCCGGCGGACGAGGTCGCCGACTGGCTCGAAGAGACGATGCGGCTCTTCCCGGTGCGCCAGCACCTCATCGTGAACCGGCGGGTCCGCATCCAGGACCTCGGCGGCTACCCGGGCGACAGCGCGGACGTGCGCGCCGACTACGTGAACCCGATGCGGTTCGAGTCGGGCGAGGACTTCGTCTGCGGCGGCCGCTACACGTTCTCCCTGGTCCGCGCCGACGTCGGCTGGCGGCTGCGCTCCGTGGTCGTCGAGGAGAAGTGGCGCCGCCTCTAGGGTCTTTCGTTTGGATCAGGCCGGATCAGGGAGCGGGGTCCGGTGCCGTCGATCGCAAGGCGGAGGAGGGCGCCATGGCGGAGCCATGGCAACCGACGACAACGCGGCGAGGCGCGGTGCCAGACTCCGCGAGCCCGGCCTGATCCAAACGAGAGGCCCTGGCGGTCGTACCGTCGTGGCGAGCACGGCCGCCGGCCGTCGTACGACGCACACTGGAGGCGACACCGGGAGGCGACGCGGCATGCGGAATCCGTTCGGCCGTCGTGGTGGTCGCGGTACCGACGCCGCGGCCACCACCGCCACGCCCCCCGGCCGCCCCCCGACGCCGCACCGTGTCGCACGCGCCGTGCTCGCGGTGGTGTTCGGCGCGCTGCCCGCACTCGCCTTTCCCGCGCCCGCCCTCTGGTGGTTCGCCTACGTCGCGCTCGTCCCCTGGATGCTGCTCCTGCGCACCGCGCCCACCGCGCGCCGTGCGGGCCTGGAGGGCTGGCTGGGGGGCATCGGGTTCATGGTGGCCATGCACCAGTGGCTGATGCCGAGCCTGCACGTGTTCATCCTCGTCATCGCCGCGCTGCTCGGACTGTTGTGTCTGCCGTGGGGCTGGCTGGTGCGGGCGATGCTCGGTGACGTTCCCTCCGGCCCGCGCGCGGCGGCCGCGCTGGTCGTCGTCCCGTCCGGCTGGCTGCTCATCGAACTCGTCCGCTCCTGGGAGGGCTTGGGCGGGCCCTGGGGCCTGCTCGGCGCCAGTCAGTGGCAGGTGGCCCCGGCGCTGCGCCTCGCGTCCGTCGGCGGTGTCTGGCTGGTCTCCCTCCTCGTGGTGGCGGTCAACACCGCCGTCGCTCTCCTTGTGGTGTCGGCCGCTGCCGTACGGATGACCGCGCTGGTCGGTCTCGTGGCGTGCGCCCTCGTCGTGGGCACGGTCTGGTGGGGTGTGGCCGCACCACGCGAGCAGGGCACCGCACGGGTCGCCGTCGTCCAGCCCGGCGTGTACGACGGATCGGGCGGCGCGGAGCGGAGGTTCGCGCGCGGCGAGGAGCTCACCCGCGGGCTCGTCGGCCAGGACGTCGACCTGGTCGTGTGGGGCGAGAGCAGCGTCGGCTCCGACCTGACCGCCCGCCCCGACCTCGCGGACCGGCTGACCGCCCTCTCCCGCTCCGTGGACGCGCCGATCCTCGTCAATGTGGACGCCCGCCGGTCCGACAGTCCGGGCATCTTCAAGAGCAGCGTCCTGATCGACGCCCAGGGCCCGACCGGCGACCGGTACGACAAGATGCGGCTCGTGCCCTTCGGCGAGTACATCCCCCTGCGGCCGGTCCTCGGCTGGGTGACCTCGGTGGGCAAGGCGGCGAACGAGGACCGGCGGCGCGGCGGGGAGCCGGTGGTGATGACGGTGCCGGCCGAGGACGGCCGTCCGGCGCTGCGGATCGGCCCGCTGGTCTGCTTCGAGTCCGCGTTCCCCGACATGAGCCGTCGGCTGACCCGTGACGGCGCCGCGCTGCTGATCGCCCAGTCGGCGACCTCGACCTTCCAGGACAGTTGGGCGCCCGCGCAGCACGCCTCGCTCGCGGCGCTGCGCGCGGCGGAGACCGGCCGGCCGATGGTGCACGCGACGCTGACCGGCATCAGCGCCGTGTACGGCCCCGACGGCCGCCGGATCGGCACGCCGCTGGGCACCGACCGGAGCGCGGCCGCCGTCTACGACGTACCGCTCTCGCAGGCGACGACGGGGTATGTCCGGTACGGCGACTGGCCGTTGTACCTCGCCCTGACCGTCCTCGCCGCGCTCTGCGCCGCCGAGGGCATGGGCGCGCTCAGGAGGCCTGAGTCAGCGCTTCGCGCACCACGCGCTCGCACAGCTCGTGGGTCCGCAGGGCGTCGCGCGCGCTGAGCGTCCTGCCGTCCCGTACGGCGTCGAGGAACCCGAGGACGGCCTGCTCGATGCCGCGCTGGCGGGCCACGGGCACCCAGTCCCCGCGCCGTCGGACGGTCGGCTGGCCCTTGTGGTCCACGATGTCCGCCAGGTTGAGCACCTGACGCTTCGTGTCCTGGCCGGAGACCTCCAGGATCTCCTCGGTGGAACCGTTCATCCGGTTCATCATGCCGATGGCGGTGAAGCCGTCGCCGGAGAGCTGGAGCACGACGTGGTGCATCAGCCCGTCGCGGATCCGGGCCCGCACGTCGGTGTGCTCGACCTCGCCGGGCAGCAGGAAACGCAGGGTGTCGACGACATGGATGAAGTCGTCCAGGACCAGGGTGCGCGGGTCCTCGGGCAGCCCGACGCGGTTCTTCTGCATGAGGATCAGCTCACGCGGGTGGTCCAGGCACTGGGCGTAGCCGGGGGCGAGCCTGCGGTTGAAGCCGACGGCCAGGCTCACCCCGCGCGACTCGGCGAGCTCCACGAGCCGCTCGGACGCGGCGTATTCGTAGGCGAGCGGCTTGTCGACGTACGTCGGTACGCCGGCTTCGAGGAGCCGGGCGGTGATCTCGGGGTGCACGGCGGTCGGCGCGTGCACGAAGGCGGCGTCGAGTCCGACGGAGAGCAGCGAGTCGAGGTCGCCGTGGCGCTGGGACGTGGGCACGTGGTGGATCTCGGCGACCCGGTCGAGGGTCGTCCTCGTCCGGGTCTGCAGGTGGAGTTCGACCCCGGGGAGGGCGGCGAGGACGGGGAGATATGCCTTCTGCGCGATGTCGCCGAGTCCGATGCAGCCGACCTTCACGGGGTCTCCCTTGCGCGTGACGATATGTCCGCGACGGCGTCCGACACGCCGTTCGCGCTGGTCAGCTTACGCGGGGGCGCTCGTCCGTGAGCGGCGGCCGCCAGTCGGCGATGCCGTCGAAACCGCGCAGCACGAGGCCCGGCCCGAAGCGCGAGACGGCCGCGATGAGCGCGTCGCGCACCGCGACGGCGGGCCGGGCGGAGAGCAGGGTCAGCCGGCCGGTGCGGGCGGCCTTGCGGACGATGGCGGTGGTGCGGGGCAGCCGGTCGGCGGTGTACGCGGCGAGGGCGCGGCTCGGCGGAAGCTGCCGACCCGCGTGGTGGGCCAGGACGACGGCGTCCTCGATGGCCTGGTTGCCGCCCTGACCGAGGGTCGGCTGCATGGCGTGCGCGGCGTCCCCGAGCAGGGCCACGCGGCCCTGGTGGAAGGCGGGCAGCGCATCGGGCAGGTGGTGGACGTCATGGCGCAGGACGGCGTCGGGGGCGACGGCGTCGAGGATCTCGGGGACCGGGTGGTGCCAGTCGCCGAAGAGCCGGTGGAGCTCGGCCCGCTCGTCGTCGGGGGCGTGGGCGCCTTCGGGGGCGGCGGCCATGGCGTAGGCGTAGATCCGGCCGTCCTTGAGGGGCTGAGTGCCCCAGAGGCGGCCTGGGCCCCAGGTCTCGTGCGGGGCGAAGGGCCGGTCGGGGGCGGGGACGACGACGCGCCAGGTGGTGAAGCCGGAGTAGCGCAGTCCCGGGTGGTCGGGGAACAGGGCACGCCGGACGGTCGAGTGGATGCCGTCCGCGCCGACGACCAGCTCGGCCTCGATGTCGCCGTCCGGGGTGCGGACGACGGCGGGACGTTCGTCGTCGCCGGGGTCGGCGAGGGTGGACGGCGCTCCGGTCCGCACGACGCCGTCGGGGAGCGCGGCGGTGAGGATCTCGACGAGGGTGGCGCGGTGGAGCAGGACGAGCGGTCCGCCGAAACGCTCGGCGGCGGCCTGGGCGTTGGTCCGTGCGAGCCAGCGGCCGTCGGGCGCGCGCATGCCGCCGTCGCCCTGCCAGGCGGAGAGCGCACGGACGCGGTCGCCGAGGCCGATGACGTCCAGGGCCCGCTGGGCGTTGGGGGCGAGACCGATGCCGGCCCCGACGGGGGTGAGAGCGGCGGCGCGCTCCAGGACGGTGACGTCCCAGCCGCTCCGGTGGAGGGCGACGGCGGCGGTGAGCCCGCCGATGCCGGCTCCGATCACGACGGCACGGTGCTGTTCCATGACTTCTCCCTCGAAGGCCGACCCGCTACTACAGGTGTAGTAGCCGATGCTGGAGACGTTACTACAGCTGTAGTCGGATCGGTAGATAGGTTGTCCCCATGACCGCCCGCACCCCCGCGCCAGCCCCGGACCGGCCCGCCTCGGACTCGCCTGCTCCGGACTCCCCTCCCGCCGCCCTCTCCCGCCCCACGCGCATCGGTGACGCCGCGCTCGACCTGCTCGTCGAGCGGGGGATGCGCGGCCTGACCCATCGCGCCGTGGACGAGCGCGCCGGGCTGCCGCAGGGATCGACGTCCAACCACGCGCGCACCCGGCAGGCGCTGCTCGAGACGGCGGTACGCCGGCAGGTCGAGCTGGAGTCCCAGGTGCTCACCCCGCACGAGATGCCGGGGCCCGGCAGCGGCCCCGACGCCCTGGTGGACGCCCTGTCGCTGGCCCTGCACCGGTACCTCACCGACCATCGGGCGCTGCTCGTCTCGCGCTACGAACTCGCCCTGGAAGCCACGCGCCGCCCCGAACTCCGTACCTTCTTCGACGCGGCGGGCTCGGCGGCCTTCCACGGGCCGTTGATCGCGATGATGGCGGGCGCCGGCTCGTCGGCCCCCGAGCGGCACGCCCTCTCCCTCATCGCCTGGTCCGAGGGGCTGATGTTCTCCTGCGCGGCGGGGTCCTTCCATGCGGCGGTGCCCACCCGCGCGGAACTGCGCACAGGGTTCGAGGAATTGCTGCGCGGCATGCTCGGCGCGTGAACGCGGCCGAGTACCCCTGGCGCCTGCCCCCGTCCATGGACGACGATGCCCTGATGACCTTCGTCGATGACAGCACCCGTACCGAACCGTCCACAGTCGCCGGCGAGCGCGAGATGCTCGAAGGGTGGCTCGACTACCACCGGCAGACCCTCGCCCTGAAGTGCCAGGGCCTTGACGCGGCGCAACTGCGCACGGCCTCCGCGCCGCCGTCGGACCTCACCCTGCTCGGCCTGGTCCGGCACATGGCCGACGTGGAGCGCGGCTGGTTCCGGCGGGTCATGGCCGGCGAGCGGGCCGAGCGGATCTACAGCACGGCCGAGGACACCGACCGCGCCTTCCGGGTCACCGACGCGGACACCTGGGAGGAGACCCACGCCACCTGGCAGCGGGAGATCGAGGGGGCGCGCGCCGTCGCGGCGGCCCATGGCCTGGACGACGTGGGCGCGGGCAGGCATCCGAGCGGCGAGGTGTTCAACCTGCGCTGGATCTACACCCACATGATCGAGGAGTACGCGCGCCACAACGGGCACGCGGACCTGCTGCGCGAACGCCTCGACGGGGCGACCGGCGACTGACCGGGCGGCACGGCCGAGGCGATGGCGCGGTGAGGCGGGCGACGCGACGGCTCGGCGACGCGGCGAACGGCGGGCGCTACCGCGCGCGGAGCCGTACCTCCAGGCGCTCGATCGCGGCCCGGACCCCGTTGCCGTAGCCGTCGTCGTCCAGGGAGTCCGAGGCCACGCGAGCCCGGTGGAGGTGGATCCGGGCGGCGTCGGGCCGCTGGAGCTTCAGATAGTCGGCGGCCAGGTTGAGATGGAGCGAGGGGTACAGGGCCCGGAGCGCGACGGCCGAGTCGTGGACCGCCGGCCGCTCCTCGTTCAGCTCCTCGGCCGCCAGCAGGGCCCGCAGGTCCCAGGCCAGCTCGGCATCCGGGTCGTCCTGCGCGTCCGCCATGTAGTGCGCGAGCGTGCAGCGGTGCAGGGGGTCGCCGTCCGGGCCGAGCAGCGCCCACAGCTCGCCGAACCGGTTCCGCGCCTCCTCGCGGTCTCCGCCGTGGAGCAGCATCGTCGCCTGCCCGATCCGGGTCATGACGCCGTCGTCCGACACCTGCTGCTGCTCGGTCACTGCGGCCTCCACGCGCTCGCCGTCCGGGGGCTCCGACGCTAACCGCCGGGGCCCCCGATCCGGCACAGGCTCGGGTGACGCCCCGCCCCTGTCAGCCGCGCGGCCTCACCCCTGCCGCCCGCCCGGCGGCGCCGCGCGGCGGGTGGCTCAGCCGAGGTTCGGGATGCGCCAGTCGATCGGCTCGTGGCCCTGGGCGGCGATCGCCTCGTTGATCTGCGTGAAGGGGCGGGAGCCGTAGAACTTCTTCGCGGACAGCGGCGAGGGGTGCGCGCCCTTCACCACCACGTGCCGCTCCTCGTCGATCAGCGGGAGCTTCTTCTGGGCGTAGTTCCCCCAGAGCACGAAGACCGCCGGGTCGGGCCGCGAGGCCACGGCGCCGATCACGGCGTCCGTGAACTTCTCCCAGCCCTGGCCCTTGTGCGAGTTCGCCTCGCCGGCCCGGACGGTGAGGACCGCGTTGAGCAGCAGCACGCCCTGCTCGGCCCACGGCATCAGATAGCCGTTGTCCGGCACGGGGTGGCCGAGCTCGTCCTGCATCTCCTTGTAGATGTTGCGCAGGGAGGGCGGGGTCTTGACGCCCGGCCTGACGGAGAAGCAGAGGCCGTGCCCCTGCCCCTCCCCGTGGTACGGGTCCTGACCGAGGATCAGGACCTTCACCTTGTCGTACGGTGTCGCCGCCAGCGCGGCGAAGACCTCCTCGCGCGGGGGGTAGACCGGCCCCTGGGCCCGCTCCTCCTCGACGAACTCGGTCAGCTGCTTGAAGTACGGCTTCTGCAGCTCGTCCCCGAGGACGCCGCGCCAGGACTCGGGCAGCATGTCGGTGTCGGTCACGTGAACAACCTCCGGTAGGCGATCTCTACTACGCCTGAGAACCTACCGGGGGCCACTGACAGCGGTGCTGCTCGGGCCGTCCGCCGACTACCAGCTGGCCCGGCGGCTGAGCTCCCACATCTGCATGACGGTCTGCGGGTCGAGCGCGCGCTCGGCTCCGCCGATGTCCTCGCTCGCCGCGATGTAGAGCTTGCCCTGCCACAGCGGGAGCAGCCTGACGTCCTCGACCATGATCTCCTGCGCCTTGCGGAACTCGGTGACGGCCGCCCCGCGGTCGCTCTCGCGCCGCGACTTCGGAAGGATCTCGTCCGTGATCTGCGGGCTGAGGTACGGCGTGCCCAGTGCGTTCTGCTTGCCGACGAACGGGGCGATGAAGTTGTCCGCGTCCGGGAAGTCGGGGAACCAGCCACGGCCGAAGACCGGGTACTGCCCCTTCTGGTAGGCCGCGGCGAACTCCTTCCACGGCTTGCTCTGCAGCGTCACCTGGAAGAGCCCGGAGGCGTCCAGCTGCCGCTTCAGCTCGGCGAACTCCAGCGCGGTGCCGGAGCCGTACCGGTCGGTGGTGAACCAGAGGGTCAGGTCGACGGGCTTCTTGATCCCGGCGTCGCGCAGGATCTCCCGCGCCTTGGGGACGCTCGGCTCACCGAAGCGGTCGAAGAACTCGGTGGTGTGGCCGACGATGCCCTTGGGCACCATGGAGTACAGCGGTTCGGCCGTGCCCTTGTACACCCTGGCGACGAGCTCCTCGCGGTCCACGAGCTGCGCGATCGCCCGGCGGACGGGCTCCTTGGCGACCGTGGGGTCCTGGGCGTTGAAGACGAGGTAGCGGATGTCGGCGCCGGTCGACTCCACGAGCTGCAGGTGGTCGTTGGCGTCGGTGGCGTTCTGGAACTCGACGACCTCCTCGGCGGTCAGACCGCGGTAGGTGGCGTCGATCTCCTTCTTCTTCAGCGCGGCGACCATCGGCTCGGACTCCTTGAAGTACCGGATGGTCACGCCGCCGTTCTTGCGGTCCGCGAACCCCTTGTAGGTGGGGTTCTTGGTGAGCTCGGCCGACTCGCCCTCGGTGTAGTCGTCGAGCACGTACGGACCGGAGCCGGTGAGCTTGCCGTCCTCGCGGAGCTTGTCGGCGGGGTACTCCGCCGGGTCCACCAGCGACATGGCGGGGGTGGCGAGGACGAAGGGGAAGGTCGCGTCGGGCTTGTTCAGCTTGAAGACGACCGTGCGGTCGTCGACCGTCTCGATCTTGTCGAGCGAGCCGAGCATCCCGTTCGGGCCGCCCTCGACGTCGATCTTCCGGATGCGCTCGATCGAGTGCTGCACGGCCTTGGCGTCGAGCACGTGGCCGTTCGAGAACTTCAGACCGTCGAGAAGGGTGCACTCGAAGACGCGGCTGGCGGTGTCGGTGAATTTGCAGTCCGCGGCGTCGGACTGCGGGGACGTACTGCCCGTCGGAAAACTCACCAGCGTCTGGAAGACGTTGCGGAACAGCTCCCAGGAATTGTCCCAAGCGGCTGCCGGATCGAGCGTGGTGGGAGAACTCGTCGTGCCGACCACGATTCTCTGTTCCGCGGCGGATTCATTGTCCGAAAACAGCCCGCATCCGGACACCAGGGATATGGACGCAAGGGCTGCAGCCACCTGCAGACTGGTCCGGTTGAACACGTGCGCACGCTCCTCGTTCAGCCTTGGGTCGGCCGACCATACCGCAGCGCCCCGCCAGGTCAATCTTCGACCCTGACGGGGCACTTGAGGCATTCAACGATTAACCGGGGTCAAACCGGTCATGAATTCCGGAAAGTGTCCGGATATCGGTCACCCCACACCGGCGTTGAGGAAAATCCCCCCGTCGACCACGAGAGTCTGGCCGGTGATCCAGTCCGACTGGTCGGACGTGAGGAAGGCGGCGGCGCCGCCGATGTCCTCCGGGACGCCCAGCCGGCCGAGCGGGTAGGCGGCCGCCGCCTCCGCCTCCCGGCCCTCGTAGAGCGCCTGGGCGAACTTGGTCTTGACCACGGCCGGGGCGATCGCGTTGACGCGGACCAGTGGCGCGAATTCGTGCGCCAGCTGCAAGGTCAGATTGATCATGGCCGCCTTGCTCATGCCGTACGCGCCGATGAACGGCGAGGGGGAGATTCCGGCGACCGACGCGATGTTCACGATCGCACCGCCGTGCTCCTTCTGCCACGCGTGCCAGGTCTGCTGCGCGAATCCGAGGGCCGAGATCACATTCGTCTCGTAGACCTTGCGGGCGACATTCAGGTCGAGATCGGCCATCGGGCCGAACACCGGATTCGTCCCGGCATTGTTCACCAGGAAGTCGACCCGGCCGAAAGCCTCCATCGTCGCGGCGACGGCGGCGGCCTGGTGGGCCTCGTCGTGGGCCTTGCCCGCCACGGCGATCACCCGGTCGGAGCCGAGCTGCTCGACGGCCTCCTTGAGGGCCTCCTCTCCGCGTCCCGTGATGCACACCCGGTCGCCCCGGGCGACGAGGGCCTCGGCGACGCCGTAGCCGATGCCCCGGCTCGCGCCGGTGACGAGGGCGACCTTGCCGGACAGCTCAGGCAGTTCGTTCGTGCTCATGTGCGTCTCCTTCTTCCCGCGCGCGCGTCAGTTGAGCGGGCCGCCGGCCACGTACAGGACCTGGCCGGAGACGAAGCCGGCGTCGTCGCCCGTGAAGAAGGCGATGGCGTTGGAGATGTCCTCGGGCCGGCCGACGCGCTGCACCGGGATCATGGAGGCGGCCGCGGCCTGGAAGTCCTCGAAGCCCATGCCCATGCGCTCGGCGGTCTGCGCGGTCATCTCGGTGACGATGAAGCCGGGGGCGACGGCGTTGGCGGTGATGCCGAACTTGCCGAGCTCCTTGGCGAGGGTCTTGGTGAAGCCCTGCAGACCGGCCTTGACCGCCGAGTAGTTCGCCTGGCCACGGTTGCCGAGCGCGGAGGACGAGGAGAGCGAGACGATCCGGCCGAAGCCCGCGTCCACCATGTGCTTCTGACAGGCCTTGGCCATCAGGAAGGCGCCCTTGAGGTGGACGTTCATGACCGTGTCCCAGTCGGACTCGGACATCTTGAAGAGCAGGTTGTCGCGGAGCACGCCCGCATTGTTGACGAGGATCGTCGGCGCGCCGAGCTCGGTGACCACGCGCGCGACGGCGGCCTCGACCTGGGCGCTGTCGGAGACGTCGCAGCCGACGGCGATGGCCGTGCCACCGGCGGCGGTGATCTTCTCGACGGTGTCCTTGCAGGCCGCCTCGTCGAGGTCGAGTACGGCGACGGCGCGGCCCTCGGCGGCCAGCCGTACGGCGGTCGCTGCGCCAATGCCCCGCGCCGCGCCGGTCACGACGGCTACGCGCTGCTCGGTGGTCGACATGCTGGTTCTCCTCGCCCTTGGATCATCCCTGGATGCGGCGCGCACCGTGCGTCCCTCACATGAGCGACCGCTTAGTACCTTCGCAGACGAGACGCTAGAAGCCCTGGCACCCGGTGTCAACGGCCCACCGGGTGCACCAGCTCACTCCGTGGCGCGCGGCCGACGGGTCAGCGCACCAGCAGATCGAGCAGCCTGTCGACCTCGCCCTCGGGATCGGTCGTCAGACCCGTGTGCACCGGGCCCGGCTGGACGACCGTGGAGCGGGGTGCGATGAGCCAGCGGAAGCGCCGACCGGCATCGTCGCGGGACGCCTGACCGGCGTCCTCGCCACCGAGGCAGACCCCCTCGACCGCGTGCAGGGCGGCCCGTACGCCGACCACGTCCGCGCCGGGGTCGAGAGCGCGGAGCTTGGCCTCGTCCAGGTGCGTCCGGGCGGCGACGTAGGACTTGGCGCGGCAGTAGACCACCACACCGGCGTTGAAACACTCACCGCGCTCGACGCGTGGCACGACGCGCAGCAGCGCGTACTCGAAGACATCGCGGTCGGTCACGTGGTGCGGTCCTTCTGGGTGGAGTGCGGCCGGGGGGCGAGACGGTCGGCCAGCCAGCCGGGCGGCTGCGCGTGCCGGCGCTCGACGCGCGGACCGAGGGTGACGCGCTCGTGGATGGTCGCGGCGCGCGGCAGCAGCGCCTCCACGTAGGCCTGGCGCAGCGCGTCGGTGCTGTCGAAGCCGGGCTCGTCGACGAGCCATTCGTCGGGCACGTCGGCGGCGACCTCCTCCAGGAGCTCTCGCGTGACGAGCGGCGCGAGCTCGGCCGCGGCGGCGGCGACGTCCGGCGAGAACGGCGCGAGGGCGTGGTCGGAGGCGTCGTACGGCTTGGCGGCGGAGGCCTGGGCGCCCGGCCAGTTGTGGTGCCAGATCATGGTGGCGCCGTGGTCGATCAGCCACAGGTCGCCGTGCCAGACGAGCATGTTCGGGTTCCGCCAGGACCGGTCGACGTTGTTGATCACCGCGTCGAACCAGACGACCTTCCCCGCCTCCTTGGGGTCCACCTCGTACGCCAGCGGGTCGAACCCCAGGGAACCGGGCAGGTAGTCCATCCCGAGGTTGAGCCCGCCACTGGCCTTCAGCAGCTCCTGCACCTCCTGATCGGGCTCCGAGAGCCCGATCACGGGATCGAGCTGAATCCCGACCAACTCGGGCACCCGCAGCCCGAGCCGCCGCGCGAGCTGCCCGCAGACGACTTCGGCGACCAGCGTCTTCCGCCCCTGCCCGGCGCCGGTGAACTTCATGACGTACGTACCGAGATCGTCGGCCTCGACGATCCCGGGGAGCGAGCCGCCCTCACGCAAGGGCGTGACATAGCGGGTCGCTGTGACTTCTGTCAGCATCGTCCCAGGCTATCGGGCGGCCGATCTTCACCTCCAAGCCGCGCTCACGTGCTGAGCCGCACCGTGTTCCCCGCCCTTCCGCCCGCGAGGACCTCGATGCGGACCCCGGTGTCCGGGTCGGTGAACGTCTGGCCGGGTGCGTACGTGGCCAGGTCCAGCTGGGTACAGCCCGGGGGCGGGGTCGCGGTGAGGTTCGCGTTCATGACCCGTACCGGGCCCTCGCCGGTGGGGGCGGCGGAGTCGACCTTGTAGACGAGGACGCCGTCGGCGCACGCGGTCGCGTCGTTGCCCTCGGCCCGGCGGGCCTCCGCGACGTAGGCCGTCGTCCGACCGGTGCGCAGTACGGCGATCTTGGTTCCGCCGGGTCGTTCCACCGCGGTCAGCCTCACCGTGCGGCGGCCGGAGTCGGGGAGGCACGCGACCTGGTGGTCGTCGGTCCAGCCGAGCTTCCAGGAGTGCCAGCCGAGGTACTGCGGGGCGGCTCCGGCGATGTCGCCCATGACGTCCCAGCCGCCCACGAACCGGTGGGTGGCGCCGGTGAAGGCGTACAGGTCGGGCAGGCCGAAGGTGTGGGACGTCTCGTGGGCGACGACCTTGTGGCCCCAGCGCCACATGTCCTGGCCGAAGGTGACGGCCCACTTGACGCGGGTGCCGTCTGCCGTGATCCCGGCCGTGTTCGGGTCGTAGAGGTAGGTCGGGGAGAAGGGGACGGCGGTCGCCGCCCTGGTGGGGACGACATGGACCATGTCGTACCGCGAGAAGTCCGCGTGCGGGTCGGCGGCCGTGATCGCGTCGCGCAGGTACTTCTCGTGGACCTCGAAGGTGAGGCCGCGTGCGAAGCCGTAGGAGGTGGAGTCGGCGGGCATGCGTATCCAGCGGTGCAGCGCGGTGTTCTGGAGCCGGAGGCGGCCGTAGCTGGCCCGGTTCATCCAGGCGGCGGCCGGGGCCAGTTGGGCGGCGTACGGCTCGGTGGAGTCGGTGGCCTGGGCGTCGGGGAAGTCGACGAAGAGGGTGAGGACGCGCCGGGTTCCGGTGGACGGCTGGAACTGGTGCCGGTCGGTGTCGTGGCCCTCGTCGGTCCAGCCGGTCTCTCCCGGAAGCGCGCAATCGGCAGCCCGCGCCGGGGAGTTCGGTGCCGCGGACGCGGCGCCGGGGACGGACAGGACGGATGCGAGGACAGCTGCGGCGGCGAGGGGTCGCAGTATGCGGGACAGGGTGGTCATGGCTCTCCCGTCGGAGGCGGGTGGGTTGGTGGGTGTGTGGGTGGCGTGGGTGTGTGGGTGGCGTGGGGGGTACGGAGCCGGGCTACGCGCGGCCGGCCGCGAGGTCCATCAGCCGCGACAGCACCCGTCCACCGGAGGCGCTGACGCCGTCGTGCTCCCATTCGTTGGTGACCCACACGCGGGTGGCGCCGACGTCACGTGCGGTACGCAGCGAGAGCTCCGCGTCCACGTACATGTCGTCGTGGTAGACGATCGCCGCGAGCGGGACACGGTTGGCGGCCAGGCGGTGCGGGTCGTAGAGCGGCGGCCAGTCCGTGCGTTCGGCCAGCAGCTCGGCGGCCTCGGCGAAGGGGCGCAGGCCCTTGATGTCCCGGAACATCCAGGGGTAGATCATCTCGCCGGTGAGAAGGAGGGGATCCGCGTCCTCGGCGAACTCCGGGTAGCCGGCCATCACGCGGGACGCCGCCCAGCCGGTGGGCTTGTCCCCTTGCCCGTAGAGGGTCTCCTGCATGACGGCGAAGAGCGGATTGTCGGTGAAGCCGGTCAGGGCCATCACCTGGTGGAGGAAGGTGTCGGTCAACTCCCCCTCCGAGTCGATGGCTTCGTCGAGCAGCCAGTGGATCCGCTCGAAGCCGTCCCCCATGCCGAGGGCGAGACCGAGGGTCCGCAGGCGCCGGGTGGTGAGCCGGTCGCCGTCGGGCAGCCGGACGTCGGTCGCGCTCAGGAGGTGGGCGATGCGGCGCAGCCGATCGGCGTCCTGCGGATAACGGGCGTAGAGGTCGAGGACGCGCTCCCGCACGCGCGGGTAGGTGCGGGCGTACACGTCGTCGGCGGTGGCGGACAGGCCGGGCAGGCCTCCGGTGACGTAGCACGCCCGAAGCCCTTCGGGCGCCTGCGAGAGGTAGGTGAGCGTGATGAAACCGCCGTAGCTCTGGCCGAGCGTCTCCCACGGTTCGTCGCCGCACAGCTGTCTGCGGATCAGTTCGGCGTCCGCGACGATGGCGTCCGCGCGGAAGTGCCCTAGGTGGTCGGCGAGTTGAGCGGGGCTTGCGAAGCCGGCGGCCGCTCGCGCGGTGACGGGAGCGGAGCGTCCGGTGCCGCGTTGGTCGAGGAGGAGCACACGGTGGGACTTGAGGGCCTCGGGCAGCCACGCGGGTGAACCGAACTGGGGACGCGGCGACTTGCCGCCGGGTCCGCCCTGGAGGAAGAGCAGCCAGGGAAGTTGCTCGCCGGTCCGGCCCGGGTCGGCGACCTCGCGGGCGAAGAGCTGGATGGTCGGGCCGTGCGGGGCCGCGTGGTCGAGGGGGACGGTGAAGACGTGGTCGACGGTCGCGTACGAGGGGTTCATGGGTCCCTTCCACGGTGGGAGGCCGTGCTGTGACGTGTGACATTGCATGCTCATGAGTGAGCACGGCCCGGCCCCCAGGGGCGGGGAGCCCTCACCTGTCCATCAGCCCGCGTCCTGGCTGAGGCCCTCGCCCGTCAGCCGGTCACGGCCGTCAGCTCGTCGCGGCCCGCTTCGCCGCCCAGAGGGAGCGGACGTGACTCAGGTGCCGGGTCATGCACTTCTCCGCGCCTTTCGCGTCGCCCGCGAGCATCAGGTCGAGCAGCTCCAGGTGCTCCTCGGCGGACGGGATCAGGTCACCGCTCTCGTCCAGTGCGGTGAGCCCGTACAGGCGGGAGCGCTTGCGCAGGTCGCCGACCGTCTCGACGAGCCTCTCGTTGCCGCAGAGCGCCAGCAGCGAGAGGTGGAAGCGGCGGTCGGCCTCCAGGTAGCCGATCAGGTCGTGCTCGCGCGCGGAGCGCACGATCTCCTCGGCGACCGGCCGCAGCGCCTCCAGTTCCTCCCGGGTGGCGCTGCGGGTGATCCGTCCGACCATGGGTACCTCGATGAGGGCGCGGATCTCGCTGTACTGGTCGAGGTCCTTCTCGGAGACCTCGGTGACCCGGAACCCCTTGTTGCGGACGGGCTCGACCAGACCCTCCCGGGCCAGGTCGAGCATCGCCTCACGCACGGGCGTCGCCGAGATGCCGAAGTCCTCCGCGAGCGTGGGCGCCGAGTACACCTGGCCCGGACGGAGTTCGCCGGAGATCAGGGCGGCCCGCAGGGCATGGGCGACCTGGTCGCGCAGCCGCTCGCGGGTGGCGCCGAGGTCGCGCTGTTGCAGGTGCCCCATGGTGTTCCCTTCGTACCGCCGAGATCACCAGCGTACAATGTCACGTTGCCCGGGCCGGGGCCAGCGTGTAGGTGCGGCTCGTGGTGTAGAAGTCCAGGGCGGCCCGTCCCTGTTCGCGGGGGCCGTGGCTGGATGCCTTGGAGCCACCGAAGGGCAGATGGAAGTCGACGCCGGTGGACGGGGCGTTGATCCGGATCATCCCGGTGTCGAGGCGGTCGAGTCCGGTGAGGGCCGCGTCCAGGTCCGCGGTGTGGACCGACGTGACCAGTCCGTACGGCACCGAGTTGGTGATCCGCACCGCATGGGCGAGGTCGTCGGCGGGGAGCAGGGCCGCGACGGGGCCGAAGACCTCTTCGCGCAGGAGCCGGTGCCCGCCAGGCACCTGCTCGACGAGGGTCGGTGCCGCGTACCAGCCGGGGCCCTCGGGCACGGTACCGCCGGTGAGCGCGCGCAGGCCGTGCCACGCGTCGCCGACCTGATCGCGGGCGTATTCGCTGATGAGCGGCCCGCACACGGTCGCCGCGTCGGCCGGGTCGCCCACCGGGATCGCCCGCAGCGCCTCCGTGAGCGCTTCACGCAGCGGGGCGTGGGCGGCGCCGACCGCGATCACGCGGCTGGTGGCGGTGCACTTCTGGCCCGCGTACCCGGCGATCGCGGCGGCGATGTGGGCCGCCGCCCGCTCGATGTCGGCGTCCGGCAGGACCAGGGCCGCGTTCAGGCCGCCCATCTCCGCCTGGACGGGGATGCCCCGCGCGGTCGCGGCACGCGCCACCGCCTGGCCGACGGCGGTGGAGCCGGTGAACGAGACGACGTCGGCGGAGGTGACGAGCGCGTTCCCCTCGGTGGAGCCGCCGGGCAGGACGGTGAACACCTCTGTGGGCAGGGCACGTTGGACGATCTCGGCGAGGCGCTGGGCACAGGCGGTCGCCTCCGGGGCGGGCTTGAGGACGACCGTGTTGCCGACCGCGAGGGCGGGGGCGGCCTTCCAACTCGGGATGGCGAAGGGGAAGTTCCACGGGGTGACGAGCCCCGCCACCCCGTGCGGGCGGCGGCGGGTCAGGAGCAGCCCGGTACCGGCCGCGGGCTCGTGGACGGCGCCGGTGGGCTCGAAGGGCGCCTGGGCGTAGTACCGCCAGATCGCGGCGGTACGCGCGACCTCGGCCCTCGCCTCGGTGAGGGGCTTGCCCACCTCGCGTACGGCGAGCGCGGCCAGCTCCTCGGACGCCGCCTCGACGGCCGCGGCGACCGCGGCGAGGGCCGCCGACCGGGCGGCCGCCCCGCCGGCCAGCCAGCCGGCCTGGGCGGCCCGCGCCCGCTCCACGGCGTCCGCCGCGGCGAAGGCCCCGGGGGCCGGGATCTGGAGCAGTACGTCGGTGGGGTCGGCCGGATTGCGGGAGAGGAGAGAGATGACTTCTGCGGTCACAGGAGGAAGCCTCCGGGGAACGGGTCGGTGGGATCGAGGAAGTACTGCGCGGTGCCGGTGATCCAGGCCCGGCCGGTGACGGTGGGGACGACGGCGGGCAGGCCGCCGACCTCCGTCTCCTCGATGAGCCGACCGGTGAACTCCGTACCGATGAAGGACTCGTTGACGAAGTCGCGGCCGAGCGGGAGTTCGCCACGGGCGTGCAGCTGCGCCATCCGCGCGGACGTGCCGGTGCCGCACGGCGAGCGGTCGAACCATCCCGGGTGGATGGCCATCGCGTGCCGGGAGCGGACGGCGTCGGAGCCGGGCGCCGCCAGATAGACGTGCTTGACGCCGGAGATGTCGGGGCGCTCCGGGTGGACCGGCCGGTCCGGCGAGGCGTTGATCGCCGCCATGATGGCCATACCGGCGGCCAGCAGGTCGTCCTTGCGGGCACGGTCGAAGGGCAGCCCCAGGTCGTCGAGGTGGACGAAGGCGTAGAAGTTGCCGCCGAACGCGAGGTCGTAGGTCACCGTTCCGTGTCCGGGGACCTCGACCTTGCGGTCAAGGCCCGCGCAGAACGCGGGCACGTTGGTGAGGGTGACGGACTCGGCCGCGCCGTCCTTCACCCGTACGTCGACGCCGACCAGGCCCGCCGGGGTGTCGAGGCGGACGGTGGTGACCGGCTCGGTGACCGGCACCATGCCCGTCTCGACGAGGACCGTGGCCACTCCGATGGTGCCGTGCCCGCACATGGGCAGGTAACCGGAGACCTCGATGTAGAGGACGCCGTAGTCGGCGTCGGGGCGGGTGGGCGGCTGGAGGATCGCGCCGCTCATCGCCGCGTGGCCACGCGGCTCGTACATCAGCAACGTCCGTACGTGGTCGAGGTGTTCCATGAAGTGGAGACGGCGCTCGGCCATGGTGGCGCCGGGGATCACCCCGACGCCACCGGTGATGACGCGCGTGGGCATGCCCTCGGTGTGCGAGTCGACGGCGTGGAAGACGTGGCGGGTGCGCATGCGGACTCCTTTCGGTCGGACCGTCAGGCCCTCAGTGGTGGCCGTCGGCGATGGCCTTCTCGGTCGCTTCCCGCACACCGACCTCGATCGGGCCCGTGAGCGGGAAGCGCGGGGGGCGGACCGGGCCGCCGTGGCGGCCGACGATGTCCATGGACAGCTTGATCGCCTGGACGAACTCGGTCTTCGAGTCCCAACGCAGCAGCGAGTGGAGCGACTTGTAGAGAGGGACCGCGGTGTGCAGGTCGCCCGAGACCGCGGCGTGGTAGAGCTCGGCGCAGGTGGCCGGGAAGGCGTTGGGGTAGCCGGCGATCCAGCCGACGGCGCCGGCCACGGCGAGTTCGAGGAGGACGTCGTCGGCGCCGATCAACAGGTCGAGTTCCGGTGCGAGTTCGGCGATCTCGTAGGCGCGTCGGACATCGCCGGTGAACTCCTTCACGGCGACGATGTGCCCCTCGGCGTGCAGCTGGGCAAGCACGGCGGGAGTCAGGTCGACCTTGGTGTCGAAGGGGTTGTTGTACGCCACGACGGGGAGACCGGCCCGGGCCACCTCGGCGTAGTGCGCGCGGACGGCCTCATCGTCGGCGCGGTAGGCGTTCGGCGGCAGGAGCAGCACGGAGCCGCATCCCTCCTCGGCCGCCTGGTCCGCCCAGCGCCGGGACTCCGCGCTGCCGTAGGCGGCGACGCCGGGCATGACCCGGGCGCCGTCGCCCGCGGCCTCGACCGCGGTACGCACCACGCGGGCGCGCTCCTCGTCGGTGAGCGTCTGGTACTCGCCGAGCGAGCCGTTGGGGACGACGCCGTCACAGCCGTTGTCGATGAGCCGGCGGACGTGCTCGGCGTAGGCGTCGTAGTCGACGGAGAGGTCCGCGCGTAGGGGGAGGGTGGTGGCGACCATGATGCCGCGCCAGGGACGTGCGGAGTTCCAAGTGGTGTCGGTCGAGCCGGTCATGACGGTGGCCTTTCAATAGTGTGTGACATTTCACTGAGGTGGACGTGGTGGCCCGAGAGGCACCGGGGATCAGTTGTCCGGCGGGATGCCCTCCTCCGGGAGGGCACCATCCTCCTCGGACGCGTCCGGCGCGTCGAGGGCGCCGAGCAACCCGAGCCTGACGGGGACGGCGAACGGGCGGCGCTCCTCCGACGGAGGCACCGATCCGCCGCCGGCCGCGAGGCAGGCCACGGCCGCACCGCACATTCGGCCCTGACACCACCCCATCCCCGCCCGGGTCAGGAGCTTGACGCTCCTCGCGTCACGGGCGCCCAGCTCGTCGACCGCCGCGCGGACCCGTCCGGCGGTGACTTCCTCGCAGCGGCACACGTCCGTGTCGTCGGTCAGCCAGTGCGGCCAGTCGGGACCGGGCGCGTGCGCGGCCGCCATGACCTCGGCGAAGACGCGCATACGGTCCCGTTGGCGGCGCAGCCGCGCCGCCCTCCCGCTCCCGGCGAGGGTAGGCCGCCCGCGCAACCGGGCGGCGATGGCGAGGCCCGCCAACTCGCCCTCGATCAGGGCGAGTCGGGCGCCGCCCACTCCGCCCGTCTCCCCCGCGGCCCACAGTCCGGGCACGGAGGTCTCCTGGAACTCGTCCAGGACGAGGGCGGTCGTCGCGTCGGCGGTTCGGCGGGTGGCGCAGCCGAGTCCGGTGGCGAGCTCGATCTGGGGCGCGAGGCCGTGCCCCACGGCGAGGGCGTCGCATGCGATCCGGCGGACCGGCCCCCGTACGGGCCGCCAGTTCCGGTCGAGCCGGGCGACGGTGACGGCCTCCACCCGTTCGGCGCCGTGCACCTGGACGACGGCGCTGCGGGTGCGGACCGGGATTCCATGGCGGAGCAGCGCCGCGCCGTGGACGACGGCTTCCGAGAGCTTGTACGGATTGGTGGCGAGGGCGCGCGGGTGGCGGGCGTACCGCAGATAGCCGGTCGCCTCCACGACGGCGGGGACGCGCGCTCCCGCGGCGGCGAGCGAGGTGGCGACGGCGAGCAGCAGCGGGCCGCTGCCCGCGACGACGATCCGTCGGCCCGGCAGGGCGAGCCCCGACTTGAGCATCGCCTGCGCGCCACCGGCACCCACGACGCCCGGCAGGGTCCAGCCCGGGAAGGGGAGTTGGCGCTCGGCCGCCCCAGTGGCCAGCAGGACGGCCCTCGCCCGCACGCGTACGGGCTTTTCTCCGTCGCCGTCGGCGCCGGTCACCGCGTGCACCGACCACAGGCCGTCCTCGTCCCGTGTGACCGACCAGACGTGATGGCCCGTCAGGTGCGTGATGTCACCGGCGTCCCGGCGTCGGCACAGCTCCGCGAAGGCCGACCAGTCGTGGTGCAGCGCCTCGGGGCGGACCGCTCCGAGCGCCGGTGCGGGCTGCCGGTAGAACTGGCCGCCCACCTGGGTGGACGTGTCCAGCAGAGCCACCGAGAGGCCGGACTCCGAGGCAGTGACGGCGCCGGACAGGCCGGCTGATCCCGCGCCGATGACGGCGAGGTCGTGGGTTTCAGACGCCGAGATCGGCACGGCCGTGTCCTTCCTGCGTGGTGATCGCGTCTCCAGGGCGCGCCGGGACGAGGCAGGCCCTCCGGTTGGGCTCCCCGTTGATGGTGGCGAGGCAGTCGTAGCACTGGCCGATGCCGCAGAAGGCGCCTCGGGGTCGGCCGCCCACCCGGGTGGTGCGCCAGGCGAGTACACCGGCCGACCACAGCGCGGCGGCGACGGACTGACCGGGCAGGGCGGACAGGGGCCGTCCGTCCAGGGTGATCTCGAACGGCGGCTCGGGCTGCGCCCCGACCAGTTCGGCGGGGGTACGGGCCACGGCGGGCCTCCTCTCGTGCGGCTCAGACGGCGGGTGCGAATCGGTCGGGCGTGAACGGCCCGATGTCGAGCGGCGGTTCGCCGCCGCTCAGGCACCGGGCGACGATCAGCCCGGTGACCGGCGCGAGGCCGATCCCCGCGCCCTCGTGGCCGCAGGCGTGCAGCAGCCCGGGGACGCGCGGATCGGGACCGATGGCGGGCAGATGGTCCGGCAGGTACGGGCGGAAGCCCGCGTACGTCCGCATCACCCGCACCCCGGCGAGGACGGGGAACAGCTCCGTGGCCCCGGCCGCGAGGCGCCGCAGCACCTCGACCGACAACGACCGGTCGAAGCCCACCCGTTCACGGCTGGCGCCGATCAGAACCGGGCCCGCGGGTGTCCCTTCGACCACGGCCGATGTCTGCAGCGCGGCGGACCCGCTGGCCACGTCGGCGACGTAGTCCGCGGCGTACACCTTGTGCCGCACCACGCGTGGCAGCGGTTCGGTGACCAGGACGAAACCCCGGCGCGGCAGCACGGGCAGCTCGACCCCGGCGAGCCGGGCGATCTCCCCGCCCCAGGTTCCGGCGGCGTTGACCACGTACGGGGCATGGATCTCCCCCGTACGGGTGCGGACCCCGCGGATCTCGCCGCCGGCCCCGGTGAGCAGGCCGGTGACCTCCTCGCCGAGCTCGACGCGCACCCGCTCCCCCGCCGCCCTCAGCAGATGGGCGGCGGCCAGGGCGGGTTGGACCTGGGCGTCCTGCGGATAGTGGAAGCCGCCCGCGAGGCCCGGGGCGAGGTGGGGTTCGAACTCGCGCAGCCCGTCCGCCGGGACCTCGTGCGCCGTGACCCCCGTCTTCCGCTGGGCGGCGGCGAAGCCGCGCAGCGCGGTCAGGCCGGTCTCGGCGGAGGCGACGACGAGGCCCCCCTTGGCCTCGTACTCGATCGCGGCGGGGAGCCGCTCCGCGAGCTCGCGCCACAGAGCGGCGGAGATCAGGGCGAGTTCGAGTTCGGGGCCGGGTTCCTTGTCGGAGACCAGGAGGTTGCCCTCACCGGCACCGGTGGTGCCACCCGCCAGCGGACCGCGGTCGAGCACGGTGACGGTGAGGCCGGCGCGGGCGGAGTAGTAGGCGCACGCGGCGCCGACCACACCCGCTCCCACGACGATCACGTCCGAGGAGTTTCTCGTGAGCACGTCAGTAACATTTCACATTGCACAGGCCCTGACAAGACCCGCGTCGCCGTTTCAACGCTCCGCGACCTACCCGCGACAACACTTCCCGACCACACCCGACCGCACCCTCGGACACGGCTCGGTAACGGGAGGCTCGACACCTTGTCAGTACCATTTCACATTATTATTTTACTGGTCACCTTCCAGCCTCGGCTGCCCAACTGTTCTCGGAGTGACCACTGATGAACAAGCGCACCCTGCATGCCGTCGCCGCCACCCTGGCGACGACCGTCGCACTCGTCACCGCCGGCTGCTCCGGCGGCCACTCCGGCGCGGGCCAGGGCGGCGCCGGCCGAAAGAACCCGGCAACCGCCAACGAGGGAGCGGTGGTCGGCGGCACGCCGCAGAAGGGCGGCACGCTGACCGTCCTCTCCAACCAGGACTTCAGCCACCTCGACCCGGCCCGCAACTGGGTGGTGAGCGACATGGACTTCGGCACCCGGCTGCTGTACCGCACGCTGGTGACCTACAAGGCGGAACCGGGCGCCAAGGGCGGGGAGTTGACACCCGACCTCGCCGAGGACCTCGGCGTCTCCTCCAACGGGGCCAAGACCTGGACCTTCACGCTCAAGAAGGGCCTGAAGTACGAGGACGGGACCCCGATCACCGCCCAGGACGTCAAGTACAACGTCGAGCGGTCCTTCTCCCCCGACCTCCCCGGCGGCCCCGACTACGCCGCCCGATACCTCGCCGGGGCCGAGGGCTACCAGGGCCCGGCCCAGGGCAAGCACCTGGACTCCGTCAAGACCCCCGACGACCGCACGATCGTCTTCGAACTGCGCAAGCCCTTCGCCGAGTTCCCCTACGCCACGGTCCTGCCCACCTTCGCCCCGGTGCCGAAGTCGCGGGACAAGGGCCCCCAGTACGACAACCGCCCGTTCTCCTCGGGCCCGTACAAGATCGAGTCGTACGCCCGGGACAAGCAGCTCGTCCTGGTCCGCAACACCCACTGGGACCCGGCGACGGACGGCGTGCGCAAGGCGTACCCGGACCGCGTGGTGGTGGTCATGGGCCTCAAGGCCCACCAGATCGACGACCGGCTCATCGCGTCCCAGGGCCCGGACGCCTCCGCCGTCTCCTGGGACAAGCTGCGCCCCGAGTCCACCCCCAAGGTGCTCACCCGGGCCGAGGTGAAGGCGCGGCTCCTCGCCGAGTCCACCAACTGCACGGAGATGGTGCAGATGCACACCGGTCGCGCCCCCTTCGACAACGTCAAGGTCCGCCAGGCCGTGCAGTACGCCCTGGACCGCGAGGCCGTCGTGACGGCCTCCGGCGGCCCCGCCGTCAACGATCCCGCCACCGCGCTCATGCCCGGCTCGCTCTTCGGTGGCAAGCAGCCCGACACCCTGAAGATTCCGGTCACCGGTGACGCGGAGAAGGCCAAGCAGCTTCTCAAGGAGGCGGGCAAGCCGGACGGCTTCACCACGAGCATCACCGTCTCCAACGGAGACAAGGGAGTCGGCGAGGCGATCCAGCAGTCCCTCGGCCGGGCCGGGATCAAGGTCGTGATCGAGACCGTCGACCCGTCCGCCTTCTACGACACCATCGGCGACACCAAGAGCCGCACCGATCTCGTCTACACCGGCTGGTGCCCCGACTACCCCTCCGGCTCCACCTTCCTGCCCTTCGTCTTCGACGGCCGCTACATCAAGGAGAAGGGCAACTCCGGCAACCACTCGCTCTTCCGCGACGACGCCACGATGCGGCGGATGGACGCGATCGCCGCCATGACCGACGCCGCGCAGGCCAACAAGGCCTGGCAGCAGCTGGACGGGGAGATCCTCACCAAGGCCCCGACGGCCCCCGCCGTCGTCGAGCGGAAGCCGCTGCTGCTCGGCACCAACATCGCGGGAGCCTTCGGCCACACCTCCTTCGGCGGCCAGGTCGACTACGCGACGGTCGGCCTCAAGGACTCCTCCGCGAACCAGAACTGAGGACCCACCAGACCATGTCCTCCCTCTCCTCACCCGTGGACGGCGTTCCCGCGGGCAGCGGCCCCTGGCAGCTCGCCCGCGCGGAACTGCGCCGTCGCACCTCCGTCAAGATCTCCCTCGTCGTGGTGGCTCTCTTCGCCGTCATGGCGGTGGCCGCACCGCTGCTCAGCGCGCTGGGCGGCTGGTCCCCCGAGGAGTTCGACAAGTCCGCGATCGACCCGTACCTGGGCGGCCAGCCCCTCGGCCCGCTGGGCGGCATCTCGACCGAGCACTGGCTCGGCGTCGAACCGGTCACCGGCCGCGATCTGTTCGCCCGCGTCGTCCACGGCGCGCAGGTCTCCCTCCTCATCGCCTTCGCCGCCACCGCGATCGTCGTCGTCGCCGGTACGGCGGCCGGCATCACCGCCGGCTACTTCGGCGGGCGTACCGACGCCGTCCTCTCCCGGCTGATGGACCTCACCATGTCCTTCCCCTCCCTCATCTTCATGATCGCGATGATGTCGGTGGCCAGGGACGTCAACCGGGTCGTCCTGATGACCGCCGTCATCGGCCTGTTCGGCTGGCCCGGCATCGCCCGCGTCGTGCGCGGACAGACCCTCTCGCTCAAGCACCGCGAGTACGTCGACGCCGCGCGGGTCGGCGGGTCGGGGCCCTGGCGGATCCTCACCCGCGACATCCTCCCGGGCGTCGCCGGGCCGGTCATCGCGTACACGACCCTGATCATCCCGGGGATGATCGCCACCGAGGCGGCCCTGAGCTACCTGGGGGTCGGCGTCCGTCCGCCCACCCCGTCGTGGGGCCAGATGATCGCGGAGAGCGTCACGTACTACGACACGGACCCCATGTACTTCGTCATCCCGAGCCTCTGCCTCTTCCTCACCGTGCTCGCGTTCACCCTGCTCGGGGACGCTCTGCGGGACATCCTCGACCCGAGAGGCAGCCGCGCATGACCGTCTACCTCGGCCGCCGGCTGCTCGGCGTCGCCGGCGTCCTGATCGCCATCGCCGCCGTCACCTTCACCATCTTCTACGTCCTGCCTTCCGACCCGGCCGCGGCGGCCTGCGGCAAGGCGTGCAGCGCCGAGCGCCTGGAGGCGATCCGCGCCCACATGGGCCTGGACGAGCCGCTGTGGCGGCAGTTCGGGGACTTCGTCACCGGAGTCTTCACCGGCCGCACCATGGGCAGCGGCCAGTACGCCCTGCACTGCGACTTCCCGTGCCTGGGCTACTCGTACGAGAACAGCCAGAGCGTGTGGGACCTGCTGGTCGACCGGCTCCCGGTCTCCGCCTCGCTCGCGCTGGGCGCCGCGATCATCTGGCTGGTCCTCGGGCTCTCGGCGGGCGTCGCCGCCGCCCTGCGCAAGGACACCCTCACCGACCGCGTCCTGATGGTCGGCGCGGTCACCGCCGCCTCACTGCCCGTCTACTTCACCTCGGTGATGCTGATCTACGGGCTGATCCGGGTGGCCGGCCTCCTCCCCTATCCGCAGTACGTGGCCTTCGGCTCCGACCCCGTCGGCTGGGCCTCCAACCTGCTGCTGCCCTGGCTGGCGCTGGCGTTTCTGTACGCGGCCATGTACGCCCGCCAGAGCCGCAGTTCGATGATCGAGACCATGGCGGAGCCGTACATCCGCACCGCCCGGGCCAAGGGCCTGCCGCGCCGCAAGGTCGTCGTCAAGCACGGTCTGCGGGCCGGCATGACGCCCATCCTCACCATTTTCGGGATGGACCTGGGCGGCCTCCTCGCGGGCGCCGTGATCACCGAGTCCATCTTCGGTCTTCCCGGCATCGGGCGGCTGTTCTACGGCGCCCTGTCCACCGGTGACCAGCCGGTCATCCTGGGCGTCACCCTGCTCGCCGCCACCTTCATCGTCGTCGCCAACCTGGCCGTCGACCTGCTCTACGCCGTCGTCGACCCGCGAGTGAGGTTCTGATGGCCGACTCCCCGCACGACTCCGCCCCCCTGTTGTCCGTACGGGACCTGACGGTGACCTTCCCGACGAAGCACGGTCCGGTACGCGCCGTGGACTCCCTCTCGTTCGAGGTGCGGCCGGGCCGGACGCTGGGCATCGTCGGCGAGTCCGGCTCCGGCAAGTCCGTCACGTCCATGGCGGTGCTCGGTCTGCACACCGGCGCGGAGGTCACCGGCTCGATCCGGCTGGCCGGCCGGGAACTCGTCGGGCTCTCCGAGCGCGCGTTCGCCCGCCTGCGCGGCCGGCGCATCGCGATGATCTTCCAGGACCCGCTCTCCAGCCTCCATCCGTACTACACGGTGGGCGAGCAGATCGCCGAGCACCACCGGGTCCACTTCGGCAGCGGTCGCAAGGCCGCCCGCGAGCGGGCAGTCGAGGCGCTGGCGGAGGTCGGCATCCCCGAACCCAGGCGCCGCGCGGGGGAATACCCGCACCAGTTCTCCGGGGGTATGCGCCAGCGCGTGATGATCGCGATGGCGCTCGCCTGTGAACCCGATCTACTCATCGCCGACGAGCCCACCACCGCCCTGGACGTCACCGTCCAGGCCCAGATCCTGGAGTTGATCGCCCGGATACAGGAGCAGCGGGACCTCGCCGTCGTCATGATCACCCATGACCTGGGGGTGGTCGCCCGCGTCGCCCACGACGTGCTGGTGATGTACGGGGGCAGAGCCGCCGAACAGGCCCCGGTCGACGACCTGTTCGCGTCGCCGGCCCACCCCTACACCCGGGGGCTGCTCGACTCCCTGCCCCGCCTCGACGACAGCGACAACGCGCCGCTGCGCGCGATCCCCGGCAGCCCTCCGTCGCTGCTCACCCCCGCTCCCGGCTGCGCGTTCGCGCCGCGGTGCCCCCGGCTCGCCGAGACACCGGCCGACGAGCGCTCCCGCTGCGCGACCGAGCGCCCGCTGCTCGGCGGGCCGGCCGGGCACCCGGTCGCCTGCCACTTCCCCGCATTCCGCACCCCCGCCCACGAAGGCGCCGCCACATGACCGATCAACCTCTGCTGTCCGTCAGGGACTTGACGATGACCTTCCCCGGCAGGCGCCGCTCGTCGGCGCCGGTCCGGGCCGTCGACGGCATCGGCTTCGACGTGGCGGCGGGCGAGACGCTGGGCCTGGTCGGCGAGTCCGGCTGCGGCAAGTCGACCACGGGCCGTCTGATCGTCCGGCTCCTGGAGCCGACCGCGGGCTCCGTCACGTACGAAGGCCGCGACATCAGCCATCTCTCGCAGCGCGAGCTGAAGCCGCTCCGCAGGGAGCTCCAGATGGTCTTCCAGGACCCGCACTCCTCGCTCAACCCACGCCAGACGGTGGCGCGGATCATCTCCGATCCGCTGCTGGTGCAGGGGAGTTCGGCCACGGACGCCCGCAAGCGGGCCGCGGAGCTGATGGAACTGGTCGGGTTGATCCCCGAGCACATCGACCGCTATCCGCACGAGTTCTCCGGCGGCCAGGCGCAACGCATCGGCATCGCCCGCTCGCTGGCCACACGACCGCGGCTCGTCGTCGCCGACGAACCGGTCTCCGCCCTCGACGTCTCCGTCCAGGCCCAGATCGTCAACCTGATGGAGCGGCTGCAGCGCGAACTCGGACTCGCGTACCTCTTCATCGCCCACGACCTGTCGGTGGTCAAGCGGGTCTGCGACCGCGTGGCGGTGATGTACCTGGGCCGGATCGTGGAGATCGGCGCCAAGGAGCGGGTGTACGCCGCCCCTGCCCACCCGTACACCAGGGCGCTGCTCTCGGCCGTCCCGCTGCCCGACCCGGCGGCCGAACGGGCTCGTGAGCGCATCACCCTGCTCGGCGACCCCCCGAGCCCGGCCGCTCCCCCACCCGGCTGCACCTTCCACCCGCGTTGCCCCAAGGCGCAGGAGATCTGCCGCTCCGAGGCACCCCTGCTTCGCATCACGGCGCCGGGCGAGGCGAGGGAGGTGGCCTGCCACTTCCCCGAGGCCACCTGAACGGGCCCCCCACGTGCCCCGGCTCGCAGCTACGTGTGTGCCGGTCGGCGCGCAGCACCACGGGGGACGCGGTCGGCGGGCAGGTCCCGGATCCACCGGGCCTGCCCGCCGGGCCGCCGTCCGTCAGGCGGCGGAGAGAGCCTCCAGAAGGTCGCCGACCTGGGGGTTGGGCAGAGCGCGCGCCACGTCCGCCTGGGCCACGACGCCCACCAGGGTGTGCCCGTCGATCACGGGCAGTCGACGCACCTCGTGCTCCTTCATGGTGCGCAGGATCTCGTCCACCTCGTCGTCGGCGCCGATCGTGACGGCTTCGCCCTGAGCGAGCTCACCGGCCTTACACGTCGCCGGGTCCTTCCCCTGGCCGAGGACCTTCACGACGATGTCGCGGTCGGTCAGCATGCCCTTGAGCTTCTCGTCGCTGCCGCAGATCGGCAGCGCCCCCACGCCCAGCTCGGTCATCTTCTTCGCCGCGTCCAGGACGGACTCGGTGGCTTTCACGCACGTCGGGTCCGGGGTCATGATCTCCCGTGCGGTGGTCATCACCAGTCTCCTTTCGCATGGAACCTCGCCACCCGCCTGCCCGGTATATCCCCACGCATGCAATCCACCCGATCCGGTCGAAAGCACCCTGCTGCTGGCGGCGGGGTGACTCTCCGGCGTGTGCGTTTGGGGTGCGGCGCAAACAGGGAGATGCTCCGTTCATCACACATCCGTGTCATGCAAAGAGAGGCGCCGCTGTGAGCGAGTTCGACATCTGGGTGTACCACCCGAGCGCGGGCTACCAGCAGGGGGTCGACATCATCGGCTACAAGGTCGAGGCGACCGACGGCCATATCGGCAAGATCGACAAGCACTCCGAGGACGTGGGTTCCTCCTACGTCGTCGTCGACACAGGGACGTGGATCTTCGGCAAGCACGTCCTGCTTCCCGCCGGGACGATCAAGCTGATCGACTCGACCAAGAAGACGGTGTACGTCAACCGGACGAAGGACGAGATCAAGGACGCCCCGGAGTACGACGAGGCCGAGGAGTCCCGGGAATCCGGGGAACCCGGCTACCTGGAGCGGTTCGCCCGGTACTACCGCCAACCCCACATGTAGGGCTCTCAGCCCCTCCCGGCCGTCCCGAACGGGTGGGAGAACCGGACGCCGCCCCCGCGGATGCACGCCCGCTCTGTGGGTAGACGCGCTCTCGCCCCGCGGGGGCGGGGCGGCCGGAACCGCCCGGAGAGGAGCGCTCAATGAATCTCACGGAAGCAGCAGACGAATTGCGCAGGCCAGTCACCGATGCCGATCCCGAGCCCGGCACGTCCGGCGAGGTCGGCACCTCCGGCGAGACCGGCGAGTCCGGCACGTCGGGCACGTCCGGGACGTCCGGGACGTCCGGCGAGGCGACGACCCGAGACCCGGCGAGCCAGGCCCTGCCGGTCGACCACACCCAGGCCATTCTCGAGGCGACGAAGGCGGTCGGCGCCATTCTCAAGACGTCCGGGTGCCCGTTCGCGCTGGTCGGCAGCGTCGCCACCTACGCCCACGGCCTGCCGCTCCGGCTTCGGCACGACACCGACTTCGCCGTGCGCCGGGAGGACGCCGAGAAGATCACCCGTCTGCTGCGTGAGCAAGGGGTGCGCATCGTCGATCGGCCGGAGGACTGGCTGATCAAGGCCCACACCGGCACGGCGGAGATCGACCTGATCTTCGCGCTGGCCGGGCACCCGGTCACCGACGAGCTCCTCGGCCGGGCCGAGACCCTGCCCGTGGACTCCGTACACATGCCCGTCCTGGCCCCCACTGACCTCATGATCAGCCGACTCGCGGCCCTGTCCGAGCACCACTGCGACTTCGGACCGCTGCTGCCCGTGGCGCGGGGGTTGCGGGAGCGCATCGACTGGGACGCCGTACGCCAGGAGACGGGGAGCGCCCCGATGGCGGCGGCCTTCCTGTACCTGCTCGAACTGCTCGACGTCGTACCGCAGCGTCTCACTACGGAAGGAGGGCCCGATGACGGCCGGTGACCAGGGCGCGTATCTGGGCGAGTACAGGGTCGAGCACGTACGGGAGCGCCTCGCGCGCGGGGACGTGGCCGAGCTCGGCATCCATGTGGAACTGCGCGGGGGGACGGTCCTCCTCTCCGGCACCGTGTCGACCGCGGCACGGCGCGACGAGATCCTGCGCCTGGCGCAGTCCGAACTCGCGGGCATTCCCGTGCGCGCCGACCTCGTCGTCGTCGGCTCCGAACCGCCCACTCGACACGAGGAGTTGCCATGAGCGGCGCGATCGGGACGGAGTCGGCCGGGCCCGATGTCGTGCGCGTCGCGGCGGTCGGTGACATCCATTTCGGACCGGACTGCCGCGGGCTGCTCCGTCCGGCATTCGCGACGCTTCCGGACTGCGCCGACGTCCTGTTGCTGGCCGGCGACCTCACCCGGCACGGCACCGTCTCCGAGGCCGAGGTGGTGGCCGAGGAGGTGGCCGACCTCGGCGTTCCCGTCGTGGCCGTTCTCGGCAACCACGACTACCACTCCGGGGAGGAGGCGGGCGTGACCCGCGCCCTGACCGAGGCGGGGGTCTCGGTCCTGGAGGGGGACTCCGTGCAGCTTTCGGTGGGCGGGCACAAGGTCGGTATCGCGGGGGTGAAGGGTTTCTGCGGAGGGTTCGCGGGGCGTAGCGCGGGCGAGTTCGGCGAGCCGGAGATGAAGAGCTTCGTCCGTACGGCCCGGCAGGGTGCGTCCGACCTTGGCCGGGCCCTGGGGGAGCTCACGGCGGACGGCTGCCAGGTCAGGATCGCCCTGACGCACTTCTCCCCGGTGCCCGACACGCTGGCGGGGGAACCGCTGGAGATCTACCCGTTCCTCGGGAGCTACCTCTTGGCGGAGGCCATCGACGAGCAGGGGGCGGACCTCGCCGTCCACGGTCACGCGCACCTCGGCACGGAGCACGGCATGACCTCCGGAGGCGTCCATGTCCGCAACGTGGCGCAGCCGGTGATCGACCGCGCCTTCGCCCTCTACGACCTGCCCCTGAACGGCCGAGCCGGCCGAGCCTCGACCCGGCCGACCTGACCGCCGGGAGACTCAGGCCGGCACCCCGGAGAAGGGGCTGCTGTCGAGGCGTTCCAGGAGGTCGGCGGGGTCCTGGTAGACGGCGGCGGCGCCGGCCTCTTCCAGGTCCTGGCGGGGGATGCCGCCGCACAGCACTGCCACGGACGTGACACCGGCCGCCGTCGCGGCCTTCATGTCCCACACCGTGTCGCCGACGAACACCGCACGCTCGGGCGGCACCCCCGCCAGTTCCAGGGCCTGTTGGACCGGTTCGGGTGCGGGTTTGCCCTCCTCGACGTCGTCCGCGCTGGCCGTCTCCGTGATCGCGTCGTCGGCGTCGATCGCCCGGCGCAGGGCCTTGAGTTCGTTGTCCTTGGCCGAGGTGACCAGCACGACCTTCCAGCCGTCGCGCGCCAGTGCCCGCAGCAGCTCCGAGGCCGAGGCCAGGGCCGGAAGGCGGTCGAAGTACGTGGCGTAGAGGATGTCGTGTGCCGTGCTCATGCGGTTGTCCTGGGTACGGTCGCGGTCCTCACCCAGGACGTGACCGAGCAGGTCCTCGCCGGGCAGGCCGACGGCCCGGTGGATGGCGTGCATCGGGACGGAGTGTCCCGCCTGACGCAGGGCCTCCCACCACGCCGTCACATGCAGGTGGTTGGTGTCGGCAAGAGTGCCGTCGACGTCGAACAGCGCTGCCCGGCTCATCCCGGCTCCCTCACAGATCCCTCAGGGCGGGCAGCAGCTTCGTCTCCGCCCAGTCCAGGAAGGGTTGTTGGTGATCGCCCCCGACCTGCACGAGGGCGACCTCGGTGAACCCGGCCTCGGCGTAGGGACGTACCGCCTCCACGACGGCGTCCACGTCGTCGCCGCAGGGAATCGCCTCGGCGACGTCCTCGGGACGGGTGTGCGCGGTGGCTCGGGCGAAGCCCGCCGGGCCGGGTAGTTCGGCATTGACCTCCCAACCGCCCACTGCCCAGCGGAACTGCTCGTGCGCGCGAGCCACCGCCGCGTCGCGGTCGGGGTCGTAGCAGACCGGGAGCTGGCCGACGCAGGGCTTGCCGGCGCCCCCGTGTGCCGCGAACGCCTTCGTCAGCTCCGCGTCCGGTTCGACGGCGATCAGCAGGTCCCCCTGGCGGCCTGCGAGCGCGCAGGAGCGGTCTCCCGAGACGGCGATGCCGATCGGTGGCGGCGTGGAGGGAAGGTCCCAGAGTTTGGCGTTCTCCACGTCGAAGTACGTGCCGTGGTGGCTGACGTACCCGCCGTCGAACATCTCGCGGATGATGCCCACGGCCTCCTCCAGCATCTCCAGGCGGACGTGGGCGGCGGGCCAGCCGGCGCCGACGATGTGTTCGTTGAGGTTCTCGCCGGAGCCGAGGCCGAGGCGGAAGCGGCCTTCGCTGAGCAACTGCATCGTGGCCGCCTTCTGCGCGATCACCGCGGGGTGGTAGCGGAACGTCGGGCAGGTCACGTAGGTCATCAGGGGGATGCGTGAGGTTGCCTGTGCGGCCGCGCCCAGGACGCTCCAGGCGTACGGCGCGTGTCCCTGGGAATCGAGCCAGGGGAACGAGTGGTCGGAGATGACGGAGAAGTCGAAGCCCGCTCTCTCCGCCCCGACGACATGGGACACCAGTTCCCTGGGTCCGGCCTGTTCGGTCATCATGGTGTAGCCGATGCGTACCATATCGAGCATTTTGCCGGAATTCTGATGCTGAAACCCCCGCCGAATGGGGCCCTGCCTGCCCGTCCGCGGCCCTCAGACCGTTCATCCGGCCGCGTTGATGCGGTGGTCGGCGGCGTAGGCGTCCAGGACGGCCCCCGTGCTCCCGCGGGTGTGGAGGAATCGCTCGTCCAGGATGAGCGCGAGGTCGTCCATGGCCGCCTTCAGCACCTCGGACGCGAGGCCGACGTCGCGGTGCCGGGCCTTGGCCGCGTTTTCGGCGAGCTGCGCCGCGTAGCCGATCTGCTCGGCGAGCGACGCGCGGTCGTCGCCGTCGTAGAAGTAGTACGACTCGGGGTACTGCATGAAGTCGACGCACACCACGCACAGCTCGGCGGCGACGCTGTCGAGGATGGCCGCACCGGCGTCGGAGTCCAGCGCCTCGGTCGTGGCATGCGTGCGGCGCAGGTGGGACAGGCGCAGAGCCAGGGTGCGACGCCGCGCGAGCGCCGGGTAGACGCCGAGGATCCACGTCACCGTCGCCGACAGGAGCGCGAATCCGAGGAGCGCCTCGAGCGGCGACAAGAGGCGCAGCCAGCCCGTCATCGGTGCGATGTCGCCCAGACCGAGTGTCGCGAGCGTCACCAGCGAGATGTACAGGGCGTCCACGGGGCCCGCGTGCGCGGAGGGTTCGAGCCCGGTGGAGTACGTGAAGGCCTCGGGCATGTGGGGCCAGTAGACCAGCGCCCATCCGACGGCGACGGCCAGCGCCCAGATCGAGACGACCACCACCATGCCCAACGGTCCTGCCAGCCCCGCCGCCCTGCGGCGGCCACTGGTACGGGCGGAGAGCCGCCAGAGCCTTGTCATCACCAGCCTGCTCAGGCCGCCGTGACGCGTGGGGTGCCACAGCGTGTGGAACACATCGCGCAGTATGAGTACGACGAGTGCCGCACCCAGCAGCGACAGCGACCACTTCATCTCGCGCTCAGCTCCCCGCCCTCTACTCAAGTCCTTCGTTCACGTGGGACCCCTCACCGCACCCGGCGATCCGCCGTGCCCGCTGACGGTAACCGTCGGCTTCCCCGTATGAGGCCCGACATGACGACCCCTCCACGGACAGCCACCCGCACGGTCTCCGTGGTGGATTCCGTGGTCAGCACGGAGGCGCTCCGTACGCCGCGCGGGAGAGGCTGTGACCACAGCGAACGGGTCCGGCGAACCGACAGACCGGGCCCTCGAATCAACCACCACGGGAGTGACCATGGCCGGCACGGCGAAGACGACCAACACGGCGTACGAGGGCTTCACGGCCGAGGAGCGGGCCGCGATGAAGGAGCACGCCCAGGAGCTGAAGAGTGCGGCGCGGCGCGCCTCGCGGGCGGAGAAGGCCGCCGAGGCGGAGCGGAGCGTCCTCGCGAAGATCGCCGAGATGCAGGACTCGGACCGCGTCATGGCCGAGCGCCTCCACGCGGTCATCACCTCGAGCGCCCCCGTGCTCGCGCCGAAGCTCTGGTACGGGATGCCGGCCTACGCGCTCGACGACAAGGTCGTCTGCTTCTTCCAGAGCGCGGAGAAGTTCAAGGCGCGGTACGCGACGCTCGGCTTCAGCGACCAGGCGCGGCTGGACGACGGCGTGATGTGGGCGGCCGGCTTCGCCCTGACGGAGGTCACGGCCGAGGTCGAGGAGCGGGTCGGCGCGCTCGTGAAGCAGGCCGTGAGCTGAGGCTCGTACAACCATCGCGCGGCGGGAGGGGCGCGCTGCCCGAGATCGCCCGGGCTCCGCTCCCAACCGCGTACGGAACCGGACGTCGGTGACGCGCACTCCCTGTCCCCTTGTCCGCTCCTGCCGCGTACGGAACCGGACGTCGGTCACGCGCGCCCTGTCCCCTTGAGGAACTCGGCGCCACCCTCCGACACGCACCGCGTCAGCGCTGCACCGACCCGCCCGTCCTTTCACCCGCACGGATGAGCGCCGTCAGGTCCTCGGCTCCGCCTGCGCCGTGGGACGGGAAGGTCGTCGGACAGTGGGCTGATCATGCGTCAACCACTCCGAGCAGGGAGCCAGATGGGCAGTCACCTGGTCCTTCGATGCCGCCAGGCCGTCGCCGTGGTGGCGCTGGCCGCGACGACCGCGCTGGCGCTCCCCGCCACCGCCCTCCCCGCCACCCCGACCACACCGGCCGCCGCGCTCCCCGCCGAGCGGCCGGCACGCGCCGCCTTCGACACCGGCCCCGCCCGGGCGAGTCTGGAGCGGCTGCTGCCCTCCCGGGCCTCGCAGTTCACGCTCGTCCCGGTCCCCCGGCCCGCCTCCGGCGACCACTTCGCCGTCTCCGGCCGGCCAGGGGCGATCGTCGTACGGGGCACCTCGCCGGCCACGCTGCTCGCCGGCGCCGGCTGGTATCTGGAGCACGTCGCCGGTGTCGACATCGGCTGGCCCGGTGACAGCGTCGGGCGCCTGCCCGCCACGCTCCCGGCGGTCGACGGCGAGATCACCCGCGCGGCGAGCGTGCCGCACCGCTACGCCCTGAACGACACCGACGAGGGCTACTCCGGCCCGTACCGGGACTTCGCCTCGTACCAGCGCGACATCGACCTGCTGGCGCTGCACGGCGTGAACGAGGTCTTCGTCCCGACGGGCGCCGAGTACACCTACTACGAGACGTTCCAGCACTTCGGCTACGGCGAGGCCGAGTTGCGCGCCTGGATCCCAGGCCCGGCCCATCAGAGCTGGTGGCTGCTGCAGAACCTGTCCGGCTTCGCGGGCCCGGTCTCACGGCAACTGGTCGAGGCCCGCGCGGAACTGGGCCGCCGGATCGCCGACCGGCTGCGCGCGCTGGGCATGACCCCGGTCCTGCCGGGGTTCTTCGGCACGGTTCCACCCGGCTTCGCCGACCGCAACGCGGGTGCGGTCACCGTGCCCCAGGGGCGTTGGATCGGGTTCGCGCGCCCGGACTGGCTGGATCCGACCGGACCGGTCTTCGACCAGCTGGCCGCCACCTTCTACGGCGTACAGCGGAAGAAGTTCGGCGAGACCGACATGTTCAAGATGGACCTGCTGCACGAGGGCGGCAGCGCGGGCTCCGTCGACGTCCCGAGCGCGGCCGGCGCCGTCCAACGGGCCCTGGACAAGGCGCACCCCGGCGCCACCTGGGTCATGCTCGGCTGGCAGCGCAACCCGTCGGCGGCCCTGCTCAGCGGGGTCGACCGGAGCCGGGTCCTCGTCGTCGACGGCCTCTCGGACCGGTACGACAACCTGAACCGGGAGGCGGAGTGGGGTGGTACGCCGTACGCCTTCGGCACGATCCCCAACTTCGGCGGCCACACCAGCCTGGGCGCCAACACCGGCGCGTGGGTGAGCCGCTTCCACACCTGGCTGGCGAAGCCCGACAGCGCGCTGCGCGGCATCGCGTACATGCCGGAGGCGACCGGCGGGAGCCCTGCGGCGTTCGACCTGTTCGCCGAGCTCGCCTGGCGGTCCGAGCCGGTCGACCAGGCGGCCTGGTTCGCCGCGTACGCCGCCCGCCGCTACGGCGGTGAGGACCCGCACGCGAGCGCCGCGTGGGAGCAGTTGCGCCTCGGCCCCTACAGCATGCCCTCCGGCGTCTGGAGCGAGCCGCACGACGGCCTGTTCGCCGCACGGCCGAGCCTGAAGGCGGCCAGCGCCGCGCGGTGGAGCCCGACCGCGATGCGGTACGACGCGTCGCGGGTGGAACGCGCGCTCGCCGAACTGCTCCAGGTCGCCCCGGAGCTGCGGACCACGGACGCGTACCGCTTCGACGTGGTCGACGTGGCCCGCCAGGCGCTCGCCAACCGCAGCCGCGCCCTGCTCCCCCGCATCAGAACGGCGTACGAGGCGAGAGATCTGGCCACCTTCCGGGCTCTGGTGAGCGAGTGGAACGCCCATGTGGAGTTGCTCGGCCGGCTGGTCGGCTCCGATCAGCGGTTCCTGCTCGGACCATGGCTCGCCGCCGCCCGGTCGTGGGGTGCGGACGCCGCCGAGCGCGACCGGCTGGAGTACGACGCCCGTTCGATCCTGACGACCTGGGGCGACCGCGGGCCGAGCGAGGGCGGACTGCGCGACTACGCCAACCGTGAGTGGTCGGGACTCGTCAAGGACCTGTACGGGCCGCGCTGGCGGGTGTACTTCGCGGGTCTCGACCACGCTCTGGTGAGCGGTACGGCTCCGGCCGCCGTCGACTGGTTCGCCATGGACGACACCTGGGCGCGCGGCCACGCGGCCTACCCGACGCGTCCGACCGGCGACCCCTTCGCCCTGGCGGGCGAGGTCCTGGCCGCTATTCGCCCGGCGGCGCCGGTCTCGCGCGCGGTCGCGCCGGCGCGTTGAACCTTTCCGCCCTCCCGCTCGTACTCTCTCTCACAAGCTGGTCGGATCGGAACGCAAGGGGAGCGCGATGAGTGGAGTGGCACGTCGGACGGTCGTCTCGGCGGCGGGTGGCGCGGGGCTGGTGGCGGCGCTCGCCGCCTGCGGCGGCGGCACGGACGGCAAGGCGGGCAGCGGTGGCGGTGCGGCGGACACGCCGACCGAGGCGGGGGCGCCGCTGGCGAGGACGGCGGACATCCCGGTCGGCGGCGGCAAGGTCATCGAGGGTCAAGGAGTGGTGATCACCCAGCCGAAGGCCGGCGAGTTCAAGGCCTTCTCCTCCAAGTGCACCCATCAGGGCTGCGCGGTCAGCGGTGTCGCGGACGGCGTCATCACATGCCCGTGCCACCAGAGCCTGTTCGACGCCTCGGACGGCAGCGTGAAGGGCGGCCCCGCCACCGCGCCACTGCCGCCGACCCCGATCCAGGTGCAGGGAGACTCGATCACGTTCGCCTGACGCGACGTCAGGATCTCGCAGCGCCCCGTGGGCTCTTCCAGCAGCGCAGCACCTCCTCGGTGGTGGCGATGGTGGAGACGAGCGCGAGCGTGTGACGGATCATCGCGGGGGTGTAGTCGGCCGGCACCCCCGCGATGGCGTCCCCGGGCACGACCACGGTGTATCCGAGGTTGACCGCGTCGAAGACCGCGTTGGGGATCGCCACGTTGGCCGAGACGCCGGTGACGACGAGCGTGCGGCAGCCGAGGTTGCGCAGCAGCGGGTCGACGTCGGTCCCGGCGAGGGGCGAGAGCCCGTGCAACCGCCGTACGACCAGGTCCTGGTCGGCGACCTCGATGGGATCGGCGATCCTGACCGCCGTACTGCCGCTGTGCTGTTGTACGGGCAGCCGGGCGGCGGCCCTGAACAGCCGGGCGTTGGAGTTGGCGCCGCGCCCGTCCGGTCTGCGCTCGGCGACGGCGTGCAGCACCTGCACGTCGGCCTCGTGCGCGGCCGCGACCAGCCGGGCGACGTTCGCCAGCACGCCCGACGAGCGGGCGGCGGTGGCCAGTTCGGGCAGGGCGCTGTTGCGGCCGACCACGCCCTGCTGACATTCGACGGTGAGCAGCACCGTTCCGGCCGGTTCGAGCTGCTCCTGAAGCTGTGCCCACTGTGTCGCACCGGTCATGGTCTCCCCTGTCCCCAGCCCCTGTCCGCGCGCCGCTTCTGGCGCACTCCGGGGCGGGGAGGCTAGCCACCCTTGCCCCAGGAGGGAAGAGCGCCCATGATTTCTGACACTCCATCAGAATTATGGGAAAGGGCGGACGATGACCGTCGCACAGCGCCGTGGACGCCGGATCATGATGACTCCGGACGAGCTGAACAGCTTCCTGAGCGAGCAGCGCACCTGCCGGGTCGCGACCGTCTCCGCGGACGGCCGCCCCCATGTCGGCGCGCTCTGGTTCGTCTGGGACGGGACCTCGCTCTGGCTCTATTCGATCACCAGGAGCCGCCGTTGGGCGCAACTGCGCGCCGACCCGAGGATCGCGGTGGTCGTCGACGACGGTGTGGAGTACGGGGAGTTGCGCGGTGCCGAGCTGTCCGGCACAGCCGTGTTCGTCGGTGAAGCTCCGCGCACCGGCGAGCCGTGCCCCGAACTCGACGTGCCGGAAAGGTTGTTCGCCGCCAAGAACTTCGGTCTGGACGCGATGCCGCACGACGGCCGACACGCCTGGCTCAAGCTGACCCCGGACGCCGTCGTGTCCTGGGACTTCCGCAAACTGGCGGCCCTCTGAACGGCCCCCGATCGCGCGCCACGGACGTCACCGCACGATCGCGGCACCTCAGAAGCTCAACGGCCCCCCGACGCCTTGCAGCGCCTCGACCGCCGCCCGGATGGACGGCCGCCGGTCGGCGTCGCTGCGCCAGGTAGCGTAGATGTGGCGCTTCATCTTCTGCCGTACGGGCACGAACGCGATCCCCTCGGGCGTCGGTCCGCGACCGAGGCGCGGGGTGACGCACACGCCGAGGCCGGCGGCGATCAGCGCGAGCTGGGTGTGGTGCTCCGCCGCGAAGTGGGCGATACGGGGCTCCATGCCCTGCGAACGCAGCGTGAACATGAGCCAGTCGTGGCAGAACTCGCCCTCGGGCCAGGAGACCCAGTCGTCGTCACCGAAGTCGATCAGGTCCACCTCGTCCCGCCCGGCCAGCGGATGCCCGACGGGCACGGCGACGTCCGCCGCGTCGTCGAGGAGGTGGGCGCGCTCGAGGCCGCCCGGGACCGGGGCCCGCTTGTTGCTCCAGTCGAGGACGAGCGCGAGGTCGGCATCGCCCCGCAGCACCTCGCGGATGCCCCGCTCCGGCTCCAGCTCCGTGGTCTTCACACGGAGATCGGGGTGGGCGGTGCGCAGTGCGGCGAGGGCGCCCGGCAGCAGTCCGCGCGCCGCCGTCGGAAACGCCGCGATCCGCACCTCGCCGACCACCTGCCCGCGCTGCGCCTCGATGTCCGCCTGGGCCAGCTCCACCTGCGACAGGATGCGCGCCGCGTGCTCGGCGAGCAGCAGACCGGCGTCGGTGAGCCGGACGCCCCGGCCGTTCTTGGCGAGCAGCTGCTGGCCGATCTCCCGCTCCAGCTTGGACAGCTGCTGCGACACGGCGGAGGTGGTGACGTGCAATCCGTCGGCCGCACCGCTGACCGATCCGTGCCGCGCGACGGCGTCCAGGGTCCGCAAGCGCTCCAGGTTCAACATGTAAGCAATCCTAAGGGAAGAGATTCATTTAATCTCGCTTGTTCTACGAAGTGGGAGCGGCCACTCTGAGGAGCATGAGCTCCGCGACCTCTCCCCCCGCCCGCCGTCCACGCCTTCTCGACTGGCGGGTCCGCTTCGGCGTGCTGGCCCTCATCTGGGGCTTCAGCTTCGTCCTCATCAAGGTCGGCACGGAGGGGTTCGCGCCGTTCCAGGTGACCTTCGGCCGGCTGCTGTTCGGTACGGCGGTGCTGGCCGTCGCGATGGCGGTCAAGCGGGAACGGCTGCCGCGCGGCCGCCGCACCTGGCTCCATCTGACCGTGGCCGCGTTCCTGCTCAACGCGCTGCCGTTCTCGCTCTTCTCGTACGCCGAGCTGACCATCCCCTCGACGCTCGCGGGCATCTGCAACGCCACGACACCCCTCTGGGGCATGGCCCTCTCGCTGGTCGCACTCTCCGAGGACCGCCCGACGCGGGTGCGCGCGGCGGGGCTCGGCATCGGCTTCATCGGGGTCCTGACCGTGCTCGGCGCCTGGCAGGGCTTCTCCGGGCTCGACGTCACGGGCACGGCGATGGCCCTGCTCGCCTCCTTCAGCTACGCGGTCGGCTGGATCTACGTCCGCCGCACGCTGACCGGCACGGGGGCGTCGAACCTCTCGCTCGCCGGCACCCAGGTCGGTCTGGCGACCCTCCAACTGGCGGTCGTGACACCGCTGTTCACCTCCCTTCCGTCGACGGTGGAGGTCCTGCCGCTGCTCGCCGTGATCGCCCTGGGCGCGCTCGGCACGGGGTACGCGATGCTGCTGCAGTACGGCGTCGTGGCCGAGGTCGGCCCGACGACGGCGGCCATGGTCACGTACTTCATCCCGGTGATCGCCACGGCGGCGGGCGTCGCCCTCCTGGACGAGCAGCTCACCTGGAACACCCCGGTCGGTGCGGCGATCGTCCTCGCGGGCGCGGCCCTGACCCAGCGCCGCGCCCCGGCGAGACACCCGAAGACCACGATCCTGGCGACGGCGCCGGCGACCGCGGCTACCACTCAGGACCGCCACCCGGCGGGCCGCCCGTAGAACCGACGCACGCGAACACCGGCGGTCCGGGCCCCTGGGGCCGGGCCGCCGCCAGGGACGGGACGGCCGCCGCCCGGGAACGAGGGTCCTCGGGCGCGCCCGAGGACCGGAACGGCGCTCCGTATCGCCTCAGCCGTAACTCCGCGCCGGCGCGGGCCCCGACGCGCCTGCGACCGCGTCGGCCAGAGGTTCGATGTCCGGCTCGCGCAGGCCGGAGACGGTGAGCCGGACGGCCGGTGCGGCGTTCAGGCGGAAGCGGGCGCCGGGGGCGACCGCCCACCCCGCGCCGAGGAGCCGGGTCACGGCGCCCGTCTCGTCGGAGACCGGGACCCAGACGTTCATCCCGCTCCGCCCGTGCGCCTCGACCCCGCGCCGCTCCAGCGCCCGTACGAGCCTGTCGCGCGGCGCCGCGTACGCCGCCGCGACGGCCGCCGGGTCCACGGCGCCGGTCGCCCACAGGTGCGCGACCGCGCGCTGGAGGAGGCGGCTGACCCAGCCGGGGCCGAGCCGCTGCCGCCCCAGCACCCGGTCGACGGTCTCGGCGTCGCCGGTCAGGCACGCGACCCGCAGATCCGGTCCGTACGCCTTGGCCACGGACCGCACGAAGACCCAGTGGCGGGTCGCCCCGGCCAGCGGGTGCAGCGGCAGGTCGACGATGCCGTGACCGTGGTCGTCCTCGACGAGCAGCACGTCGGGGTGGTCCGCCAGGACGCGGCGCAGGGCGGCGGCGCGCTCCGCGCTCACCGCCGCGCCCGTCGGGTTCTGGGCGCGGTCGGTGATGATCACCGCGCGCGCCCCGTCCCGGAGCGCTCCCGCCACCGCCACGGGCAGGGGCCCCTCGTCGTCGACCGCGAGGGGCACCGGCCGTAGCCCGAGGGCCGGTACGAGGTCGAGGAGGCTGCCCCATCCGGGGTCCTCGACGGCGACCGCGTCGCCGGGCCTGAGGTGGACGGCGAGGACCCGCTCGATAGCGTCCAGCGCGCCCGAGGTGACGGCGATCGGCCCGTCGGGAACCCCGTCCGCGTCCAGCGCGGCGCGCGCGAGCCGCGCGAACCCCTCGTCCACGGGAGCCTCCCCGTACAGCCCCGGCTGCTCCGCCTCCCGCCGTGCGGCCTCGGCGAACGCCGCGCCGAGCGACGGCAGCAGCTCCGGGTCGGGATTGCCCCTGCTGATGTCCCGTACGCCGTCGGGCGCCTCGACCCGGATCGAGCCGCGCGCGGTCGTCGCGGGCCGGGCCCGCACCCGGCTGCCGCGCCGCCCGTCCGTCTCGATGACCCCGCGCTCGCGCAAGGTCCGGTACGCGGCGGCGACCGTGTTCGGATTCACCCCGAGGGTGGCCGCCAACTCCCGCATAGGTGGGAGCAGTTGACCCGCTTGCAGCTCGCCCGCACCGACCCCGCGCTCGACGCTCGCGGCAATCTCCGATGCGCGACGCCCTTCGATCCGATACTCTCCTAGCACAAAAGCAATTATGCACTAGTGCAATGGAGAGCGCAATGACGACGGGCACCTACGAGCCGACCGAGCGGACCATCCCGACCCGCTCCCGCCACCGCGCCTCGTACGACCGCGCGCTGGTGCACTCGATACTCGACGAGGCGTACGTCTGCCACCTCGGCTTCGTCCGCGACGGCGCGCCCGTCGTGCTGCCGACGCTCTACGGCCGGATCGGCGACCGCCTGTACGTCCACGGCTCCACCGGCTCGCGGCCGCTGCGCATGGCGGGCTCGGGCGAGGAGGCCCCGGGCCTGCCGGTCTGTCTGACGGTGACCCACGTCGACGGCCTGGTCCTGGCCAGGTCGGCGTTCCACCACTCGCTCAACTACCGCTCGGTCGTGGTCCACGGCACCGCCCACCAGGTCACCGACCCCGAGGAACTGCGCACCGCCCTCGACGCCCTGGTCGACCACGTCGTCCCCGGTCGCGCCGACGACTCCCGCCGGGCCAACGCCAAGGAGCTGGCCGCGACCGCCGTCCTGCGCCTGGACCTCGACGAGGTCTCGGCCAAGCTCCGCACGGGCGGCCCGAACGACGAGCCGGAGGACGCGGCGCTCCCCCACTGGTCCGGCGTGGTCCCGGTCCGCACGACCTACGGCACCCCGATCCCGGCGGAGGACCTCGACCCGTCCGTCGCCCTGCCGGCCTACCTCACCTCCGCCTGAGGACACCGCGATGCTGATCCATCCCTGGGACGCCGCCCAGAGCCCCGACGAGTGGCGCGAGTGGCTGTCCCGCCACGACTTCGGCCAGCTCGCCGTCAACGGCCTGCCCGGCGAGCCGCCGTGGGTGCAGCCGCTGCACTTCCGGTACGACTCCGGGCCGGGCCCCTACGGGCAGGTGCTGACCCACCTGGCACGCCCCAACCCCCTATGGCGGGCGCTGGAGGAGAACCCGACGGTCCTGCTGAGCGTGGTCGACGACCACGTCTTCGTCCCCGGCCCCTGGGCAGCCCCCGAAGGCGCCCCGCCCGAACACGGCACGCCCACCTCGCTCTACGCCGCCGTCCAGCTGCGCTGCGTGGCCCACGTGGTCGACGACCCGGCGGAGAAGGCGGAGCTCCTCAACCGCCAGGTCGCGCACTTCCAGCCGGAGGGCGGGACGGCCCCGGTCGCGGCGGGCGAGGCCCCCTTCGGCCGCCTCCTGCCGGGTCTCCGGGGCCTGCGCCTCGACGTGACCGACGTCCGAGCCAAGTTCAAGTACGCGAACCACAAGCCGGAGCCGGTGCAGGACACGATCGTGGAGGGCCTGACCACCCGGGGGGCCCGAGGAGACAGGCAGGCGGCAGCCCACCAACGGCGTCGGCGCGCGTAAGGCCCCGCAGGGGGTGGGTCGTCGCCCCGCAGGGCGGAACGACGATCCACCCGCCGGCCTACGCCGTGGCCGCCCGCCGCCGAACCGCCGACGCGGCGCGCGCCTCCGCCCAGGCGAGCCCGGTCACCGCCACGAGCAACAAGAAGGTGCCCACCACCGTGGCGGCGGCCAGCTCCTCCCCCAGGACGACCACCGCGATCACCGCCGCACTCACCGGCTCGAGCAGCATGATCACCGACACGGTCGCCGCCTTCACCACCGCCGCCCCGGCGAAGTACAGCGCGTAGGCGAGCGCCGTCGGAACCGCCGCCACGTACACCAGCAGCCCGAGCACCTCCCACGGCTGCCCGGTCTGGGGCAGCAGGCCCCCGGGGGACTCGACGAGAGCCATCGGGAGCAGCCCGACCATGCCGATCGCGAAGGCCCACGTGGTCGTCGACAGGGCGTCCGATCCGCCCGCGTCACGGCCGAGCCACCGCGTGAGCAGGGTGATCGCCGCGTACCCGGCGGCCGAGAGCACCGCGAGGCCCACGCCGAGCGGCCTGACCTCACCGCTCTCTCCGCCGAGCACGAGCACGCCGAGACCCGCGAGCGCGCCGGCCACGGCCGCCGCACCCCCGCGGCCGAGTCGCTCGCCCATGGTGAGCCGAGCGCCGAGCGCGATCAGGACGGGGCCCGCGCCGAGGGTGACGACGGTGCCGACCGCGAGCCCGGTGGCTTCGACGGCGGCGAAGTAGGCGCTCTGGAAGACGGTCAGCCCGATCCCCGTACCGAGGATCCGGATGAGCCGCCGCCGACGCGGCTCCGAAGCCGTGGCCGCGGTCCGCCGGGGCCGGGTCCGCAGGGCGAGCGCTCCGAGCAGCAGCACGAGGCCGCCGGCGCAGCGCCAGAAGGAGAGGGCCAGCGGCCCCATGTCGCTGACCCGGAAGATCAGCGAGGCCGCGGCGCCGGCGGTGCCCCAGGCGATTCCGGCGACGATCAGATAGAGCAGGCTCCGCCCGACGGCAGGCACGGCTGCCGCGGGCGCGGAGGAGGACAAGGGGGAACTCGACACGTGCTTCTCCGTGTGAAGACGGGGTGATGTGGTCGCTCCGCACGCGGGCAGCGACGAACCGCTCGGGGACTGCCCGAGCCCGGTCTTCGTCAGGGAGAGTGCCGCCCGCGCCTAGGCGGCAGGAGGCGGAAGCACGGTCGAATGCATGATCGTCACCCTACGGGACGGTCCGCCCGGCCGACAACTCCGCGTCTTCACGGGCGCTCGGCTCGGACCCGGCGACCGGTTCGGCCAGGACCGCCTTCGGCGTCGACGACTGCGCGATGAACGCGCCGACGAGCACCACCGCGCCACCGATGATCTGCGGCGCCGCCAGGTGCTCACCCAGCAGCACCCAGGCCAGGACCGTCGCGATCACGGCCTCCAGACAGGCGACGACACCGGCCACCTGCGGCGAGAGCCGACGGACGGAGACGACACCGGTCACGTACGCGAGAACGGTGGCGACGAGCACGATCCAGCCGAGCAGCAGCCAGGCGGGCGCGCTCGTGCCGTCGAGGTCGGCCGTGCCCGCGAGGACCGACCACTCCATCCCCCACGGGCGGGCGACGAGGGTCAGGACGAGGGCGCCGAAGAGCAGTCCGTACGCGATGACGCCCAGCGGGTCGACCGGGTCGGACTCGTCGCCGCCCTGGTCGGACAGGACGAAGTAGCCGACCTGGCAGCAGGCGGCGCCGAGCGCGAGGAGGAGGCCGAGCAGGTCGAAGCTGACCCCGGACCAGATCTGGACGACGCAGGCGAGGCCGCCGACGGCGAGGACGACGCCGAGCGCGGCGGCACGGGTGACGGGCCGCCGCTGGACGAAGCGGACCCAGCCGAGGACGAGGGCGGGGGCGAGGTACTCGATGAGGAGCGCGACGCCGACCGGGATCCGGGAGATCGAGGCGAAGTAGAAGGCCTGGACTCCGGCGACGGCGAGAAGGCCGAAACCGGCGAGGAGCGCGGGCTTGCGCCGCAGGAGGTCGCGGTGGCGCCAGGCCACCGGCAGCATGACGAGGGCGGCCCCGGCGACCCGGAGCCACACCACGTGGAGCGGGTCGAGTCCCGCCTCGATGAGCGGCTTCGCCGCCACACCTGAACCGCCGAATGCGAAGGCCGAGGCCAGGGCAAGTCCCAGGCCGGCGCTTCTCCCCTGAGACGCGTGCATCCAGCCATCATGACAGGACGGCGTCAGGAGCGTCACCCCCGTCACACCTGTTGAGACAGCTCCCCGATCCGGTCGGTGAGGGCGAGCGGATCGACCCCTGCCCGGCCGAGCACCTCGACGGCCCGGCTGCCGGGATCGGCGGCGATGACGGCCAGCAGATCGAGGCCCCTGGCGCGCTGGTCTCCGCGCAGCGCGGCCCGCTCCCAGGCGCCGTCCATCGCGGCGGCCGCCGTCGGTGACCAGCCGGGCGCCGCCGCGGCCGCGTCCCGTACGACGTAGAGGGACCCGGAGTCCTCCACGGAGCCCCGCCAGCGCAGCCCGTACCCGATCGATCGCTGGACGAGATAGCCGAGCACCCGCGCGAGCTGCGGCCCGCCGTCCTCGAAGGCGGTACGGACCTCGGGATCGGACTCGATGAGGGAGTGCAGCAGATGCGCGGTGTCGATGTGCCGGTCACCGTCGCGCAGGGCCCGGCGGCGGGCGCTCGCCACGACCGTCGCGAGTTCGGCGGTGAGTCGGCCGAGCTGGATCTCCGGGCGGTGGGACGCGGGCTGCTGCGGTACGCGAGGGACAGGGATGTGCACGCTCCCACCTCATCAGCCCACAGCGGCCGAAACATCCCCATCGAGAAGCATGTGCGCATCCCACCAGAGTTGGGCACAGGCGAGCGGCCCCTCCTCCTTACGGAGGAGATTGGGCCCGATCACACCCGAGGGGCGCGCGCCGCCTTGCTTTGCGCCCCGAATGCAACCATGAGGCCCTCCCGTTTCGTCTCCTGAACATGTTCTGGATGGTCGCCCTGCTCGCACTCGACGGGCGGCAGTACGTCTACCGCGTGTACGCGCCGCGGGAGGCACTGCCGGCCGATCTCTTCTGGGCCGCGTTCCACTGCCACGACGAGAGCGGCGGTCCGCGCGCCTCCGACTGGTTCGACGCGGCGCAGATCTGGTGGATCGGCGACGTCGAAGAACTGACGGTTCATCAGTATTGAATGTTCACGACCTCCCGGCTACGTTCCGCGACACCGGAGTGAGTCGGACGCAACCGTGAAGGGGTGGTCGTATGGCCGAAGTCAGCGCGGAGGCACGGATCGAGGCGCCGGCCGAGAAGGTCTGGGCGCAGCTGACGGACTTCTCCTCGTACGGCGAGTGGAACGCCACCCACACCAACTTCCCGAACGGCGGCCCGGCCACCCTGGAGACGGGCGCGACCTTCGCCGAGAACATGAAGCTGATGGGCTTCCCCGCCGAGGTGACCTGGACGGTGGAGGAGCTGGAGGCCGCGCGGGTCCTGGCCATCCGGGGCAAGGGCCCGATGGGGGTCGTCGTGGCGACGCGCTACTCACTGGCGCCGGAGGGGGACGCCACGACGGTACGGATCGACGGCGAGTTCACGGGCGCCGCGGTGTCCCTGATGGCGGGCAAGCTGAAGGACTCGGCGACGGCGGCCCTGAACGAGTCCCTGCGCAAACTCACCGGCCTGGTGGCCTGAGCACGCACGGCGAAGGGCCCCCGCGGCGATACCGCAGGGGCCCTTCGACCATCCGTCGGAGCCTTCGCGCACTCAGTGCTCGTCGGCGAGAATCAGGTACAGCTTCTTACGGGCTTCGTTGATGACCTCGACGGCCTTCTGCCGCTGCTCGGCGCTGCCGGTCTTCCAGACCTGGCCGAACGCCTCCATCAGACCGAAGCCGGCCTGCCGGATCTCGTTGACGGCCTCCCAGTCGACACCGCGCCCGGCCTCCTCCCAGGGGGCTTCGGGCCCCGACTCGACCTCGGTCCGGCCGGTGTCGGTGAGCGTGAACAGCTTCTTGCCGCCCTCGCTCTCGCTGGTGATCAGGCCCTCGTCCTCGAGAAGCTGCAGGGTCGGGTAGACCGAGCCGGGGCTGGGCTTCCATGCCCCACCGCTGCGCTCGCCGATCTCCTGGATCATCTCGTAACCGTGCATCGGCCGGTCCTTCAGCAGCGCGAGGATCGAGGCACGCACGTCTCCGCGCCGCGCCCGGCCTCGGCCGCCTCCATGACCGCGCCCACCAGGGAACGGCCCTCCCCGGAACGGCCCGCCGCCGAACCCCGGCCCGAAGGGGCCGAAGGCAGCACGCCGCCGCTCGTCATCACCGCGGAAGCCACCCCAGCCACCACGAGGGCCGGGTCCGCAGTCTCCATGTCCGTGTTCGTGTCCATGTGAACGCATCGCAACGCTCCTTCCATCGGGTATGCATCATTGAACGATCGCGATGCCTCAACGATATATCGGAATACTTCGTTTGCCAAGCGATCCCGAACGCCCAGGTCGGGGCTCGAAAAAGCGCTTGCGGGCGATCACGCGCCCGGCAGACTGAGGCCCCATGACCGCACCGGACCCCAAGGCCGACCTCCGCTTCTACCTCCAGTCCGCCCGCGACGCCCTGCTCTGGAAGCTCGACGGGCTCTCCGAATACGACATCCGCCGCCCGATGACACCGACCGGCACCAACCTCCTGGGGCTGGTGAAGCACGCGGCGAGCGTCGAGCTGGGCTACCTCGGCGACACCTTCGGACGTCCGTCGGGCGAGGAACTGCCCTGGGTCGAGGACGGCGCCGAGCCCAACGCCGACATGTGGGCCACCGCCGAGGAGTCACGTGAGCAGATCGTGGGCCTTTACCGCCGGGCCTGGGCGCACGCCGACGCGACGCTCGACGCGCTGGCCCTGGACACGGTCGGCACGGTGCCCTGGTGGCCCGAGGGCCGGGACGAGGTGACCCTCCACCACGCCGTCGTGCGCGTCACCGCCGATACGCACCGGCACGCCGGGCACGCCGACATCGTCCGGGAACTCCTGGACGGGGCCGTGGGGATGAACCAGGGGAACACCAGCATTCCGCCGGGCGACGCGGCGTGGTGGGAGGAGTACCGCGGCCGCCTGGACGAGGCGGCCCGGGAGGCAGGCGGCAAGGCCGACGAGAATCCCTGAGCCCCCACCCCCGAACGGCTCACCCGCCCACGCGCGCCATCCGGCGCGGCCCACGCCGTCACCGCCGGCCGCCCCACCGGGCTCGATCGGTCCAGTCCTCCCGGATTGGCCTTGGCCTGCCGCTTTCCCGTCACGGTACGGTCCGGTCCATGCGGATCCGAATCGTCGACGCCTTCACCGACCGCCCCTTCTCCGGCAACCCGGCAGGGGTCCTCCTCCTCGACTCCTTCCCCGACGACCACTGGCTCCAGAAGGTCGCCGCCGAGGTCAACCTCTCCGAGACGGCCTTCGCCCACCCCCTGCCCCCGGGCGGCGACGCCGACTGGGCGCTGCGCTGGTTCACGCCGGCCGCGGAGGTCGACATGTGCGGCCACGCCACCCTCGCCACCGCGCACGTCCTGCACACCACGGGCGCCGCGACCGGCACCGTCCGGTTCTCCGCCCGTTGCGGCATCCTGAGCGCCACCGCGGCCCCGGACGGCTCCCTCACCATGGACTTCCCGACCTCGTCGCTGACCCCCGTCGAGGCCCCGGCCGGCCTGGAGAAGGCCCTCGGCGCCGAGATCGTCTCGGTCCACGACACCGCCTCCCACATCGGCGACCTCGTCGTCGAGCTGCACGACGAGGCCACCGTGCGCGCCCTGACGCCCGACGTCGCCGCCCTGGTCACCCTCTCCGAACGCGGAGTCGTCGTCACCGCCGCCGCGGAACAGCCCGAGCGCGGCTACGACTTCGTCTCCCGCGCCTTCTTCCCCCGCCTCGGCATCGACGAGGACCCGGTCACCGGCAGCGCCCACACCGCGCTCGCCCCGTTCTGGTCCGCCCGCCTCGGCCGCGACGACCTCACGGGGTTCCAGGGAGGCGCCCGTACCGGCATCGTCCGCACCCGGCTGCGCGGTGACCGCACCCTTCTGACCGGCGACGCGGTCACGGTCATCGAAGGCGAGCTGCACGCCTGACGGCAGCCACGACCGGAGACGGGAGAAGGGGGGGTCGGCGGCGGCCGGGCGCCCCCACGCCCCACCCGGGCCCACACCGGGGGGCCCCCCGACCCCCCCCCCCCCCCCCGCCCCG
>NZ_JBSGWV010000040.1:0-60826 GCF_053609105.1 Streptomyces sp. NPDC054975
GCCCCGTACGCGTCCGGGGCGGCGGCGATCGGCGGGCCGGACGGCTCCTCGTCCTGGGCCCACCAGATGCCGCCGACGACCAGGGACAGGGTCACCACCACCGTCCGGGCGAGCCGGCGAAGGCGCCGCTGCCTGCGCGTGGTGCGGTACCTACGCGGCGCCATCGGTGCGGCGGCGCGCCCGGCGGACGAGGATCAGACCGGCCGTGCCCGCGAGGCCGGCGACGACGGCGGCTCCGACCCCGAAGCCGGAGCTGTCCTCGCTCGCCAGTTCGGCACTGCCGCCGCCACCGGCTCCGACCGGGCCGTGCGGGGGCTTGTGGTGAGGCGGCTTGCCGTGGCCGCCGTTCCCGCCGTTGCCGTTGCCGCCGTTGCCGTTCGGGCAGTCGACCTGGAAGACCTTGCTCTTCTTGGCGCCCATCTGGCCCGGCCAGGTCCACTCGACCTTGTACATGCCGTCCATCAGCTTGATGTCCTCGGTGTAATGCTTCACCGACAGATCGAGCTCGCCCGTCGTGGAGGAGCCGTCCTTCGGAGGTTGGGGCGAGATCGTCCAGATGACGTTCTCCACGCTGTCGAAGTTGAAGGCGGCGATGTAGAACTTGCACACCTTGGGTTCGTTGCGCGGGTCGTTCTCGTCCGTGCGGGGCGGCACATCGTTCCTCGTACCGCCATGGTGGATCTTGATGTCGCCGTTGTCGCCCGGGGCGGCGAAGGCGGCGGGGGCGCCGGCGAGCGCGACGCCACCGAGCGCGAGGGCGGCCACTGCCGTGGAGAGCAGGGGACGGACAGCCAGAGCGGTCATGCGGGGGTTCCTCCAGTCATGACGAATGTCGGACAGATCAGCCGATAATCTGACTATCAGTTACAAATCGTCACGCAGCGCGCACGCAACGCCGACCGGATCCTGAATCCCCCGAACAGCCGCACCCCGGCCGCACGGTGCGACCGGGGTGCGGCTGCGAAGCCTCAGACGATCCCGAAGAGGATCCCCGCCGCCAGCACCACCAGCGAGGTGAGCGCGGCCCACTTCACCGTGAACCTCGTGTGGTCGCCGAACTCGACCTTCGCCATCCCCACCAGCACGTACACGGCCGGGACCAGCGGGCTGGACATGTGGAGCGCCTGGCCGACGATCGAGGCACGCGCGATCTCCAGCGGCGACACGCCGTGCGCCGCGCCCGCCTCGGCGAGGACCGGCAGGACGCCGAAGTAGAAGCCGTCGTTCGACATGAAGTACGTGAGCGGGAGGCTCAGCAGACCGGTGACCAGCGCCATGTACGGGCCCATGCCCGCCGGGATCGCGCCCACGAGCCAGTCGGCCATGTGCTTGACCATGCCCGTACCGGTGAGGACACCGGTGAAGACGGCGGCGGCGAAGACCATGCCGGCCACGTTGAGGACGTTCTCGGCGTGGGCGGCGATCCGCGCCTTCTGGTCGGCCATCCTCGGGTAGTTGACGGTCAGTGCGAGGGCGGCGCCGAGGAGGAAGAGCACCGGGATCGGCAGCAGTTCGAGGATCATCGCGGTGAGCAGCGCGACGGTGAGGCCGGCGTTGAACCAGTACAGCTTGGGCCGGAGCGTCGGCCGGTCCGGGTCGAGACCCTGGAAGCCCTCGCGCGCCTCCTCGGCGGCCGCACCGGAGCCGGAACCGGCAGCGGCGGCGGCCGAGCCGGTCGTCGGGGCGCCGGGGCCGGACGCCTTCGCCCCGCCCGTACCGCCACCGGCCCCGACCAGCACGGTCTCGCTCTGCGGCTCCAGGACCTCGTCCAGGGTGAGGTAACCGATGCGCTTGCGCTCGCGGCGGCCGAGGACGTACGCGAGGGCGAAGACGAAGAGCAGCCCCACCCCGAGCGCCGGGATCATCGGGACGAAGATGTCGGACGCGTCCACCTTGAGCGCGGTCGCGGCGCGAGCGGTCGGGCCGCCCCAAGGGAGGGTGTTCATCACGCCGTTGGCGGTGGCGGCGACGCCGGTCATGACGACAAGGCTCATCCCGAGCCGCTTGTAGAGCGGATACATCGCCGAGACGGTGATCATGAACGTGGTGGAGCCGTCGCCGTCGAGCGAGACGATCGCGGCGAGCACCGCCGTACCGACCACCACGCGCACCGGGTCGGCCTTGCAGAAGCGCAGGATGCCCCGGACGATCGGGTCGAAGAGGCCTACGTCGATCATCACGCCGAAGTAGACGATGGCGAACATGAGCATCGCTGCTGTGGGAGCAAGCTTCTCCACGCCGTCGATGACGTAGTCGCCGAGCTCCGCCCCCTGCCCGACGGCGACACAGAACAGCGCGGGGATCAGCACGAGCGCCGCGATCGGCGACATCTTCTTCGTCATGATCAGGACCAGGAAGGTCGCGATCATGGCGAAGCCGAGGACGGTCAGCATGGAGGACACCTCACGTTCACCCTTGAACTCACACCGGGGCGGCTCCCGCCGGTGCGGCGGTCCGGATGACGTTAGGGGCCCTCTTCTGCCGTTAACAAGATGTTGACGCGTGAGCAATACGAGCAAAAGACCCAGGTCAGAGCAGGGGCCAACGCGGTGACTACGGCAGGGGTGCCAGCTCCACGGGGAATCCGTTGAGGACGGCGGTGCCGGAGAGCGGGTCGAGGCGGGAGCCGTCGAGGAGCTGGTTGACATTGACGCCGGGGCGGGCTGCGGCGACCGCGAGACGCGTGCCCGGCCGGTCGTGCCCCCAGCCGTGCGGCAGGCTCACCACCCCGCTCCGTACGGCGTCGGTGACCTCCACCTCGACCTCCAGCGCCCCGCCTTCCGCCGCGATCCGGGCGGGTTTGCCGTCGGCGAGGCCGAGGCGGTCGGCGTCGGCCGGGTGGACCTGGAGGGTGCACCGGTTCGAACCGCTGTTGAGGGACGGCGCGTTGTGCAGCCAGCTGTTGTTGGACCGCAGATGGCGGCGGCCGACGAGGACGAGGCCGCCCGGTGCGGCGTCGAGGGCGGCGCGCAGCCGGGGCAGGTCGGCCGCGATCGGGGCGGGCAGCAGCTCGACGCGTCCACTGCGGGTCTTGAGGAGCCCGGGGAGCCGGGGCTTGAGGGGCCCGAGGTCGATGCCGTGCGGCGCCCGGCGCAGGTCGTCGAGGGTGAGGTCGTACGGGCCGAGGCGGAGCATCAGGTCGAGGCGCCGCTCCGCCCCCGTGGTGCCGCTCAGCGCGGCGGCGACGGCCCGGGGGTCGGCCCCGTGGACGGGCGAGTGCGGCTGGGTGACGGCCTTGGCGAGGGTGGTGTCGATGGCGAGGTCGTCCACGGCGGACGGCGACGCGCCCTGCATCCCGGAGACGGCGAGGATCAGCCGGGCGTGGATCTCGCACTCGTCCATGCGCCCCTCCTCCAGGGGGACGGCGGGCGGGGTGAAGCGGACCTGGTTGCGGACGGCGAAGCCGTTGAAGGCGAAGTCGAAATGGGTGCTGCGGGAGGGCGGCGGCGGGGGCAGGACGACGTCGGCATGGCGGGTGGTCTCGTTGAGGTACGGGTCGACGGCGACCATGAAGTCGAGGCTGCCGAGCGCCCGGTCGAGGCGGAGCCCGTCGGGGGCCGAGAGGACGGGGTTGGCGGCGAGGGTGATCACGGCTCGGATCCGCCCCTCCCCCGCCACGCGCTCCTCCGTCTCGATCTCCTCGGCGAGCGCGGCCATCGGGAGCTCACCCTTGGCCTCGGGATGGCCGGAGACCCTGCTGGCCCAGCGGCCGAGCGCGAAACCCTTGCCCGGGCCGGCCGGTCGGGGTGCCGGGGCGGTCGCGGAGAGCGGGAAGAGCGCGCCACCGGGGCGGTCGAGGTTGCCGGTGAGGACGTTGAGGACGTCGACGAGCCAGTTGGCGAGGGTCCCGTACGCGACGGTGGAGCTGCCCATCCGGCCGTACACGGCGGCCGTGGGCGCGGCGGCGAGCTCACGGGCGACGGTGCGGATGGTGGCGGCGTCCAGGTCGCAGGCGGCGGCGACGGCCTCGGGCGTGAACTCCCGTACCGCTTCCCGTACGTCCTCGATGCCCTGGACGTGCTCGGCGAGCGGACCGGGGGCGGTGAGGTCCTCCGCGAAGAGGGTGTGGACGAGCGCGGCGAGGAAGAGGGCGTCGGTGCCGGGGCGGAGGGCGAGGTGGCGGTCGGCGAGCCGGGCGGTGCGCGTGCGGCGCGGGTCGACGACGGTGAGGGTGCCGCCGCGCTTGCGCAGCGCCTTGAGCTTGCCCGGGAAGTCGGGGGCGGTGCAGAGACTTCCGTTGGATTCCAGCGGATTGGCGCCGAGCATCAGGAGGTGGTCGGTGCGGTCCAGGTCCGGGACGGGGATGGCGAAGGGGTCGCCGAAGAGCAGTCCGCTGGAGACGTGCTTGGGCATCTGGTCGAGCGTGGACGCGGTGAACAGGCTCCGGGTCCGCAGGGCGCCGATCAGCAGGGGCGGGTAGAGGGCGCCGGCCATGGTGTGGACGTTCGGGTTGCCGAGGACGATACCCACGGCGTTCGGCCCGTATTCCTCGATCAGGGGCCGGATCCGGGCGGCGACGGTGTCGAACGCCTCCTCCCAGGTGGCTTCCTGAAGCCTGCCGTCCTTGCGGACGAGGGGCCCGGTGAGCCGGTCGGGGTCGGCGTCGACCTCGCCGAAGGAGGCGCCCTTGGGGCAGATGAAGCCCTGGCTGAAGACGTCGTCACGGTCGCCGCGCGCGCCGGTGACCCGGTTGCCGTCGAGGGTCAGGGTCAGCCCGCAGGTGGCTTCGCAGAGGGGACAGATGCGCAGGGCGGTGGACATGGCGACTCCCTGGAGCGGGCGGCGGTGGCGCGCGGGCACCAGCGAGCATACCGACCGGTACGGACGGTGGGGAGGGGTCCGTCAGCTCAGCGAGGGCGCGAGATAGGCGTAGAGGAGTTCCCGCGTCTCGGCGATGAGCGCGGGGTCGCCGGCCGGGGCGGTGCGGAAGGCGAGTTGGAGCAGCGCGTCGGCGGCTTCGACACCGACCAGGACCTTGCGGCGCAGGGCCTCGTCGGCGGTGCGGCCCAGATGGGCGGCGAGGAGCCCGCAGAGGCGGTCGGCGACGAGGTGGTTGGCGTCGCCTCCGACGCCGCCCGGGGAACCGGCGCCGGTCCCCCCGCCCGAGGAGCCCCCGGAGTCCTCGCCGGTGGAGCCCTCGCCTGCGGAGCCTTCGCCGGCGGAGCCCTCGTCTGCGGCCGCCTCGCCGGCGGTGGGCGCCGGGACGCCGAAGTCGACGAGCGCGAAGCCCGGGACGGTGCGCTTCATCGCGATGTACTCGTCCAGGACACCGTCGATCGCGCTGTACGCGTCCACCCGACCGGTCACGGCGAAGCGGGCGGAGATCCGCTCGGCATAGCGGTCGAGGTTGCGGTGGGCGAGGGCGTCGGCCATCGCGCGCTTGTTGCCGAAGAAGCGGTAGACGGAGCCGATGGGGACGCCCGCGCGCACGGCGACCGCGCGGGTGCTCAGCTGCTCGTAGCCGGTCTCGTCGAGGAGTTCGGCGCAGGCGTCGAGGATCCGGGCGAGGCGCTCGGCGCTGCGCTGCTGGACGGGGGTGCGGCGGAGAGAAGGCTGGGGCACGGGGTCCATGATGCCGCTCCGTTCCTGATCGGGTCAGGCGATGAGCAGGCCGATGCCGCCGAGGGTGTACGCGATCATCAGCGCGAACAGGGGCAGTTGGCCGGCCACGGCCCGGGCGGGCGGGAAGAGGCGCACGGCGCGGTCGTGGGCGGCGACGACGCCGAGCACGTGGCCGGTGACGATGGCGGTGACCTGGAGGGTGGCGAGGGCGCCGGGGGCCAGGGGCGGGGCGGGCGCGGGGGCGTTGTCAGTGCCCCCTGCCATCATGACGGTACGTGGTCCTTCGGTGACGAAGAGTGTGAAGTAGTGGGCGACGAGGTAGCCGAGGGCGATGGGCAGGAGGGAGTGGGCGAAGGAGGTGAGAGGGGTGGTGAGTTCACGGGACATCAGACGCAGGGTGCCCGCGCAGAGGCCGTAGAGGGCGGCCACGAGGGCGACGGCGGCGAGGAGGCCGACGGTGGCGGTGGCGGTCGGACCGAGGGGGAAGGTCTGGAGGGTGGTGATCCAGCGGGGGTTGTCGGAGAAGCCGTCGTAGGCGGTGGAGCCGAGGAGGACGCAGACGGTGGCGACGAGGCCGGGGGCCTGCGGGGTGGAGTCGAGGCCGTGGAAGGGGGAGCGCACGACGAGGCGGCCGTCGGCCCGGCGGCCGAGCGGGGAGAGCCGGGCGAGGAGGGCGGAGTAGACCTCGAAGGGGTCGGCGTGGGCGAACCAGTTGGGGCCGTACCGGGCGGCGCCGAGGAGGCCGGTGGCCGTGAGGACGGCGAGGAAGGTCAGGAGGGTGGGGGTGGACGCCGGGTCGGGGGCGGCGAGTTCGAGCCAGGCGAAGAGGAGGAGCCCCGCGGCGGCAGGGCGGATGCCGAGGCCGGCGGGCAGCGGGCGGGGGCGACGGGGCGCGGGGAGCAGCGCGTGGAGGGCGCGCAGGGGGTTGAGGAGGCGCCAGACGGGCCCGAGAAGAAGGGAGGCGGGGACGAGCCCCACCCAGAGCAGGACGTAGACGGCGCCGGGGGCGGGGTTGCGGTCGGGGTCGTCGGGACCGACGAGGAGGTGGAGCAGGACGGTCGTGGCGGCGGCCACGCCGACGAGGCGCAGCGCGGTGCGGGTGGCCGGGGCGTCGGCGAGGCGCTGGACGGCGGCGGGCAGCGGGCGGCCCGCCCGGTCGCCACGGAACCGGGAGGTGGACCAGAGCAGGCCGAGGGCCAGGAAGGAGACGAAGAGCGCGGCGAAGGCTCCCGCGTAGGCGTAGAAGGGCGAGAGCGGGAGGTCGTGCTGGGAGCCGATGCCGTGGGCGAGGTGATGCACGAGGGCCGGCGGGTGCGCGGGGGCGGTCACCGGACGACGAGCTGGGCCAGGAGGAGCCCCGAGCCGTGGGTCTCGACCTCGAAGAGACCGGTGCGGTCGGCGGTGAAGGTGAGGGTGCCGGGCTCGCCGGGAGCCAGGGGCAGTTCGCGGTCGTAGCCGTGGATGTGGAGGGTGTCGGCGCGGTCGGCGGTGACGCGGAGGGTGAGCTGCTCGCCCTTCTTCAACTCGATGCGGGAAGGGGGTGGTTGGACGGACCTGCCGGTGACGGTGATCTCGACGGTCCGGCCGGGGGCCGTGGCCGTGGGGGCGGTGGTCGTGGGGGCCTTGGTCGTGGGGGCCTTGGTCGTGGGAGCCGTGGTGGCGGGTCCGGTCGTGCCGAGGGGGACGGTGGTCTCGACCGGCTTGCCCGCGACCGCCCAGACGGTGTGGTCGTCGGCGTGGAGCCGGACGGTGACGGAGCGGGCGCCGGGCGGGACATGGTGCCAGGGGCCGTAGGCCCGGCCGGCCTCCTTGCCGTCGACCAGCAGCCGGGCGTGGCCCCGCCCGGGGATGGCCCCGCCGCCGACGCTCTCGGGGGTGAAGCGGAACCTCTCCACGGTGAGGTGGATGTTCCAGCCGCCCTCGGTGTCGGGCCGCGCCTCGGCCCGGACGGAGGGCGCGCCCCTGGCCGGTACCTCCCGAAGCCGGTGACCGGACCCGTCCGTCGCCGTGAGCAGGGTGCCGCTGCCGCCGGTGGCCTCCTGGTGGCTGGTGCCCGGCTTGTGGTGGGTCGTGGGCCGCCCGCCGCACCCCTCGACGGCCAGGGCGACGGCGAGCAGCACCGCGGCGAGCGCGGCGACCCGGCGGGGCGCGGGACGGAGGGCCGGGGGGCGGAGGGCCCGGTCCGGTCGGCGCCTCACGACGCGCCCCCGTCGTTCGTCTCGCGCGCCGCCGCCGTGGCCGGTGCCGGGGCGGGGTTCGGGGCGGGTTCGTGGTCGCCGGACGCGTCGGGGGTGGCGCGGCGGCCCGCGGCCACCACCGCCCACAGGACCCACACCACCGCGAGGAGACCGCGCAGCCAGGCGGGGCTGAGGGGAATCCAGGGGATCATCAGGACGGCCTTGTCGAAGGCGTCGAGCAGGGTGAGGGCGCCGAGTGCGAGCGTGGTCCAGGCGAAGACGGGGCGGGTCGGGCGCAGGGCCAGGCCCAGGGCGGTCCACCAGGCGCCGATCAGGAGGAGAGCCACGGCCGGGAGCGGGCCGGCGGCCAGGCCGAGGGTGGAGCCGGCCACGTCCAGGGCCAGGCCCACGAGACCGACGAGTGTCGCGAGGCCCGCGAGCCGGTGGCCGCGGAGCCTGCGCCACCACAGGGCGCCGCCCACGAGGGCGAGGACGACGGCGGTCCCCAGGGCGAGCTGGGTCTCCACGCGCTGGATCCCCCGCGCGCCGTACCAGTCGCAGCCGGCGGGCAGCCGCCGCGCCTGGACGCTGTAGTCGGCGCACACGAGGAGGTGGGCGAGCTTGGCCGGTTCGCCGACGAGCCGGTCGGTGTCCCCGGCGACCTCGCCGCGCCGCGTCCCGCACTCCGGCAGGGCGCCCGGGTTCGACGCCCCGGACGGCCGGCCCTCGGCCTGCCAGCAGTTGCCGCCGCCCTGTCCGTCCCACCACACGTCGGTGCGGTTGGGCCGGGAGGCGCCGGAGCGGTCGACGCCCAGGTGGTTGCCGGCGTAGCGGTTGTGGTGGGAGGTGTCCGTCTGCTTGCCCCAGGCCGACTCGCCCCGGATGAAGGCGGGGACGGCGCTCAGGAAGAAGGCGGCGCGCTGGTGCCCGTACACCCAGTTGTTCTCGTACAGGTTCCAATTGCCGCCCGCCGTGATGATGCCGGTGCCCGGCGGCATGGAGATCTGCGGGCAGACGACGCCCTGTTCGTAGCCGCGCTCGACCGGGGGCTTGGCGCACGTGCCGTCGGCGACGTGGCGGTAGTAGTTCTGGTTGTTGTCGTGGATCAGGTTCCGCTCGAAGCGGGCGTGGTTCTGCGGGAGTCCGGGGTGGCCGGGGAAGGCGGAGTCCATGGAGGCGCCGCCCATGTTGTGGTCGAACTCGTTGTCGTGGACCCACACGGAATCCCCGGCCGTACCGGAGTAGCCGACCATGTTGTGGTGGCTGCGGCAGCCGGTGATCTCGATCGAGTAGCGCGGGACGTCGTAGCCGCGGCCGTCGTTGATGTCGGAGGCCGAGCCCGGGTAGATGCCGGAGTCGCCGTTGCCGTACGACTCGCAGTTCTTGTAGAGGCCGTGGTCGGAGGCGAAGGTGAGGAATCCGTACTCGTCGTTCCACCGGGTGAGCACGTCGTCGATGACGAAGCCGTCGGCCGCGAGGACGTACAGCGAGTTGAACGTGGTGCGCTGCGCGGTGAAGTTGCGGAAGTAGACGCCGTCGGAGCCGTCCGCGCGCAGGGCGTTGAGCTTGGTGTACTTCGCGTCGAAGACGACGTCCAGGCGGGAGGCGCCGGTGCCCTCGATCTGGAGGTTCTTCTTGCCGAGGATGGCGACCAGGTTCTGGTTGTGCGGGCACTGCTTCTGCTGCTCGTACGACAGGATCTGGTAGCCGAGCGCCGACCTGGGGGCCTTCAGTGCGGCGCAGGCGCCGGTCGGGGCGGGCTGCGAGGGCTCCTCCTCGTACAGGCCGGGCAGGACCGCGATGGTCATCCCGGGTCGGTCGACGGCGTCGACGGCCTCCTGGAGATGGCGGAAGCCGGTGCGCGCGCAGCGGTCGAAGAGGGCCAGGTTCCGGGCCTTCAGCTCGGCCGGGAAGGCGGAGACACGGCGATTGAAGTCGGTCCGGTCCGTCTTGCAGACCAGGAGATCGGGCTCCCCCGTACGGAGCGTCGGCACGCTGCCGGATCCGTCGGGGAAGGTGACGGGCCGCTCCTCGTGGGCCTGGGCCCCGGGGGCGGTGACGAGGGCGGCGGCGAGCGCCGCGAGAACGACCGAGAGCGCGACAAGGAGCCTGCGGGTCCACGACATGCGCGTGAGAGTAGAGCAATGTTCATCTTTTGGAACCCCTCGTGCACGCACCACGTCGAAGAGGGACCCGTTGACGCGGGCGGTCGCGGAATCCTACGGTCATCCATAGGATTCCTTTTGCGGGCTCAGACAGGAGCGGGCGATGACCACGGAGCAGGCCAGAGAAACGGCTCGAAAGACGGCCGAGGCGCTGACGTACAGCACCGGGTTCGGCAACGAGCACAGCTCGGAGGCGCTCCCCGGCGCCCTGCCGCACGGCCGCAACGCGCCGCAGCGCGCACCCCTCGGCCTCTACGCGGAGCAGCTGAGCGGCAGCGCGTTCACCGAGCCGCGCGCCCACAACCACCGCTCCTGGCTCTACCGGATCCGCCCCTCGGCCGCGCATCCACCGTTCACCCGGACCGACAACGGCACCGTCCGCTCCGCGCCCTTCACCGAGACCGTCCCCGACCCCAACCGGCTGCGCTGGAACCCGCTCCCCGACCCGGCGCCGGGCACGGACTGGCTGGCCGGCCTCTGGACGCTCGGAGGCAACGGCGACGCGACCCAGCGCACGGGCATGGCCGTGCACCTTTACCACGCGAACGCCTCCATGGAGCGCGTCTTCAGCGACGCCGACGGCGAGCTGCTGATCGTCCCCGAGCGCGGCGACCTCCTCGTCCGTACGGAGCTGGGCCTGCTCGCCGTCCACCCCGGCGAGATCGCGCTCATCCCCCGAGGTGTCCGCTTCCGCGTCGAACTCCTCGACGCCACCGCCCGCGGCTACGTCTGCGAGAACTACGGGGCGCCCTTCCAGCTCCCCGACCTCGGCCCGATCGGCGCCAACGGCCTGGCCAACGCCCGCGACTTCCGGGCGCCCGTCGCCGCGTACGAGGACGTCGAGGGCCCGGTCGAGGTCGTCAACAAGTTCTGCGGCAACCTCTGGTCGGCGACGTACGACCACTCCCCGCTCGACGTGGTCGCCTGGCACGGCAACCACACCCCGTACGTCTACGACCTGCGCCGTTTCAACGTCATCGGGACGATCTCGTACGACCACCCGGACCCGTCGATCTTCACGGTCCTCACCTCGCCGACCGACACCCCCGGCCTCGCGGGCGTCGACTTCGTGGTCTTCGCCCCGCGCTGGCTGGTGGGCGAGGACACCTTCCGGCCGCCGTACTTCCACCGCAACGTGATGAGCGAGTACATGGGCCTCATCGAGGGCGCGTACGACGCGAAGGCCGAGGGCTTCGTCCCGGGCGGCGGCTCCCTGCACAACATGATGTCCGCGCACGGCCCGGACCGGGAGACCTTCGACAAGGCGAGCGCCGCCGAGCTGAAGCCGCAGAAGATCGACGACGGTCTTGCCTTCATGTTCGAGACCCGCTGGCCGGTGACGGCCACCGCCCAGGCGGCCGGCGCCGACCACCTGCAGGGCGGCTACGACGACGTATGGCAGGGTCTGGAGCGCCACTTCCGGCCGTAGAGTCCCGTTGTCGTCGTACGGAGAACGCCGTGACCGCCTTCGCTCCCGACTCGCTGGTCCTGAACCGCAAGCTCCCGCTCTGGTATCAGGTCTCGCAGTCGCTGCGCGCCTCCATACTCGGCCGCACGCCCGACGCCTCGCTGCGGCTGCCCACCGAGGAACAGCTCGCCGCGCACTACGGCGTGAGCGTGCTGACGATGCGCCAGGCCCTGAAGGAGCTGGAGGAGGAGGGTCTGATCAGCCGGCACCGGCGGCGCGGCACCTTCATCGAGCCGGGCGCCCGGCGCTCCTCCCCGCGCCGGCTGCTCGGTTCGATCGACGCGATCGTGGCGCAGCAGTCCGGCGAGCGGACCACCGTCCTCGGCCACGGCACCGAGCCGGTGCCGGGCGAGCTGGCGGAGTACTTCCCCGATGTCACGGAGGTGGTCGCGTACAAGCGGCTGCGGCGCGACGGGGAGAGCGGCGAGCCCACCAACTGGGCGGAGAACGCGGTGCACCCGGAGGTGGCGGCCGGTCTCGACCCGGCCGATCTGGAGCGGTGGCCGATGACGAAGGTGCTGCGGGACGTGGTGGGGGTCCGGATCAGCCGGATCACGGACACGGTCGAGGCCCGGCTCGCCGACCCGGAGACGGCGGCCCTCCTCCAGGTGCCGCTGCTCTCGCCGATCCTGCACTACACCGGCGTCACGTACGACGAGGCCGGCCGGGTGGTGGACGTGGCCCGGATCAGGTACCGGGGCGACCGCTTCTCCTTCACGGTGACGGTCGAGGCCTCGCACTGACGGCGGGCAGCGCCCCGACCGGTGGAGGCGCACCGAGCCCGCTCGCTAGCATCCGGGGCGTGACCGAAGACGTACCCGTGGACGACGCGCCCCTCCTGGACGAGCTGATGCCGTGGTCCGTCGCGCCGTTGCGGCTCGGCCGGTCCTGGATCGTCGCGCCGGACGTCCGCACCCTGCGCGAGCGCTGGAACCGGCTGGTCGCCGCCGACGCGGAGGAGCGCGAGGAGCTGTTCCGGCCCAGCCGGGCGCGTACGCCGTCGAGTTCGGTGGCCGCGCTGCCCGGGCAGCGGACCGGCACGGTCCGGTTCGCCCGCGAGACGGGTCCGTGCCCGGAGCCGGTGCGGTTCGCCCACGGCCCCTTCGACGAGCAGTGGCTGCTCCCCGACCACCGGCTGATCGACACCGCGCGCCCCGAGCTGTGGCGGGTCGCCGACGAGCATCAGCTGTTCGCCGTCGAGCAGGGGTACGTGCCGGCGGCGGCAGGCCCCGCGCTCCTGGTGACGGCGGCGCTGCCCGCCGGGCGCTCCCCCGCCGGCCGACCGGGCCGGATCCGTCCGCTGTTCCGCCGCCCCGGCGGCGAGGAGCCGAACCTCGCACCCGGTCTGCTCCCCTGGCTGAGTGAGCGGTACGGGCGTGAGGTCACCGCCCCCGACGTCCTGGCCTGGGCCATGGCCGCCGCCCACCCTTCCCCGCAGGGCTGCCGCGTCCCGCTCCCGGCGGACCCCGAGGTCTGGGCGACGGGCGTGGAGCTGGGTGGCAGGCTCATGGACGTCCAGCTGCGGGGCGCCCGGGGCGGCGAGCGGCCGCGGCTGCCCGGCGGCCGGCGCCCCTACGTCCGGGCACCGATCCCGGCCCGGCCGACGACGCTCGCGTACGAGCCCGGAGAGGAGACCCTGACCCTCGACGAGGGCAGGATCTCGCCCGTCCCGGCCGAGGCCTGGGACTTCCACGTGGGCGGCGTGCGGATGCTGGAGCAGTGGTTCACGCACCGGACCGCGCCCGCCGAGCCTCCCGGGCCCGGCGCTCTGGAGGCGATCGGCCCGGCGGCCTGGCCGCAGGAGTGGACCTCCGAACTCCTGGAGCTCATCACCGTGCTCGCGCTGCTCGCCGAGCGGGACGGGGAGCGGGAGGCGGTGACCTCGGGTACGCGGCTCACCCGGGCCGCGCTGCGCGAGGCGGGCGTCCTGCCCGTACCGGAAGCGGCCCGCCGCCCCGCCTCCGTACTGGACCATCAGGAGGAGGGCCCGGAGGGTCAGTTCGCGCTGCTCTGACCCTGCGCTCCCGCCGGGACGAACGAGTCGAGCGCGCGCCCCAGCGTCCGGTCGAAGATCTCCTCCGGGTCGAGGCGCTCGACCCCCGACTCCCCGAAGACGGCGGCCAGCCGCGGGTAGTCGCCGCCCGCGAGCCGCCCCGCCAGATAAGCGCCGCGCACGGCCTGCTCCTGCTCCTCGGACCAGGGCAGTCCGCGGGCCCGCTCGGCGAGGGCCAGTTCGTTGGTGACGATCGTCATCACGGTGCCGTTGACCGTCGCGATCAGCTCCATCTTGGCGCCGCCGGGCAGGTCGAGACCGTCCAGGCAGGCGAGGCAGCCTTCGAGGAAGCGCAGGGCGTTGGGGCCGAAGGCGTAACCGGTCGTCATCAACCGGATGACCCACGGGTGCCGGTGCAGGATGCCCCGCGCCTGCCGGCCCACCTGGAGCATGTCCGTGCGCCAGTCCCCGCTCGGGGGGTCGGGGAGCTCGTACTCACCGCTGACGGCGTCGACCATCAGCTCGTACAGATCCTCCTTGCGGGGCACGTAGTTGTAGAGCGACATGGTGCCGCAGCCGACGTCGGCCGCGATCCGCCGCATCGAGAGCGCGTCGATGCCGTCGGCGTCGGCGATGCGGACGGCGGCGGCCACGATGTCGGCCCTGCTGTACGCCGGTTTCGGGCCACGGCCCATGCGCTCGGGGCGCGCCCAGATCACTTCCGGTTCGGCCGCTCGGCCCGCCATGGATCATCACCTCGCCCACCATCCTAGTTACGTACAGCGTACGTAGTGGGGTAGGGTCGAGCCATGACTACTACGTACGCTGTACTTAGTGAGGGTCTGCGGAAGCGTTACGGCGACGTCCCCGCCCTGAGCGGCCTCGATCTGGCGGTCCCGGAGGGCACCGTCTGCGGTGTCCTCGGCCCCAACGGGGCGGGCAAGACGACGGCCGTACGCGTCCTGACCACGCTGGTCGCCCCGGACGCGGGCAGCGCGCGGGTCGCCGGGTGCGACGTGGTGCGCGACCCGGCGGGGGTGCGGAAACGGATGGCGGTCACCGGCCAGTACGCCTCGGTCGACGGCGACCTCTCGGGCGCCGAGAACCTCCGGCTCTTCGCGCGGCTGCTGCGGGCCCCGCGCGCCCGCGCGGACGAGCTCCTCGAGCAGTTCGGGCTCACGGAGGCGGCCGGGCGGCCCGCCCGCACGTACTCGGGCGGGATGCGGCGCCGGCTCGACCTCGCGGCGAGCCTGCTCGTACCGCCGGAGGTCCTCTTCCTCGACGAGCCGACGACAGGGCTCGACCCGCACAGCCGGAACGGGATCTGGGACGCCGTACGGGGGTTGGCGTCCCGGGGCACGACCGTGCTGCTGACCACGCAGTACCTGGAGGAGGCCGATCAGCTCGCCGACGACGTCGTGCTGATCGACGAGGGCCGGGTGGCCCATCGCGGCACTCCCGCCGAGCTCAAGGCGCTGATCGGGAGCTGGGCGGAGGTCGTGGTCGCCGATTCCGGGCACCTTCTCGCGGCGGCCGCCGTGCTCGACCAGCTGACCGGCTCGGCCCCGGCCCTGGACCCCGAGCGCCGCACGGTCGGCGCGGTCACCACGGACACCACGCTCACCCTCCCCCGGATCGTCCGCGAGATCGACGCGGCCGGGGTTTCCCTCCTCGACGCGTCCCTGCGTCCGCCCACCCTCGACGAGGTGTTCCTCCGCCTCACCGACCGGAAGGAACGCGTCGCATGAGCGCGCTCGTCCACGACGGGGCCGCCGCCCTCGGCCGGCATCTGCTGAAGGTCCGCCGCGCCCCGTCGATCACCGTCATGACCCAGACGATGCCCCTCGTCTTCCTCCTCTTCTTCGGGTACGTCTTCGGCAGCGCGCTCGCCATGCCGGGCACCGAGTACCGGGCGTACCTGGTGCCGGGCCTGCTCGTGGCGACGGCGGCGGGCGGGCTGATGACCGGCATGTTCCAGGCCGCCCAGGACGCGCACCGCGGCGTCATGGACCGCTTCCGGACGATGCCGGTCAGCCGGGCGGCCGTACCGCTCGGTCAGGCCCTCGCCGATCTGCTGACCAGCGCGGTCGGCATGGTCCCGATGATCCTGGTCGGGCTCGCCATGGGCTGGCGGATCGAAGGGACCGCACTGGAGGCGCTGGGGGCGTTCGGGCTGCTCCTTCTCTTCCGCTTCGCGGCGACGTGGGTGGGGATCCTGCTGGGCCTCGCCTCGCAGAGCGAGGAGGCGGCCGGTCAGCTGGGCAGCGCCACGTTCATGCTGCCGCTGCTCTCGAACGCGTACATCCCGACCGACAACATGGCGGGCCTGCTGCGGACGGTCGCCGAGTGGAACCCGATCTCGGCGGTCACGACGGCGGTACGGGACCTCTTCGGCAACGCGCCCGTCCCGTCGGACGCCGCCTGGCCGGTGGCCCATCCGGTCGCCGGCTCGCTGCTCTGGTCACTGGCACTGATCGCCGTCTTCGCGCCTCTGGCGGTGCGGCGGTACGCCCGGCGGTGAGCGCCGCGCGGGCCCGCGTGACGAGGGCGACGGTGACAGCGCGGCGGGGAAGGGGTAGGCAGGGCTGTCATGAGCACTCAGCCACTCCCCCTGGAGGGGATCACGGTCGTCGCGGTCGAACAGGCCGTCGCCGCCCCCTTCGCCACGCGCCAGCTCGCCGATCTGGGCGCTCGGGTCATCAAGATCGAGCGCCCCGACGGCGGTGACTTCGCGCGGGGTTACGACACGGCGGCCCGGGGGCTCGCCTCGCACTTCGTGTGGTGCAACCGGGGCAAGGAGTCGGTGGCCGTCGACCTCAAGGACGCACGCGGTCTCGACCTGGTCCACCGGCTGGTGGCGGGCGCGGACGTCTTCGTACAGAACCTGGCGCAGGGGGCGGCGGCCCGGCTCGGCCTGGACGCGGCCCCCCTGTGCGCCGCTCATCCCCGGCTGATCGCGGTCGACGTCTCGGGGTACGGGCCGGGCGGACCCTACGCCCACAAGCGGGCCTACGACATGCTCGTGCAGTGCGAGGCGGGGCTCGTGTCGGTCACCGGGACGGCGGAGCAGCCGGTGAAGTCGGGGATCCCGGCGGCGGACATCGCGGCGGGGATGTACGCGTACGCGGGTGTCCTCGCCGCGCTCGTACGGCGCGGGACGACCGGGCGGGGCGGGCCGGTGGAGGTGTCGCTGCTCGACTCGCTGGCCGAGTGGATGGGGCATCCGCTGCACCATGGGATGCACGGAGGCACGGCCCCGGCGCGCACGGGGCTCGCGCACGCCGTCATCGCTCCGTACGACGCCTATCCGACGGCCGACGGGAGCATGGTGCTGCTGTCGGTCCAGAACGACCGCGAGTGGCGGCGGCTGGCGGAACACGTACTGGAACGGCCGGATCTGGCGGACGATCCGGCCTTCGCGACGAACACGGCCCGGGTGGCCGGCCGCGCGGCGACGGACGCGGTGGTGGCGGGGGCCCTGGCGCCGCTGACGGCGGCGGAGGCGCTGGCGCGGCTGGACGCGGCGGGCATCGCGTGCGCGCGGTTGAACACGGTGGCGGACCTGGCGGACCATCCACAGCTGGCGGCGCGGGAGCGGTGGCGGGAGATGGAATCGCCGGTGGGGCCGTTGCGGTCTCTGCTGCCGCCGGTCACGTTTCCCGACGGGCCGGAGGCCCCGATGGGGCGTGTGCCGGGGCTGGGGGACGACACGGACGTCGTGCTCGCGGAGCTGGGCGTTCACCCGGAGGAGCTGAAGGCGCTACGGGCGGACGGTGTCGTGGCCTGACGGCCTTCGGGGTGAGCGGGGTGGGCGCCCGCCGTCGTCCGGGGTGTGCCCACCCGCCGCGCCCAGGGGTCTCCCTGGGCGTCCGAGGCGTGTGCCCACACCCGCACGACCGGCGCCCGGCATCAACCCCTGCTGCCGAAGAGGCTGCGGCGGAGGCGGCGGAGAGGAGCGAAGAGCGAGACGCGGGCGCTCCTGCTGCGGTGGGTCTGCGTGGCGTCGCGCGAGGTCAGCTCGCGCATCAGCAGCGTCGCCTCGGCCGCCTCACGCTGAGGCACGACGGGGCCGCCGAGCACCGCGAGATGACGGTCGAGCCGCGAACTGGTCGCGCTGCTCCCGCATGTGATGGCAGGCACTCGCGGCCTGCTGCGCATTGCTATCTGTTCCATGACACTCCCCACCCTAACGAGGGCACCCGGCCCGGGCAGGTTAACCCTATCGCTCCGCGCTGACACTCGTGTATCCCGACGGCAGGATTCACCGCACTCGTACGGGGGTTGACGACTACTGTCCGAATCCATCTGATTCCAGGGTGAGTTGGACAGGTCTCGAACACCTGCCGAACCGTCACGAACCATCCTGCACGCAGGGGGCCTCACCTGTCGTCACCTGACGGAGTGTGATCTCCACCACCAAGATCACTTCGCGTTCCTGACGCGGTGTTCGAAGTCCGTGGCCGGGGGGCAGAAATGCTCCACCCGGGCCGACCGGGGCCGACGACGGATGGGGACGCGCCATGACCGTGATCGCGGGGCGGTACCGGCTTCTGGACGTCCTCGGGCAGGGCGGCATGGGCACCGTCTGGCGGGCCAGGGACGAGGTCCTCGGCCGCGACGTGGCCGTGAAGGAGGTCCGCGCCCCGGCCGGTCTCGGCGGCGCCGACGAGCAGCGGCTGTACGCCCGGCTGGAGCGGGAGGCCTGGGCGGCCGCCCGGATCGCGCACCGGAACGTGGTGACGGTCTACGACGTGGCCACCGAGGACGGCCGCCCCTGGATCGTGATGGAGCTGATCCACGGACTGACGCTCTCCGACGTCCTCGACGCGGAGGGGCCGATGCCCCCGCAGCGCGCCGCGCACATCGGCGCAGAGGTCCTCGCCGCGCTGCGCGCCGCGCACGAGGCGGGGGTGCTGCACCGGGACGTGAAGCCGGGCAACGTCCTGCTCGCCAACGACGGCCGGATCGTGCTGACCGACTTCGGGATCGCGGCGGTGGAGGGGACGTCCCCGCTGACGATGACGGGCGAGCTGATCGGCTCGCCCGAATTCCTGGCCCCTGAGCGGGCGTTGGGCCGCACTCCCGGCCCTGCCTCGGACCTGTGGTCGCTCGGGGTCCTGCTCTACGCGGCCGTGGAGGGCAGTTCGCCGTTCCGTCAGGACACGCCCCTGACCACGCTGCGCGCCGTCGTCGACGAGGAGCTGCCACCGCCGCGCCGCGCGGGGGCGCTCGCCCCCGTCATCGAGGGCCTGTTGCAGAAGAATCCGAGCGACCGGCTCCAAGCCCATGAAGCCGAACGGCAGTTGAGACTGGTGGGTGCGGGCGGTGCGCCCCGGTCGGGGCCGCTGCGCTCGGAGCCGTACGGAGCGAGCCGCCGGCCCTCGGACGACGAACCGACCGCTACCCCGGCACCGACGTCCGGTGCGACACCGCCCCTTCCGCTCCCGATGCCACCGCGGCCGCAGGAGCCGGCTCCCGAGGAACGCTCCGGGCGCGCGGTGGCCGTCCTCGTGATCGGGGTGGTGCTTCTGCTGCTCGCCGCGGGCGGTCTGACGTACGCCCTGCTACGCAACGAGGGCGGTCGGGGCACCGGGGGTGGTCCGGTGACGAGTACGCCGACGGCCACCGCGCCCTCGGCGACCGGTCCGACGACCGTCGCGCCCACCACGACCAGCCCGACGCCGACCGCCACCACGAGCGCCACCACCGCGCCGCCGGCGCCGACGGTCCTGGTGCACGTGCGGGCCGTGCGCGACCGCTACAGCGGCTCCTGTCCGCCACCCGCGGAGCGGGCACCCGCCTTCGCGGCCACGCTCACGGTGGGGCGGACGCCCGCCTCGGTGGAGTACCGCTGGGTGACCGAGAGCGGGAGGACCTCGGCGGAGGCGGGCTGGCGGACGCTGGAGTTCCCGGCGGGCGGCCCGCGGGAGAAGACCGTCGAGCACACCGAGTCGACGCACCGGGTGGACGACACCCTGCACGACCGGATCAGGATGGAGGTGCGCGCTCCGGCGGAGAAGAACTCCCCCTGGGTGGACTTCTCCGTGACGTGCGAGAAGGCGACCCCGACGAGCGGGGCCACCTCCCCGAGCGGCTCCGCGACGCCTACGCCACAGCCCTGAAGCTGGGCAGGTAGCCACCGGACTGTCCGGAGGCGGTAGGGTGGTACGACTCACCGATGTTGAGCCAGTTGACGCTGTGCAGCCAGGCCGAACCGGAGCAGATCTCGTGTCCGGTGAAGGCGGGGACCACGCTGGAGAAGGTGTAGCCGTGGTCGGCGGCGCGCTTGGCGGTGGCGGTGTTGAGGTGGTCCGCTCCGCCGTTGATCGCGCGCCGTTCGTTCTCGCTCAGTCCGGCGGTGCAGCTGCCGCCGATCTTGTAGAAGCGCGGGTAACCGAGGACGACGACCCGGGCGTTCGGAGCCTTGGATCTGATGGCCGAATACACCGCGTCGAGCTTCCCGGGCAGGGTGCTGTCGACGTAGGCCTTGGCTTGATTAACACGGTCGATGCAGGCGGCCTCCGACTGGAGGACGCAGGTGGTCATGACGTCGGCGAAGCCGGCGTCATTGCCCCCGACGGTGATGGACACCAGGTCGGTGGCGGCGGAGAGAGGTCCGAGCTGACCGCCCGTAACATCACCCGTTCGGGCGCCCGAGCATGCCGTGAACGCGAACGACGAGGGTGAGTTCGCGTTCTTCCAGAGGACGGGGAAGGCCTTCGTGGAGCGCTTGCAGTCGCCGCTGGCGCTGTCGTAACTCCCGGCTCCGACGCCGGAGGAGTACGAGTCACCCAGCGCCACGTAGTCGAGAGCGGCTGTTTCAGCGGCCTGTGCGGCTCCCGCCCCGGTGAGGGCGAGGACGGCGCCGAGCAGGAGTGAGGACGAGAATGCCGCGAATCGGGACAGTTTCATGGAACCTCCCTGTAGCAGGATCTCTGCGTTACTAGGTAGTAGCAGCTGCCACGGCCCTGCTGGAAGTGTCCATGCCAAGAAGATTTGGCGAGATCTTGCCGACGCCCCGTCAGAGGCCCCCAGGGACCGTCGAGATCAAGCCATCCGGTGGATCGCGTATCGAATTGAATTCGCACAACAATGCGCAGGAGTTCCGTCCGACCCCAACAACACCACCAGAAAAGCGGATTGAGAAAAACCGATCGAGGCGCTTCCGTATCCGACCGACGAAGATTTTCCCATTACCGGAAACGGGAGCATCGGATTCAGGGCTTGCCATACAGTCGCATTCATCAATACCGTCGTACATCTCACCCGCGTCGACCCGTCGCGCTACAGCTCAGGGGAGGGCTCAAGCGACGCGACGGTCTCGGGGCGGGGCGCGGTAGGGGGGTGCTGAGTTCGGCGTGCGCGTCTGCGTGCGCCGGCTCGCGTGCCGCGCTGACTGAGATGCCGACCCACCCGTGCCGTACGGCGATCGTCGCTGGTCGGACCGGGTGGGGACCCCCCTTTCGTCACCGGACAGACCATCGGACCGCCCGGGGGTGGGCGGTCCACCGGACGAGAGGGAAACACACTCATGAGCTCGTTCCTGCGCCCGGCCGTCACCGGCCACGAAGCGGTCGACCAGAGCCGAATAGCAGCCCAATACAAGGCGATCACCTCGCATTTGGCCATCACACCGCCGGTGAGCGTGGTCATCCCCGCGATGAACGAAGCGGAAAATCTTCCGTACGTCTTCAAGTCCCTGCCAGACTGGATCCACGAAGTCGTTCTGGTCGACGGGAACTCCACCGACAACACCGTTCACGTGGCCCGGGAACTCCGGCCCGACATCAAGGTCGTCAAGCAGATCGGCAAGGGCAAGGGCGACGCACTCATCAGCGGCTTCGCCGCCTGCACCGGCGACATCATCGTGATGGTCGACGCGGACGGCTCGGCCGACGGCCAGGAGATCGTCTCCTACGTCTCCGCCCTCGTCGGCGGCGCGGACTTCGCCAAGGGCTCGCGCTTCGCCAACGGTGGCGGCACGGACGACATGACGCCGATCCGCCGGCTCGGCAACTGGGCGCTGTGCGCCCTGGTCAACCGCAAGTTCGGCGCCCGCTACACCGACCTCTGCTACGGCTACAACGCCTTCTGGCGGCACTGCCTCGACGAGATCACCCTGGACTGCACCGGCTTCGAGATCGAGACCCTGATCAACATCCGGGTCGTCAAGGCCGGCCTCAAGGTCCAGGAGGTGCCCAGCCACGAGTACCTGCGCATCCACGGCGTCAGCAACCTCAACGCCGTGCGCGACGGCCTGCGGGTGCTCAAGGTCATCCTCAAGGAGAAGGGCGTGAGACGCGCGGCCCGCCGTCGGCCGACCGCGTTCTCGGTCAATGTCCCTCGGAGGGAGGTTTCTTGAACGGCCGTCAGCTCCGTCAGTTCTCCGTCGTGATCTGCGTCTACACGGAGGAACGCTGGGAGGACATTCTCGCGGCGGTCGACTCCGTACGGAACCAGTCGCGTCCGGCCCGGGAGATCCTGCTCGTGGTCGACCACAACGAGCGGCTCCTCGCGCGGCTGGTGGGGCGGTTCGGGGACGAGGAGGAGGTGCGGGTGCTCGCCAACGCGGGCCCCCGCGGCCTGTCCTCGGGACGTAACACCGGGATCGCCGCGGCGCGGGGCGAGTTCGTGGCCTTCCTCGACGACGACGCCGTGGCCGAGCGGGACTGGCTGCGGTACTTCGCCGCGGGCTACGACGACCCGCACGTCATGGCGGTGGGCGGCCGGACCGTGCCCGCCTGGTCCTCGGGCCGGCGGCCGGACTGGTTCCCCGAGGAGTTCGACTGGGTCGTCGGCTGCACGTACCGCGGCCTCCCGGCCGGACGCGTCCGGGTGCGGAACGTCCTGGGCGGCAACGCGTCCTTCCGCCGCACGGCCTTCGACGCCGTGGGCGGCTTCGCCACCGGCATCGGGCGGGACGGCGACCGCAGGCCGCTCGGCTGCGAGGAGACCGAGCTCTGCATCCGGCTCTCCCAAGCCCTCCCCGACGCGGTCCTGTTGATCGACGACCGGGCCGTCATCCACCACAAGGTCCCGGCCGCGCGCGAGCGCTTCGGCTACTTCCGTACCCGGACGTACGCCGAGGGGCTCTCGAAGGCCCTCGTGTCCAGGAGCGTCGGCGCGAGCAGGGGCCTGCAGGCCGAACGCCGCTACACCACACGGGTGTTGCCCGCCGGTGTGGTGCGCGGACTGAGGGACGCGCTGCTCGGGCGACCGGGCGGCGCGGGCCGGGCGGGCGCGATCGTGGCGGGCGTGGTGCTCGCCACGGGGGGCTACGTACGTGCAGCGGTGCGGGCACGCGGGGGCGGGGCGACCTTCTCCTCGGGCCCGATCCCGAACACGGCGCCCCCTCCGGAGGGGGCGGGCGCTCCCGAGGCGGCGGGTGCTTCGGAGGTGGTCGGCTCCGAAGGCGTCGGGCGCTTCGAAGGCGTCGGGCGGCCCGGAGGTGGCGGGCGCTTCGAAGGTGGCGGGCGCTCCCGAGGCGGCGGGTGCTTTGGAGGTGGTCGTGTGAACCAGCCCGTGCCGATCCTGATGTACCACGCCGTGGACCACGAGCCCGCTCCGGCCGCGCACCGGCTGTCCGTCTCCCCGGAGGCGTTCGCCGCGCAGATGGCGGTCGTGGCCGACCGCGGGCTCACCCCGCTGACCACGGCGCAGCTGACCGAGGCCTGGCGCACGGGCGGGCCGCTGCCCGCGCGCCCGGTCCTGATCACCTTCGACGACGGCTACGAGGGCGTGCACCGGCACGCGCTGCCCGTCCTCGCCCAGCACGGCTTCGCGTCGACGGTGTTCGTCTCCACGGGCTGGCTGCGCGGCGCGTACGACGAGGGCGGGGCCCTGGACACCATGCTCGACTGGGACCAGGTGCGCGAACTGGCCGCCGCCGGTGCGGAGATCGGCGGCCACAGCCACAGCCACCCGCCACTCGACCAGGTCGACGACCGGCGGCTCTGGTACGAGACCCTGCGCTGCAAGGAGATCGTCCGCGACGAGCTGGGCCGGGCGCCGGTCTCCTTCGCCTACCCGTACGGCTACTCCGACCGCCGCGTCCGCCGGACGGTCCGGGCGGCCGGCTACGCCCAGGCCCTCGCGGTGGGCAACACCACGGCGCGTCGCCGCCAGGGACCGTACGCCCTGGAACGACTGACCGTACGCCGCTCCACCGGCATCGAGGACTTCGCCCGCCTGGTCGAGGGCCACGCGATCGGACGGTCCTTCGCGAAGGACCGCGTGCTGACCAAGGGGTACGCGCTCGTGCGCCGCACACGGGGCGCGGTACGGGCAGCCGGGCGGACCGGGCTCTGAGGATCCGGGGGCCCGGCGGTGGGCCCCCGGATCCTGCCGGTCAAAACACCGTGCGCGCTGTGCCTCGTTGCCGGATCATGGCCGCCATGTCTGCCACACCGGCCGAGGAGTCCATCCTGTCCGAGCCTTCCGCACCGTCCGCGTCCGAGCGGTCCGCGTCCGAGCGGTCCGAGTCCGAGCCGTCCGTCTCCACCCCGTCCGCGTCCGAGCCGCAGCGGGCGCTGCCCATCCGGCTCAACGTCGACGACAGCGACTCGCCCTCCGACGTCATCGACGCGCTCTTCCTGGGCCGCTTCACGACCGGCGAGCAGCCGCACGCGCAGAGCACGACCCTGGACCGGGTGAAGCCCGCGGCGACGCTGCTTCCCGCCGGAGCGACGGTGCTGCGTGCCGCCAAGGACGACGACCGGGCCGCCCTGCTCGCGGAGGGCGAGGGCTGGACGCTGCTCGTCTCCCGCTGGAACCGCGGCGCGGACGTCACCGTCACCGCGACGGAGCCCGAGCTCGCCGAGAGGATCCTCAAGGAGGCGACGGACGGCGCGAAGGACGAGCCCGAGCCGCAGCCCGAGAACGTCACGATGGGCTTCTGGTACGTGTCGCCCCGGCGCGGCCCGCACCGTACGACCCGGCAGATCAGCGCCGGGACGTGGGAGGAGGTCCGGCCCAACTACACGGCGCCGGTGGCCGATGCGATGGACCGGCTGATGAAGGTCACCCCGGACGACATCGCAGGCCGCTTGCTGCTGCTCCACGGGCCGCCGGGGACCGGCAAGACCTCCGCGCTGCGCACCCTCGCCCGCTCCTGGCGGGACTGGTGCCAGGTGGACTGCGTCCTGGACCCGGAGCGGCTCTTCAACGACGTCGGCTATCTGATGGACATCGCGATCGGCGAGGACGAGGGCACGGCGAAGGGTCGGTGGCGCCTGCTGCTCCTGGAGGACTGCGACGAGCTGATCCGCGGCGAGGCGAAGCACACGGCGGGCCAGGCGCTGTCCCGGCTCCTGAACCTCACGGACGGGCTGCTCGGTCAGGGCCGCAACGTCCTCGTCGGCGTCACCACCAACGAGGACCTGGAGCGGCTCCATCCCGCCGTTGTCCGCCCCGGCCGGTGTCTGGCCCGCATCGAGGTGGGCGCGCTGACACGGTCCGAGGCCGTGGGGTGGCTGGGTACGGAGGAGGGCGTGGGGCGTGAGGGCGCGACGCTGGCGGAGCTGTTCGCGCTGCGGCGCGGCACGTCGCCCGCGGGCATCCCGGAGTCCCGTGCGCCGGAGGCGGGGCTCTACCTGTAGCGAGGGCCCCGAGGGGCAACCCCCGGGGCCGTGCCCGCGGCTTGGCGCCAGAGGGTCAACTCCGGTGCCGTATTGCGACCTGGCCCCAGGGGGATCCCCCGCCGCGTCCCGTGTCCCGGCGGGGATCAGCCCCCGTACGCCGCGCGCAGGGCGTCCGAGATCGCCGCCGACGCCGCCTCTCGGGTCAGGCCCAGGCGCTTGGCCTCCGTCGCGTACGTCGCCGCCGCGCTCGCCGCCCGGCGGGCCGCCGCGTCGCCCGCCGCCGCGACGAACGTGCCGAGGCGGCCCCGGGTCTCGATGACGCCGTCCGACTCCAGCGACTTGTACGCCTTGGCGACCGTGTTCGCCGCAAGTCCGAGGTCCTCCGCCAACCCCCGTACCGTCGGAAGCTTGTAGCCGACCGGCAGGGCGCCCGAGCGGGCGCGTTCCGCGATCTGGGCGCGGAGTTGTTCGTACGGGGCGGTCGAGGAGGCCGTGTCCACAGTGATTCGCAATGTCACGCGCCGATTCTGCCCCCGCCCCGGGGGAAAATGGGAGGCGGCCTCGCCACTCCCCCGCATACGGTGCGGCACCATGACTGTGATCGTCCGAGATGTACGTCCTGAGGACGCCGAGGCCTTCGCCCGTGTCCGGCGCGCCGCGCTCCCGTTCATGCTCGCCAGCGGCACCCAGGTCGCCTTCGACTGGGCGCACGCCCATCCCGACGCCCACGCGCGCCCCCTGGTCGCCGAGGTCGACGGGGAGATCGTCGGCACGGCCCAGGTCCGCGTCGCGCACGACGCGCCCGAGCCCGGAGTCGGCTCGGTCAACGTCTACGTCCATCCGGAGAAGCGGGGCCTCGGCGCCGGCACGCTGCTGGTGCGGGCCTCCGAGGAGCATCTCGCGGAGAGCGGGGCCTCCACGCTCTACAGCTGGGTGCTCGACGTCCCCGAGTTCCGTGCCTTCGCCGAACGGCACGGATACGAGGCCCGGCGTTCCGCGCACTTCCTCCGCCTCGACCTCACCGCCGGCCTGCCTCCGCTCCAGGAGCCGCCGACCGGCGTCGAGCTGCGGCCGGCCGCAGCGTTCGCCGCCGACCCCCGTCCGCTGTTCGTGCTGGACGCCGTGACGACGGCCGACGAGCCCGGCGATGTCGGTGCCGAGCTGACGGACTACGAGCACTGGCTGGCGACCACGTGGAACCACCCGCTGTTCGACCCCGAACTGACCACGGTCGCGCTGGTCGACGGCCGTCCCGCCGCGTTCACCGCCGCCCAGACCGACGGCCGGGGCAAGTACAGCACGGGGATGACCGGCACCGACCCGGCGTTCCGGGGCCGGGGGCTGGCCAAGCTCGCCAAGAACGACTCCCTGCACCGGGCGCGCGCGGCGGGCTGCACGGAGGCGTTCACCGGGAACGATGCCGGCAACGAGCCGATGCTGGCGATCAACAGGTGGTTCGGCTACGAGATCTGCGCGACGGAGGTGCGCCATGTCCGGGCGCTCGGTTGAGGTCGAGGACCACGTGGACGTCGAGAACCAGGTGGACGTCGATCGGCAGGCACGAAGCGACGTCGAGGTCGTGCTCGTGAAGGCGGGGCGGACGAAGATCCGGTACCCCGCCGAGGTCGTCGCCGACGACGGCTCGCGGCTGACCGTGCGCGCCCCCTGGGCCGCCGAGGGTGTGCGGGACTTCGGCTTCGTACGGTTCGAGCCGGGCGACGTGTTCGTGGAGCACTACTGGCGTGATCGCTGGTACGCGGTCAAGGAGGTCCGGTCCTCGGACAGGATGCTCAAGGGGTGGTACTGCGACATCACCCGGCCGGCCGCCGTCAACGGCCTGGAGGTCGTGGTCGAGGACCTGGACCTGGATCTGTGGGTGTCGGCGGACGGCAGCGAGGTGCTGCGGCTGGACGAGGACGAGTTCGCGGCGAGCGGCCTGGCCGCCGCCGACCCGGAGGCGGCGGCCCGCGCCGTCGCGGCCCTCGACGAGCTCGAACGCCTCGGCCGCGAGGGGCTGGTCCGGCTGCTCGGCGTCAGCCGAGGATGACGTCCGCCTCCTCCACCGCGAGGAAGCCGGGCGTCGGCAGGCCCATCGGGCCCGAGGGTGTGAGCTGCATCAGGGAGGCCTGCACCCGGGCGGCGCCGGACCGGTAGGCGGGGTCCTTCACGACGGCCGTGTTGGACCAGTCGCGGAGCTGGCCGTCGCAGACGGCCCGGGTGCCGCCGATGCCGGCCGAACGGTCCTGCTGGACGAGCGTGCTGCTGATGAAGACCGGGCCCGCGCTGTCGTCGAGGCAGCGGTACGTGCCGGAGAGTGTGACCGTGCCGTCGGAGGCGACGGTTCCGTACGCGTCGACGGAGAGGGTGTCGACGGAGCCCGTGTGGGCGGTGGCCGTGGCCGCGCCCGCTGCGACCAGCAGCGAGCCGAGGGCGAGGGCGAGACGGAGACGCATGGGGTGATCCCTTCGGGTGGGGGGGTGTATCGCCCGCCAGGGATACCGGATCACGCCATGAACTGTCCGAAACTCACCCTATCGGGGGCGAGTTGAGGCCGCCACTCACAGCCGCTTGCGGTAGTGCATACGATCGTACGGGCCGTCCAGGCGGCGCTCGACGAGCTCGTAGCCGTACCGCTCGTACAGCTTCTGGTTCTCCCACATCATCGCGTTGGTGAGCAGCCGTACCTCGGGCAGGCCGAGTCCGCGCGCCCGCGCGTCCACCCAGTCGAGGAGCGCCCGGCCGAGGCCGGTGCCCTGGGCGTCCGGGTGGACGGCGATCTCGTCGAGATAGAGGTGGTCGGCCTCGGGGATCACCACGACGAGGCCGGTCACCGGGTCGCCGACGACGAACACCCTCCCCGCGGCCACGTTCGCGGCGTGGTCGTACTCCATCGGGGCCGGTACGAGACCGATCCGGTCGATGTAGTGCGTGAAGGCCGCGTCGGTCACGGCCCGCACGGCGGGCACGTCGGACGGGGTCGCGGGGCGGATGTCGTGGATCATGCCGACACGTTACGGCGGCGGATGATCACCTTCTTCAGCAGGGGCCAGGCCAGCAGAAGGACGATCACGGCGTAGACGGTCACCGAGAACGGGGTGTTCACCAGGCCCGCCGGCGAGCCGTCGCTGATCTGGAGCGCGCGGCGCAGCTGCTGTTCGGCGGCCGGGCCGAGGATGACACCGATGACGGCGGGCAGGACCGGGAGGCCGTAGCGCCGCATGCCGAAGCCGATCAGACCGATGATCAGCAGGATCACCAGGTCGAGCGCCTCGCCGCCGACCGCGTACGCGCCGACGGCGGCGAAGAAGAGGATGCCGGCGTAGAGGTACGGGCGCGGGATGCGCAGCAGCTTGGCCCAGACGGGCGCGAGCGGCAGGTTGAGCGCGAGCAGCAGGACCATGCCGACGAAGAGCGAGGCGATCAGGCCCCAGACCAGGTCGGGTTCGCGTTCGAAGAGCAGCGGCCCTGGCTGTATGCCGTACTGCTGGAAGGCGGCGAGCATCACGGCGGCGACGGCGGTCGTCGGCAGGCCGAGGGTGAGCATCGAGACGAGCGTGCCGGCGGCGGAGGCCGAGGCGGCGGACTCGGGTCCGGCGACGCCCTCGATGGCGCCCTTGCCGAACTGCTCCTTGTGCTTGGAGAACCGCTTCTCCGTGACGTACGAGAGGAAGGTCGGGATCTCCGCGCCGCCGGCCGGGATCGCGCCGAACGGGAAGCCGATGACGGGACCGCGCAGCCAGGACTTCCAGGTGCGCTTCACGTCGTCCTTGCCGAGCCACGGGCGTCCGACGGGGATGGCCTCGCCCGCCGTGCGCCGCAGATGCGCGGCGACCCACAGCGCCTCGCCGATGGCGAAGAGGCCGACCGCGACGATCACGACGTCGATCCCGTCGGCGAGCTGGAGCGAGCCGAAGGTGAGGCGCTGCTGCCCGGTCATCTGGTCGAGGCCGACCAGGCCGAGGGTGAGGCCGATGAGCAGCGAGGCGAGGCCGCGGATCCGGGAGGAGCCGAGGACGGAGGTCACCGCGATGAACGCGAGGACCATGATGGCGAAGTAGTCGGGCGCGCCGATGTCGACGGCGAGCGCGGCGACGGTCGGGGCGAGAGCGACGAGCAGCAGCGTGCCGATCATGCCGCCGGCGAAGTGGCCGATGGCGGCCGCCGCGAGCGCCTGCGCGCCCCGGCCGGCCTTGGCCATGGGGTTGCCCTCCAGGGCGGCGACGACGGCCGCGCTCTCGCCGGGGGTGTTGAGCAGGATCGAGGTGGTGGAGCCGCCGAACATCGCTCCGTAGTAGATGCCGGCGAACATGATGAAGGCGCCGGTCGGTTCGAGCCCGTACGTCACCGGGAGCAGCAGGGCGACCGCCATGGCGGGGCCGATGCCGGGCAGGACGCCGATGGCGGTGCCGAGGAGCACGCCGATGGCCGCCCACAGCAGGTTCATCGGGGTGAGGGCCGTACCGAAGCCGTCGATCAGGGAGTTCAGTGAGTCCATGGGTCAGAGCACTCCCATCAGCGGGCCGCCGGGCAGCGGTACTCCGAGCAGGTTGTTGAAGACGACGTAGGTGAGGAGGGAGAGTCCGGCGGCGATCAGCGGGTCCCGGTGGAGGTGGCGGCTGCCGAGGGCGTAGGCCGCGCCCCAGAAGAGCAGGGCTCCGGAGACGGGGAAGCCGACCGGTCCGATGAGGACGGCGAAGGCGAGGAAGACCCCGGCGAGGAGCAGGACCGTGCGCCAGTCGCTGGGTTCGGAGAGGTCGACGTCCTCGCCGCCCTCGGACTCGCCCCGGCCGCCGCGCAGGACGTCGACGGCGAGGAGGACGGCGACGACGAGCAGACCGGCGCCGACGACGACCGGGACGGTCCTGGGGCCGACGGGGCCGCGCTGTGCGATGTCGACGGTCATGGTGAGGGCGTCGGTGAGGACGAGGACGCCGATGACGAAGAGGAGGAGGCTGACGCCGAGCTCGGAGTGCTCGCGCAGCCAGGAGGAGCGCTTGTCGGTGGCCGTGGTCACAGTCCCAGCTCCTTCAGCACGGAGGCGACCTGCTTGTCCTGTGCGGCGAGGAAGGCGCCGAACTGCTCGCCGGGCAGGAAGGCGTCGTGCCAGCCGTTCTTCTTCAGCGACTCGCGCCACTGCGGTGAGTCGTGCAGCTTGGTGGCGAGACCGACGAGCTTGTCGCGCTCGGCGTCGGAGAGGCCGGGCGGGGCGACGATCCCGCGCCAGTTGATGAACTCGGTGTCGAGCCCGGCCTCGCGCAGGGTGGGCGCGTCCAGGCCCGGGACCCGCTCGGGGCCGGTGACCGCGAGCAGGCGCAGCTCGCCGGACTCGATCTGGTCGAGGTACTCGCCGAGGCCCGAGACGCCGAAGGCGACCTTGTCGCCGAGGATGGAGGCGAGGAGCTCGCCGCCGCCGTCGAAGGGGATGTAGTTGACGCTCTTCGGCGCGATGCCGGCGGCACGGGCCATCAGCATCGGGGCGAGGTGGTCGGGTCCGCCGGGCGAGGAACCACCGCCGACGGGCAGCTTGCCGGGGTTCGCCTTCCAGGCGGTGATCAGGTCCCGCATGGTCCGGTACGGGGAGTTCTTGCCGACCACGACGATGTCGGGCTCCATGGTGAGCCGGGCGATCGGGGTGGTGTCGGCGAGGGTCTTCGGGGTCTTGTTGGTGTGGACCGCGCCGACGACGCCGAGGCCCATGGACATGGCGACCTTGCCGTTGCCGTGCTCGCCGACGAGCCGGGTCAGGCCGACGGTGCCGCCGGCGCCGGGCAGGTTGAAGACCTCGATGTCGGTGGTCAGACCGGCGTCCTCGGCGTTCTTCGCCGCGGTGCGGGCGGTGATGTCGTAGCCGCCGCCGGGTGTGTTGGGGACCATGAACCGCAGGCCCGGGATCTGGGTGCCGGTGTCGGAGCCGCTGCCGGCGGAGAGCAGGGGCGGCCCCACCAACACCAGCAGCGCGGCCCCGAGCAGGGCGAGGGGGGTGCGCAGACGCACGTGTGCCGCCTCTCGATAGATGTGTGAAGTGGCCCACATGTTGCCCGCGCGTTAAGAACCTGTCTCTCTTCCGCAATCAACGGACGTTGTGGTCCTTGTGGTCGCGACCTAGCGTGGCGGCGTGACGAAGGTGCTGGTGGTGGACGACGACTTCATGGTCGCGAAGCTGCACAGCCGTTATGTGTCGACCGTGGACGGTTTCTCCGTCGTCGGGGTCGCGCACAGCGGTGGTGAGGCGCTGCGCCTCGCCGACCGGCTGCGCCCGGATCTCGTCCTGCTCGACATCTACCTGCCCGACATGGACGGGATCTCCGTCCTGCGCGAGCTGCGCGGGTCCGGTCTCGCGGTGGACGCCCTGTTCATCACGGCGGCGCGGGACGCGGGCATGATCCGCTCGGCGCTGCGGGCGGGGGCGCTGCACTATCTGATCAAGCCGTTCAACCAGGCCGCGCTGCAGGAGCAGCTGCGGCACGTGGCCTCGCTGCGGACCCGCCTGGACGGGCTGGACGAGGCGCGCCAGGAGGACGTGGACCAGATCTTCGGAACCCGCCCGCCGGGCTCGCGCGAACTCCCCAAGGGCCTTGCCGCCCCGACGGCGGACTTGGTGGACGGCATCCTGCGGGCACACCCGGAGGGGCTGTCGGCGACGGAGTGCGCGGAGGCGGGCGCGCTGTCCCGGGTCAGCGCGCGGCGCTATCTGGAGTACTTCGCGGAGACGGGCCGGGTGGAGATCACCCTGCGCTACGGCGGGACAGGACGCCCGGAGCGGCGCTACCGCCGCCTGAGCTGACGGCGGCGCGGCGGGGCGGGCGCCCAAGGGTGCCGAGGGGGCCATGGGGGCCGAGGGGGCCGAGGGGGCTGCGGGGGCCGAGGGGGTTGCGAGGGCCGAAGGGGGCCGCGGGGGCTGCGGGGGCCGAGGGGGTTGCGAGGGCCGAAGGGGGCCGCGGGGGCTGCGGGGGCCGACCGAGGGCAGGTGGCCGGGCGGGTGTCTGAGGGGCCGCTTAGCCGCTCCTTAAAGCGACCATAAGGATCGCCATCACCCCCTTCTCACAGCCGATTTCGCGGTTCTCGGCGGCTAGCTTGCTGAGCAACCCCCCACGCAGGTCCCCCCTCGAAGGAGTTGTTCACCATGACCGCACGCCGTACCGCGTCCGCCGCCCTCGTCCTCGGTGTCGCGCCGCTCGCGTTCGCCGGGCTCGCCGCCGCGCCCGCCGTGGCGCACGGGTCGATGACGGATCCGGTGAGCCGGGTCTCCGCCTGTTACGCGGAGGGGCCGGAGAGCCCGAAGTCGGCCGCGTGCAAGGCGGCCGTCGCGGCGAGCGGGGCGCAGGCGTTCTACGACTGGAACGCGGTGAACATCGCCAACGCCGCCGGGAAGCACCGCGACCTGATCGCGGACGGCAAGCTGTGCAGCGCCGGCAACGACAAGTACCGGGGTCTGGACCTGGCGCGCGGCGACTGGCCGGCCAGCACGCTCGCGTCGGGCAAGCACACCTTCCGCTACAAGGGGACCGCCCCGCACCGGGGTTCCTTCGAGCTGTACGTGACGAAGGACGGCTACGACCCCTCGAAGCCGCTGAAGTGGTCGGACCTGGAGGCGAAGCCGTTCGCGACGGTGACCGACCCCCGGATGGAGAACGGCGACTACGTCTTCGACGGCACGATCCCGAACAAGTCCGGCCGCCACCTGATCTACTCGATCTGGCAGCGCTCCGACTCCCCCGAGGCGTTCTACACCTGCTCCGACGTCGTGTTCGGCAAGGACAGCGCCGGTACGGCCCCGACGGCGTCCGCGCCGACCGACGAGGAGATCGAGGACGGGAAGGACCAGTCCTCCGTGGAGCACGGCGGGCACGGCGACCAGCACGCCGGGACCGGCGCGCAGGCGACGGCCGCGGCGCCGGAGGCCTCCCAGCCCGCGCCCTCGACGCCCGCGACCTCGACGCCGGCCGCCTCGGAGCCCGCCGGTTCCGCCGCGCCGAACGCGCCCGCCGCCGCGGGCGCCGAACCGGGCGAGCGGCTCGCCGAGACCGGGGGCGACGCCACCACCTCGTACCTGGCGATGGGTGGCGCCGCCGTTCTGGCGCTCGGCGCGGCCGTGCTCTTCGGGGCGATCCGCCGGAGCGGCCGCCGCGCCGCGCGCTGACGCCGAGCGTCGGGCGCCTGGCGCCTGGCGCCTGGCGCCTGGCGCTAGCCGATCACGGAGGCGCAGGTGGTCGGGGTCGCGTGGGCCGGGTCGAGGGCGTTGGTCACCTCGTGGAACGTCACCCGGTCCACGGTCCCGATCGCCACGTGCTCCGAGAGGTCCAGGGCGCACTTGTCCTGGATGACGACGTTGGTGACGTTCGGGCCGGAGAGGAACCCCGAGCGGTACGGGGTGACGACCTGGTCGTACTTGGTCGTGATGACCGTGTACGTGACGCCCGGGACCGTGTCCCCGCCCTCGTTGAGCCGGGTGAGGAACGGGGAGCCGGCGATCTGGTCGGCGAGGCCCGGGGTGTGCTCGGAGACGAAGTCCTCGACGCCGGGGAAGTGCGGCAGCAGTTGGGTGAGGCCGAGGAGGGTCGTGCCGTGGTTGTCGGGGGCGATCCCGACGAGCGCGTTGACCTTCTCGGCCCCGCCGAGGAACTTCAGGTAGTGACGCGGCATCATGCCGCCCTGCGAGTGCCCGACGAGGTCTGCCTCGGGGGCGCCGGTGGCCGCGAGGACCTTGTCCACGTAGACGTCGAGCTGTTCGGCGGACTTGGCGACGGGGCCGAGCCCGTGGAAGAAGGGCACGTTCGGCAGCTGGCCGTAGTCGAGCGAGAAGACGCAGTAGCCCCGGTTGACCAGGTAGGGGGCGAGAGCCAGCCAGTTGTCGACGGAGTTCCCGAAGGTGCCGTGGACCAGGACGACCGGGCGCGGGTGGGCGGCCGAGGGCTTGCAGGAGAAGTCGTTCCAGCCGCGGCTGGAGGCGGCGGCCTGGGCGGGGGCGGCCTGGGCCGAGGCGGTGGGGGCGAGGGTCGCGGCGGCGGTCAGCAGCAGGACCGAGAGGGTTCTGAGCGCGTGTTTCCAGGGCAGCATCGTGCGATCTCCTTGCGGCTCAAGGGAAATCAGGAACGAACGACGGCAGTAAGCCCTGCGGCCCGGACCACAAGTGGGGATGCTCTGCTTCACGCCAAGCTACGCACGAGTAGCCTCGACTGGGAAGTTACGCGGCGGTAAAAACTGACTTCTCGTCAACACGGCCTACACGGCGGCGGTCAGCGGGCCAGCGCGGCCGGGCGGACGGCCTCCGGGCCGAAACGGCGGCGCGCCCGGTCGGCGGCGGCCTCGGCCGCGCGGGCGCGGGCGTCGCCGGGGTCCAGGGAGAGCTGACGGTAGGCGCTGTCGGCGGGCAGCAGGCCGTCGGCGCGGAGCGCGAACGCCCGGACGCGGGCCCGTTGCAGGCCCAGGGCGGCCAGCAGCCCCAGGGCGGTCGCGGCGAGGGCCGGCGAGTGGCCGGTGGGCTCCGGCAGGGCGCGCGTACGGGTGGTGGAGCTGCGGTCGGCGTACCGCACGGTCAGGGTGAGCCGCCCGGCGGTCTGGCCCTCGCCGCGCAGGCGTTGGCCGATCCGGTCGGCGAGCCCCAGGACCGCCCGGTGGTGCTGCGCCGGGTCGAGGCAGTCCCGTTCCAGGACGAGGTCGGCGCTCAGGTACGCGGCGGGCTCCGACGGGGTGACCGGGCGCGGGTCGTGGCCGCGGGCGCGCTCGGCGAGGAGCCGGGCGGGGCCGGCCCCGAGGAGTCGCTGCAAGGTCGCCGGAGGCAGCTCGACCACCTGGCCGATGGTGTGCAGTCCGTACCGGTGGAGCGAGTCGGCCGTGGCGCGCCCGATTCCGGGCAGCGCGGTGACCGGCCGGGGGTAGAGCCATTCCTCGGCCTCGTCGGCGCGGACCCAGGTCGTCTCGCCGGGCGCGGAGGCGTCGGCGGCCATGGCGGCGAGCATGCGGTTGCTCGCGAGCCCGGCGCTGCTGTCGATGTCGTAGAGGGCCTTCAGCCGGAGCTTGGCCAACTGGACGACGTCGTAAGGGGACAGGCCGAAGTAGCGGAGCGCCGAGGTCAGGTCCAGTTGGACGGCCTGGGGCGGGACGGCCTGCACATGCGGCGTAACACCAGACACCAGTTTGATTACGTCTCCGTACTGGGCCTCGCTCAACGCGGTGTGCGGTGGGGCCGGGTGCAGATGGAGGTGGGCGATGTGCCGCTGACGTACCGTCATCCCGCGCTCCCGGGGCTCGTGTAGCCGAACTTCTTCAGATCGGCCGAACGGCTGCCGGCCGGCTGCAGATCGGCGTACGGATGCAGGCGCGCGCCCGTCGTGCCGTTGACCAGGACGCGGTGCGGCTGGGCAGGCGTGGGGTGCGGCCGGTCGGCACCGAGCAGGGCGAGCGCGGCCTCGGGGCCCCGGTCGCGGCGGGCGGCGGCGATCTCGTCCAGGTCCCAGGCCATGGTGCCGACGACGGTGCGGCGGGTGCCGCGCACCTGGACCGTGCCGCGCACGAGCAGCAGTCCGCTGTGGAAGACGGTGTGCGCGCAGGCCGGGTGGGAGTCCTCGAAGAAGGCCAGGTCGACCAGGCCGGAGCCGTCCTCCAGGGTGACGAAGATGATCCGCTTGCCGCTGGCGATCGGCGGGGTCTGGGTGGAGGCCCGCACCCCGGCGACGAGGACCTGCTGACCGGCGCGCATCCCGGCCAGGTGGGCCGCGTCGGTCGCGCCGATCTCGCGCAGCAGCCGGTGGTGGTGCTCCATCAGGTGCTTGGAGACGTCGATGCCGAGGGTGTTCAGCTCGGCGCTCAGGGCCTCGCGTCCGGTCATCTCCGGCAGACCGCTCGGCTCCGCCCCGCCGACGGCGCCCGCGTCGAGGGGCAGTTGGCCCTTGCTCGCGGACCGGGTGCGGGACTGCCGGTGGAGTTCGGCGATCTGCAGCAGCAGATCACGTCGGGTGAGGCGGCCGTCGTGGAGGGAGCGCAGGGCGCCGATCTCGGCGAGGCGTTCGGCGACGGGCCGGCTGGGGCGGGCCCGCTGCCAGAAGTCCGACAGCGATCCGTAGGGCTGCCCCTGCTCGATCCGCGCGCACTCCTCCTCGCTGATGCCGTGCACGGCGGACAGGGCGAGCCGTACGCCCCACCGGTCCCCGTCGGCCTTCTCCACGGTGTGCCGCACCCGGGAGTCGTTGACGTCGACCTGGAGGATCGGCACGCCACGGCGGCGGGCGTCGGAGACGAGCACCCGCTTGGGCCACATCCCGGGGTCGTGTTCGAGGAGACCGGCGAGCAGGAACGCCGGGTGGTGCGCCTTGAGCCAGGCGCTCTGCAGCGCCGGTACGGCGAAGGCGACCGCGTGCGCCCGGCAGAAGCCGTAGGCGCCGAAGGCCTCGACCGTCTTCCAGACCTGCTCGCGCACCTCCGCGCTGTAGCCCCGGGCGCTCGCCAGGTGGTGGAACCAGTCCCGGATCCGGGGCAGCCTGGCCTTGTCGCCGAGCGCCCGCCGGGCGACCTCGGCCAGCGCGCGGTCGCAGCCGGTCATCACCGACAGCGTCTCGATGATCTGCTCGTGCCAGATGGTCACGCCGTAGGTGTCGGCGAGCACCGGCTCCAGGTCGGGATGGGCGTACGCGGGCGTGCCGCCGTGCCGTGCGGCGATGTACCGCTCGGGCATGCCGCCGGCGACCGGGCCGGGACGGAAGAGGCTGATGTCGGCGATGACGTCCTGCGGATCGCGGGGCTGGAGCCGGGAGAGCAGGTCCTGCTGGCCGGGCGATTCGAGCTGGAACAGGCCGAGGGTCTGGCTCTCCTGGATGAGCTTGAACGCGAAGACGTCGTCGAGCGGCACCTGTGCGGGGTCGTCGAGGTCGATGTGGTCGCCGGTGACCCGCTCGATCTCGGCGACCGCGTGGGTCATCGAGGAGAGCATCCGGACGCCGAGGACGTCCAGCTTGATGTTGCCCAGTACCTCGATCTCCTCCTTCGCCGCCATCGCCATGGGGTAGTCGCCCTGCGGGGTCGGCTGGACCGGCAGCCGGTCCAGGAGCGTCGCGTCGCTGATGACCACGCCGCAGGGGTGCATGGCCATGCCGTGGACCAGGGAGTCGAGGCCCTCGGCCAGCTCCCACAGCGGCCCGTACCGGTGCGCCTCGGCCGCGAGCCCCCGCAGCTCGGGCAGTTCGGCGAGCGCGCCGGTGATGTCGGAGGCCCGCAGGTGCGGGAAGCTCTTGGCGATCCGGTCGATGTCCGCGGGTGCGATGCCGAGGGCGAGGCCGGTGTCGCGCAGGGCGCGGCGGGCGCGGTAGGTCTCGGGCATGGCGGTGACCGCGACGCGTTCCTTGCCGAACCGGTCGAAGATCGTGTCGTAGCACTCCAGGCGGCGGGCGGACTCCACGTCGATGTCGATGTCGGGCAGCGACCTCCGGCGCACGCTGAGGAAGCGTTCGAACAGCAGGCGGTGGTCGAGCGGGTTGGCCGTGGCGATGCCGAGGGCGTGGCAGACCATCGATCCGGCGCCCGAGCCCCGGGCCGCGACCCGGATGCCCTTCTCCCGGATGTCGGCCACGACCTGGCCGACGGCGAGGAAGTACGAGTCGTACCCCATCCGCGAGATCACCGCGAGCTCGTCGTCGAGGCGGTCGAGCGCGGCGCGGTCACGGTCCAGGCCGCGCCGGACGAGGCCCGCCTCGCTCCGCTCGCGCAGCAGCCGGGCGGCGCCGTCCGCGCCGGGTTCCGCGCCGAGCACGCCCGGCTCGGGGAAGTGGGGCGTACCGATTCCCAGGTCGGCGACGGGGTCGACGGCGCACGCGGCCGCCGCGGCGGCGGTGTCGGCCAGCAGCCGGCGGGCTCGCGCGGGGTTCGCGCCCGCGCACTCGGCGATCAGCCGCGCGATGTTCGTCATCCCTCTCTCGTCCTTGAGCCAGCGCTGCCCGCTGTCCAGGCGGCGCCGGTCGATCGGCCGCAGCAGGCGCGCGGAGTCCAGGACGTCGGCGAGCCGGTGCTGGTCCGGGTCGGCGTAGCGCACGGCGTTCGAGAGCACGGCGGTGGTACGGGTGCGGTCGGCGAGGGCCAGCGTGCGGGCGGCCAGCCGGACCGACCCGGGCCCGGTGCCGGAGGGCTGGTGCGCCACGGCTTCCAGCCCGAGTCCGCTGCCGAAGATCTCCTGCCAGGGGGCCAGCAGCTTCATCGCGACGTCCTCGCGGCCCGCCGCCAGGGCCCGTACCGGCTCCGAGAGCGGTCCGAGCAGCACGGTCAGGCCGGGGCCGCCGTAGGTGCGCAGCGCCTCCCACGGCACCACCGGCGCCGTACCGGACACGGCATCGGCGTGGGCGGCCGAGGTGATGCGGCACAGCCGCGCCCAGCCCTCCTTGTCCCGTGCGAGCAGCACGAACCGCAGCGGCGGCTCGACGACGTGCGCGCCCCCGCGTGCGGGGGTACGGCGGCGCTGGGCCGGCGGCGGGGGTGCGAGGGCCTCCACCGCCAGGTCGACGCCGAAGACCGGCCGGACACCGCTCTCGGAGCAGGCCTGGGCGAACCGGACGACGCCGGTGACGGTGTCCCGGTCGGTGAGCGCGAGCGTCGGTACGCCCCGCTCGGCCGCCCGCCGGACGAGGTGCTCGGGGTGGGCGGCGCCGTAGCGGACGGAGTAACCGGACGCGACGTGCAGATGGGCGAAGCCCGTCATGTCGCACCTCCATCACTCCACCCCTTTTCGCCGATTCACCCGATATGTTCATCGTACGCTCGTTCGATTACTGTACCCCCTCATCGACCCTGGTCGGCGACCTGATTCGAACACATCAGCGATTCCCGGGCGAGAGGCTCGACACGCCTCATCCGTTCGGCCCCATCCCGCCTGCGCGATCACTTCTCTCGCCGGAGCGTGGGGGGCATGAGCCTCGTCGACGAACTGAAGAGTGCCGTCACCCCCCGCGCCGCCCTGCTGGTCGTGGGCGTCCTCGCCCTGCAGCTGCTGTTCATCGCCTCGTACGTGGGGGCGCTCCACAACCCGAAGCCGAAGGACGTCCCCTTCGGCGTGGTCGCGCCCCCACAGGTCTCCGCCCAGCTGGTCGGCCAGGTGGAGCGACTCCCCGGCGAACCGCTCGACCCCCGGACCCTCACGGACGAGGCCGAGGCCCGGAAGCAGATCCTGAACCGGGACATCGACGGCGCCCTCCTGGTGAACCCGGCGGGGACCACCGACACCCTGCTCGTCGCCTCCGGCGGCGGCACCGTGCTCTCCTCCGCCCTGGACACGCTCTTCACCAAGGTCGAGGCGGCCAACGGACGCACCGTCAGAACCGTCGACATCGCCCCCGCCTCGCCCCAGGACTTCGACGGCCTCTCCGCCTTCTACCTGGTCGTGGGCTGGTGCGTCGGCGGCTACATCTGCGCCGCGATCCTCGCCATCAGCGCCGGTTCCCGCCCCGCGAACCGGGAGCGCGCGGTCATCCGGCTCGGCGCCCTCGCGCTCTACGCGATCCTCGGCGGACTCGGCGGCGCGGTCATCGTCGGCCCGATCCTGGGCGCCCTGCCCGGCAGCGTGGTGGCCCTGTGGGGCCTGGGCGCCCTGGTCGTCTTCGCGGTCGGCGCCGCCACACTCGCCCTTCAGTCGGTCTTCGGCATCGTCGGCATCGGCCTGGCGATCCTGCTGATCGTCGTGGCCGGCAATCCGAGCGCGGGCGGCGCGTTCCCGCTGCCGATGCTGCCCCCGTTCTGGCAGGCGATCGGCCCCGCCCTGCCCCCGGGCGCCGGCACCTGGGCCGCGCGCTCGATCGCGTACTTCAGGGGCAACGACGTCACCGCCTCGCTCCTGGTGCTCTCCGCCTGGGCGGTCGTCGGAACCGCGGTCACGCTGGTCATGTCCTCGCTCAAGCCCAAGCCGGGCACCGAGCCGATCGCCGACGAACTCGGCGCCGCGGGCGGGGCCGCGGGGTGACCTGAACCGGTCTCGGTCCGCGCTGCCGGACCGTCGCGCTTCTCACCACCACGAGTCCACGCGTCAGGTCCCCCGGCCACGACATGGCCGGGGGACCTGACATCTGTTCAGATCGTGGTCCTACGGAGAGTGGCCTCCGCCTAGTACACGCTGACCCGGTACGCGCTCAGCGCCTCGGTCACCGGCTGGAAGAAGGTCGTACCGCCGCTGGAGCAGTTGCCGCTGCCACCGGAGGTGAGACCGATCGCGCGGCTGCCGGAGTAGAGCGGGCCGCCGGAGTCGCCGGGCTCGGCACAGACGTTGGTGCGGATCATGCCGTACACGATGTCGCCGCCGCCGTAGTTGACGGTGGCGTTGAGGCCGGTCACCGAGCCGCTGTGGGTGCCGGTGGTGGAGCCGCGACGGGTCACGGACATGCCCACGGTGGCGTTCGCGGCGCTGGTGATGTCCACGCTGCCGACCGTGCCGGACTTGGTGATGCTGCTGTTGGTGTACCGGACGATGCCGTAGTCGTTGTTCGGGAAGCTGGACCCCGACGTGGAGCCGAGTACGGTCGTGCGGGCGGAGTTGGCGTACCAGGTGCCCGTGCCGTCGGTGCAGTGCCCGGCGGTCAGGAAGTAGTAGGCGCCCGCGCTGTCACGGACGTTGAAACCGAGGGAGCAGCGCCCGGTGTTGGAGTAGATGGCGTCGCCGCCGGAGATCAGCTTGTTGAACTTGCCGGGGGTGCGCTCGACCCGGATCGCCCCGGCGTTGGCGCCGGCCTCGCGCTTGATCTCGGCTATCTCCGCCGCGGACACGGTGGAGTCGGCGGTGACCACCAGGGTGTTGGTGGCCTGGTCGACGTGCCAGGCGGTACCGGCCACGTCGGCGGCGAGTACGGCGTCGCCCGCGGCGGAGAGCTGCGACGCGCTGAACGTCTGGGTCGTCTGCGCGTTCGCCGCGGGAACCGCGACGGCCGCTGCGGCGGCGAGGCCGGTCGCGACGGCGAGCAGACGGATGGTTCTCGTGGGGGTGGTGCGCTTGATCCTCACTTCGCGTCCCTCCAGGGGGATTCGGGGGTCCGTCGTGGGGTGTCGGACCCGTGAGGCGCGGCCAGGGGCCGGCGCTGTGGGGGAGTCTCGGGCCGCCCGGGTCGGCGCCGCAAGGGCGCCTTTCGGCCGTTGGACGCTCAACTACCGAGCGGTCAGAGGGATTTGGGAGATCAGTAGAGGCTGACCCGGTACTTGGCGAGTGCCTCGGGAACCGGCTGGTAGAAGGTGGTGCCACCGGTGGAGCAGTTGCCACTGCCGCCGGAGGTGAGGCCGAGGGCCTTGGTGCCGTCGTAGAGCGCACCGCCGGAGTCGCCGGGCTCGGCGCAGACGTTGGTCTGGATCATGCCGCGCACGGTGCCGCCGCCGGAGTAGTGGACCGTGGCGTTCAGGCCGGTGACGGTGCCGCTGCGGGTGCCGGTCGTGGAGCCGGAGCGCTTGACGGACTCGCCGACGTAGGCGTCGGCCGCGGTGAAGCCGCCCGGGTGGGCGAGCGAGGCGTTGTCGTAGCGGACCAGCGCGTAGTCGTTGCCCGGGAAGCTGGACCCGGTGGTGGGGCCGATCAGCGTGGACTGGGCCGAGTTGGCGTACCAGGTCTTGACCACGTTGCCGCAGTGGCCCGCGGTGAGGAAGTAGTACGTGCTGCCGCTGCGCACGTTGAAGCCGAGCGAGCAGCGGTAGCCGCTGCCGTAGATGGCGTCTCCCGCTCCGAGGAGGGGCGTGAACACGCCAGGGGTGTGCTCGACCTTGAGGGCGCCGGCGTCGGCGCCCGCGGTCCGGCGGATCGTGGCGATCTCGGCGTCGGAGACGGTGGAGTCGACGGTGACGACGACCTTGCCGGAGGCCTGGTCGACGTACCAGGCCGTGCCGCCGACGTCGGCCTTCAGGACGGCGGCGTCGGCGCGGGCGAGCTGGGCGGCGCCGGCCGGCCCGGGTACGGGGGCCGCGTGGGCGCCGGGCAGGGCGAGGGTGGTGGCGGCGGCGAGGCCTGCCGCTACGGCGAGCAGTCGGATGCGCTTGGTCCTCACTTGTCTCACTGACTCTCCTCATGGGAAAAGCGGAGGGGCCCGTGGGTGCGGGCCCGTGAGGCGCCGTCAGGTGATGTGTTCCTGACATGCACCGGCTTGGATAGTGGCCCCGCGTGGCCGCCCGCACAAGAGCGCATACGGAAGAGGCGTCCGCGGCCGCACGGCCACCGTCGCCCCTCGCACGCCGTCCGACGACAGAACGACCAGGTCAGCCCTCGACCAGCCGCCGCTCCCCCGCCGGCACGGCGGTGTCGAGCGTGTTCCCCGGCGGCGGGAACGGGCAGATGAAGTGGTCCACGAAGGCGCACGGCGGCAGCAGCGCGCGGTTGAAGTCGACCGTCACCGATCCGTCCGGGGCGGGGGCGGCGGGACGCAGGAAACGGAACCGGTAGCTGTCACGGCCACTGGTCGCGTCCGCGAAGACCGCCCACAGCGTGCCGTCGTCCTCCACCGCGACCTGAAGGGTGTGCTCGGCGCCGTGCAGCTCGAAGGAGAGCTCGCCCGAGAGCCCGAGCCCGCGCTCCCTGCCGTCCGCGTTCTCCACCCGGACGCTCCGGGACCGCTCGTACGCTCGGAAGGTGCCGGGCACCACCCAACGCGCGTCGTACGGGGTGGCCTCGATGCCCTTGAAGGCGCGCCGCGCCGCTGACTCGGGGTCGAAGTCCCGTACCGCCCACAGCCCTTCGCGGCTCATGACGACGAGCCGCCGGCCCGCGGACTCGACCCGGGACTCGTGGATCGGGGCGTGGTCGGCCGTGAGCCGGACGCTGCCCATCAGGGGCTCGCCGTCGACCGTGATGGCGTCCTCGGCGCCGGCCGTCAGGACCACCTCGTCGACCTCGTCCCGCCACCGCCCCGGAACGGCCGGAATTCGACCCTCCGGGTAGTCGGAGAGCCAGTACGTGCCGGTGAGGGAGAGCGGACCGTACGACGAGGCGACCGCCGCGGTGCGCTGCTCGTGCCAGTGCTGCCAGTCCTGCCCGGGATCGGTGCTGCCGGTGCTGTCCGTACGCATGGTGAGTCAGCTTTCCATACGGGCCCGGGAAGCCTGGGGTACGACGCTTCGGTCGCGCAGGAGGGCGAGGACCGACGGGCGCGTTCCGCGTCACCCCCGTGCCCCGGGCCACGGTGCCTCAGCAGCCGCAGTCGCACCCACAGTCGCAGTCCCCGCAGCAGCCGTCCCCCTCGCCGCAGCAGTTGCTGCAGCAGTCACAGCAGTCGCAACAGTTGCCTATGTCGTTGCAGAGCCCTTCGCGGCGCTCCCGGCTCCACGGGTCCTCGTGCCCGCAGCACAGCCGGCACGTACACGCCAGGCCCAGCCAGACCGCACAGCCGGCCAGCAGGCCCCGACGCCGGTTGGGCGGCTCGGGCGGCGGCATTCCCGGACCACCCGGGCCACCGGGCGCGTACGGGTTCCCGGGCGCCGGGCCCGGAGCGTACGGCCCGGGCTGATGGGACGCACCGGGGGTACCGACCCCGTGCGCGCAGCTCGTCGTACCGAAGGCCCGGTCGACCGAGACCTTCAGCTCGTGCGCGAGCAGCATGTGCACCAGTCGGCCGTTCACGAACTCCGCGTCCCGCAGCGCGAGGCGGATCCCGTGGAGCGCGTCGTCCGCGAGCCGGCGGGCCTCGGTGAGTGAGGTGCCGGTCGCGGTGAGCGGGTTCCAGGCGCCCGACGCGGCGTCGGCCTCCCGGTCCTCCACCGCGTCCAGCAGGTGGGCGAGCCGCCCGAAGAGCCGGCCCGCCTCGGCGAGCGGTGCGGCGTTGCCCGGCCGGCCCGCGAGGACGGCGGTGTGCGCGAAGGCCGCGGCCGTCGCCGTCTCGGTCGGTTCGGTCACGGCGAGGAGCGGTGTGCCGAGGCCCGCGAGCGTCTCGATGCCGGTCTGCCGGTCCACGGCGTCCACCAGGACGGCGGTGTCGAAGCCGAGCGCGCGCCCGGTCCGCGCGCCCGCCCGGTCCCAGGACCTGGCGACCCGGCGGGCCGCCGCGGCGACCGGGCGGCGGGCCAACAGCCCGTCCCGGTCGGCGACGTGGTCCCGGACCTTCGCCGAGGCGAGGACCAGCGAGACGGCCGCCGCCAGCCGCGCGCCCTCGCCCTGGGCGACCGGCGCGGTGCGCATCCCGCGCAGCGGGCAGGGGCCCGCGGTCCGGCGTATGCCCTCCACCGGCCCGGTCTGAGCCTCCGTCAGGACCGAGACGATGAGCCCGTCGTAGTTCGTCACCACCCGGGCGAACTGCCCGTGGTCGGCCCGAAGTGCCAGGCAGAGACCGCAGAGATGGGCCATCCACTCGACCTTGAGGCCCTCGGTGAGCCGGTGCGTGCAGGGCCTGACGATTCCGAACAAGAGACTCCCCCGTGAGTCGCGCGCATGTGCGTGTGCAGCGGTGTGCCGGGCATCGTAGCGACCGTCCCGTTCACCCGGACGCTCCGACGGTCACCCTTCTGGCCCGACTTTCATATTTTAAGTTGCACAGCCCGTCCGGAACCTCCGTCAGGCCCCGCATACCGCAAGTTTCCTGACGAATCGCCAGAAACTGGGCCTCACTTTCTGCACCAGTACCGTCACGAAACCCGCGCGCGCCGACTATCCACTTGGCGCGGGATCCGCATGATGGACGACGATAGGGAATGCGGAACCACAAGTGACCGCGCTGAAAGGAGGCGTCCATGGGATCGGTGCGCAAGGCGAGTGCCTGGCTGGGACTCGTCGAGGACAACGACGAGCGTTACTACGACGACGAGTACGCCGAGGGTAACGACAGCGGCGACGCCTGGGTGACGGACCCCCGGGTCCGGGTGGCGTCCGACTCGGCGCAGGAGCAGGGCCGCCGGATCGCGACCGTCTCCCCGGACGGGTTCCGGGACGCCCGGGGCATCGGCGAGCTCTTCCGGGACGGCGTCCCGGTCATCGTGAACCTCACGGCCATGGAGCCCTCCGACGCCAAGCGCGTGGTGGACTTCGCCGCCGGTCTCGCCTTCGGTCTGCGTGGCTCCATCGAGCGCGTGGCGACGCGGGTCTTCCTGCTGACCCCGGCCGACACGCAGATCATCAGCGGGGACCCCGCGGGGCGTGCGCAGGACGGTTTCTTCAACCAGAGCTGAGCGGTGGGCGCGCCGTCCGGCGGTGACGCCGGGGTACGCCCACCGAAGGCCGGCCGGTGCCTCCGGCGCGACTCAGTGCGCCGGGCGGCCGGAACCGGCGGGCTCGACCGGCTCCCGGCTGGCCGGCACCCGTACCTCCTCGGGGGCCGCCTCCTCGGGGACCGGTCGCACCAGGTCCTCCGGATCGACCGTGCACTCCATGACGCGGGGCAGTCGCAGCGCCATCAGCGCACCGACCAGCAGCAGCCCCGCGCTGACGAAGAGCGTGACGTGCAGGCCGTCCACGAAGGCGTGCCGGGCCGCGTGGTACAGCGCCCCGCCGGCCGTGCCGCCGAGGTGGTCGGCGATCTGGTAGGCCTCGCCGAGTGAGTTCGCGGCAGCCCGGCTCGCCTCGGCCGGCACCCCGGGGACGGAGGCGAGGCCGGGGGCGTACGCGGCGTTCATCACACTGCCGAGCAGCGCGATGCCCATGCCCGCGCCGAGCTGGTACGAGGTCTCGCCGATGGCCGCCGCTCCGCCCGCGCTCTCCGGCGGGGCCTCGCTGAGCATCGACTCGTAGGCGGAGAAGAGGGTCGTCTGCAGCCCGAAGCCGAGCAGCACGAAGCCACAGGTGAGCAGCAGCGGCCGGTCGTGCTGGCCCATCAGGACGAGCAGCAGCACGGCGGCGGCGGTGAGGACGAAGCCCCAGCCGACCATGCGGCGCGGTCCGATCCGGCGCAGGGTGTACGAGCCGGTGGCGCCGGCCGCCATGGCGGCGAAGGTGAGCGGCAGCAGTCGCAGCCCGGTCTCCAGAGGGCTGAGCCCCAGGACGAGCTGGAGGTACTGGACAGCGATCAGCTCCAGGCCGACCAGGGCCAGCATGGCGAGGACGATGCAGCCGACGGACGTGGTGAAGGCGGCCCGGGAGAACAGCCGCATGTCGATCAGCGGGTGCGCCCGGCGCTTCTGCCGCCGTACGAAGAGGATGAGCAGCGCCGCGCCGAGGAGCAGCGGGCCGCAGGTCGCCGGCGCGAGCAGGTTCTCGCCCGCGCCGATCCGCTTCACCCCGAGGACCACGCCGAGCACACCGGCCGCGGCCATCAGCGCGCCGAGGACGTCCCAGGGGCCGTCGTCGCGGCCCTTGGACTCGGGGAGCAGCCAGCGGCCGAGCGGCAGGATCAGCGCCATCAGCGGGATGTTGATCAGGAAGACCGAGCCCCACCAGTAGTGCTCGACCAGGAAGCCGCCGAGCACGGGACCGGTGGCGGCGCCGACCGCGGCGACGGCCGTCCAGATGCCGATGGCGGTGGCCCGCTCGCGCCGGTCGGGGAAGACCGCCCGGAGGATCGAGAGGGTGGCGGGCATGATCATCGCCCCGCCGACGCCGAGGAGGGCGCGGGCGCCGATCAGGACGCCGGGGGCGGTGGCGAGGGCGGCGACGGCCGAGGCGACGCCGAAGAGCGCGTAACCGAGGAGCAGGACCCGCCGCCGTCCGACCCGGTCGCCGAGCGTGCCGAAGAGGATCAGCAGCGCGGCGCAGATCAGCGGGTAGGCGTCGACGATCCAGAGCAGCGCGGTGGAGCTGGGGCGCAGGTCCTCGGTGAGGGAGGGGACGGCGACGTGGAGCACGGTGGCGTCCAGCGCGACCAGCAGCAGGCTGACGCAGAGGACGACGAGGACGACCCAGCGGTTGGCACCGCCGCCGGCGGCGCGGAGCCGTGCTCCGGCCGTGATCGTCCGCTGCATGTACGTACCTCCCAGGTGAAGCCCTCGCACTCGGCGGGCGCCGGCCGGGGTTCGGGTCCTCGGGGCGGCCCGGCATCGACGGGCGAGTGAGCCGTCAGCGTACGCGAGTTCGTGGCACGAGCGCGTGGTGCAGCTCTCACCCCGGCGGACCGCCGGGTGTGTCGTACGCCACTCGACCAGGGCCGTGCGTCGCGCCGAATTCCGCCCGTACAACCGTTTGGGAAATTTCCGTGACGTACAAACAGACTTCCGTAAAGTCGACTGCGCCCAATAGGGCACAAGGTCATCGGATTCTCAGACAGACGCCAGGAATAACCCCCGCCCTGAGACCTACTCCACATCACATCGTCATCACGAAGACACCGGATCGACCAAGGTCGACACTCACTCCCTGTAACGTCGATTGGGTGCGAACCGACATCTTTGCCCGGCTGGACCGGGAGCCGGAACCGCCGAAGATAGAGGTCCCGCGGATGACCCGCACGCGTCTCGCCCTCTTCGGCGGGACGCTGGCGTTCTATCTCGCCATCGTCGTGGCCGTGCTGCTCTCGACGTGGCTGGTGACCCTCGACTGGAAGATCATGCTCTTCCGGCCCTATCAGCAGTGGCCGGACCTGCACGCCTTCCTCGACTACTACGTCGTCCTCGGTCAACGCGGCCCGACGGCCGTGATGGTGGCGGCCTGGCTGGGCTGGCGCTCCTGGCGCCAGCACACCCTGCGGCCCCTGCTCACCCTCGGTGCCGCCCTGCTCCTGCTCAATGTCACCGTCGGCGCGGTCAAGCTCGGACTCGGCCGCCTCGGTCCCCACTACGCGACGCAGATCGGCTCGGCCGAACTCTTCGCGGGTGGCGATATATTCCCTTCCGGCCACACCGCCAACGCGGTCGTGACCTGGGGCATCCTGGCCTATCTGGCGACCACGCCACGGGCCAGGCGCTACCTCTCGGCGCTCTCCGCCGTGGTCGCGCTCGGCGTCGGGCTGACCACCGTCTACATCGGTACGCACTGGCTGAGCGACGTGCTGCTCGGCTGGGCCGCCGGGCTGCTCATCCTGCTGGCGCTGCCCTGGTGCGAGCCGCTGATCAGCCGCGCGGAGGCCATCGTGCTCAGCGCCCGCGACCGGCTGCGCGAGCAGCTGCGGGCCCGCCGCCGACTGGTCCCCTCGCTGCCCGTGGCGACGGGCGGGCCGCGCACCACGCTGTACCCGCAGCGCCCGGCCGCGGCCGAGGAGCCGGTCCGGGAGATCGTCGGCGCCCACAGCGGGCGGGCCTCGTCCGCGGTGCGCGGGGACGGCCGTCTCGCGCCGCCGCTCACCACCCCCCGGGCGCACACGGCCCATGCCGGGCACGCGGGGCACGGCGCGCGCTCGGAGCGGACGCCGGTCACCCCGACCGGCAGCCGCCGCCCGGGGCACTCGCGGCCGCTCACCGGCGGCTGACCCACGGCCCGCCAGGGCGTACGGACGGCACAGGGAAGGGCCCCGGCTCCGCGCCGGGGCCCTTCCTCGTGAACCAGCTCCTAACCCAGCCAGCAGCGCGTGACGGTGCCGTCCGTCACCTCGAAGTTGATACGGCCCTCCAGGTACTCCATCGTGACGATCGAGCCCGGTGGCAGTGAACGGACCACGGTCCAGCCGTGGTCACGGGCGAGCCGTTCGGCGTGCTCCCGGTCGAGACCCACATAGTCTTCCGGCGGTACGGGGGAGGTCGGCTTGGGTGTCATGAGGCTCACGTTAGTCCCTTACCGGTCACGCTTGTGTCACAGCTTCTCGACATATGTTTGACACGAGCACCGTCACCCGTAAGGGCAGTTTCCAGCCGAATCTCCGGCAATTGCAGGTCCGTTCCGGCAGTTCCCCCGAAGGCTTCCGGAATTCGGTCGCGCCGCCCGGTCAGGCGAATTCAGCGGTACGCGACGACCTCACGGTATTCACAATTTCCCCGCATCACGCGCACACGTTCGGCCGACCGGAGCAGCCCGGCGGCCCGCCTCCCGCGTCCCCGCCTCCCGGGCGCGCATCATGTCCGGACGATCGGACCACCGGAGGCATCGATGGGCACCGACACCGCGACCGCGGCCGTCGAATCACCTCGGGAACGGCATGGGCGGGTCCTGATCGACTGGCTCACCACGACCGACCACAAGAAGATCGGCCACCTCTACCTGGTCACCTCGTTCTTCTTCTTCCTGGCCGCCGGCGTGATGGCGATGCTGATGCGGGCGGAGCTGGCCCGCCCCGGGATCCAGCTGCTGGACAACCAGCAGTTCAACCAGGCGTTCACGCTGCACGGCACGATCATGCTGCTGCTCTTCGCGACGCCCACCTTCGCCGGCTTCGCCAACGAGCTGGTACCGCTCCAGATCGGCTCCCCCGACGTCGCCTTCCCGCGGCTGAACATGTTCTCGTACTGGCTGTTCCTCTTCGGCGGCCTGATGGTGCTCGGCTCGCTGCTCGTGCCGAGCGGGCCCGCCGCCTTCGGCTGGACCGCGTACGCCCCGCTCAACAGCCTGGAGCGCTCCCCCGGCATCGGCATCGACCTGTGGATCATGGGGCTGGCGCTCTCCGGCTTCGGCACGATCCTCACCTCGGTGAACTTCCTGGCGACGATCGTCGGGATGCGGGCGCCGGGGATGACGATGTTCCGGATGCCGATCTTCACCTGGAACGTCCTGTTCACCGCGATCCTGGTGCTGATGGCGTTCCCGGTCCTGGCCGCCGCGCTGCTCGTCCTGGAGTCCGACCGGCGGTTCGGCTCGGTGGTCTTCCAGCCCGGGAACGGCGGGGCGCTGCTGTGGCAGCACCTCTTCTGGTTCTTCGGCCATCCCGAGGTCTACATCATCGCGCTGCCGTTCTTCGGCATCATCAGCGAGATCATCCCGGTCTTCGCCCGCAAGCCGATCTTCGGCTACGCCACCCTGGTCGCCGCCACCATGGCGATCACCGGGCTCTCGATGGTCGTGTGGGCGCACCATATGTTCGTCACCGGGGCGGTGTTGCTGCCGTTCTTCTCGCTGCTGTCGTTCCTGATCGCCGTGCCGACCGGGGTGAAGTTCTTCAACTGGACCGGCACGATGCTCAAGGGCTCGCTCTCCTTCGAGACGCCCATGCTCTGGGCGGTCGGGTTCCTGGTGTCGTTCCTCTTCGGCGGGCTGACCGGCGTCGTCCTCGCCTCGCCGCCGATGGACTTCGCCGTCACCGACTCGTACTTCGTCGTCGCCCACTTCCACTACACGGTCTTCGGCACGGTCGTCTTCGCGACCTTCGCCGGCTTCTACTTCTGGTGGCCCAAGTTCACCGGCAAGATGCTCGACGAGCGCCTCGGCAAGGTCCACTTCTGGGCCCTGTTCGTCGGCTTCCACATGACGTTCCTGGTGCAGCACTGGCTCGGCGCGGAGGGCATGCCCCGGCGGTACGCCGACTATCTGGACGCCGACGGGTTCACCGCGCTCAACACGGTCTCCTCCATCGGCTCGTTCCTGCTCGGCACCTCCACGCTGCCGTTCCTCTACAACGTCTGGCGCACCGCCCGCTACGCGCCGACGGTCGAGGTGGACGACCCCTGGGGGTTCGGCCGCTCCCTCGAGTGGGCGACGTCCTGCCCGCCGCCCCGCCACAACTTCGACGCGGTCCCGAGGATCCGCTCCGAGGCGCCGGCCTTCGATCTGCACCACCCGGAGTTCGCGACCTTCGAACGGATGCGGCTCACCGCTCCGAGCGGTCCACGGCGCGAGAAAGCCGGTCCCTGAGCATCCGGACCCAGTCGTCGAGCTCCCTGGGGGCGACCACCTCGAACTCGAAACCCAGCATCAGCACATGGACGACCATGCCTGCCAGGCTGCCCGCGCCCGCGCGCAGCAGGCAGGCGCCGTCCCCGTCCGGCTCCAGGACGCCGTCCATCGGGCCCACGGCCGACGCCGCCTCGGCGAGCGGGACGTGCAGCCGGATCGTCGCCTCGGCCGCGTAGGCCGCGCCGGAGATGCCCTTCGCGACGTAGGCGGCGAGGTCCTCGGCGGGCGGCTCGCGGGGCGGGAAGCGGGGGCCGTGGGGCGGTTTCGGGTCGATCCGGTCGGCCCGGAACGTCCGCCAGTCGGCCCGGTCCGCGTCCCAGGCGACCAGGTACCAGCGGCGTTCGGTGCAGACGAGGCGGTGCGGCTCGACCGTGCGGCGGGTGGCCGTGCCGCCGTGGTCGCGGTACTCGAAACGGAGCCGCTCGCTGTCCCGGCAGGCGTTGGCCAGTTCGGTCAGGACGGCCGGGTCGACCTGGGTCGCCGGGGTGCGCAGCATCGGCACGGTGAAGGCGTTGAGGGTGCTCACCCGGCGTTGCAGCCGGCCCGGCAGGACCTGCTCCAGCTTGGCCAGGGCGCGTACGGAGGCCTCTCCGACGCCCTCGACGCCCTGCCCGGCGGCCGTCCGCAGCCCGACCGCGACGGCGACGGCCTCGTCGTCGTCGAGCAGCAGCGGCGGCAGCTCGGCGCCGGCGCCGAGCTGGTAGCCGCCGCCCGTGCCAGGGCTGGCGTTGACCGGATAGCCGAGTTCGCGCAGTCGGTCGACGTCCCGTCGTACGGTCCGGGTGGTCACCCCGAGCCGGTCGGCGAGGTCGGCGCCGGACCATTCACGATGGGCCTGGAGCAGCGAGAGAAGGCGCAGCAGCCGTGCGGACGTTTCCAGCATGGCGCCGAGTCTGCCAGCCCTCGCGGACAGATACGGTCCTCGACCACCGCCCCGCGGGAGGGCGGCGGTCAGCGGAAGCGGCGGACGAGGATCCCGATCCGGCGCTTCAGCTCGTACGCGGCGTCGACCAGGGTGCCGACCGCCCGGTGCCGGGCCTCGTTCAGCCGGCCGTGGGTGCGGCCGCTCGTGCCCCGGGCGACGAGTTCGCTCCAGATCTCCTCGTGGCGGGCGGCGATCCGGGCCGGGTCGAAGCGTTCGGAGGCGGTGAGCGCGGCCCGGGCGGTCTTGGCGCGCAGCTCGTCGTCCTCGATGAGTTCGAGCAGGGCCCGGGCCACGGCCGAGACGTCGTCCACGGGCACCAGACGGCCGTCGACGCCGTCCTCGACGATCTCGCGCGGGCCGTACGGGCAGTCGGTGGAGACGACCGGAAGGCCGCACCGCATCGCCTCGACGAGGGTCATGCCGAAGGACTCGCGCCGCGAGGTGACGGCGGCGATGGAGCCCTTGGCCCACTCCGGCTCCATCGGGCTGGCCATGCCCATGAGGAAGACGTTCTCCCCGAGGCCGAGCCGCTCGATCTGCCGCGTGAGCGCCGGCCTGGTGTTGCCGCCCTGGTCGCCCTCGCCGTAGATCCGCAGCTTCCAGTCCGGGTGGGCCGCGACCACCGTGGCGAAGGCCTCCACCAGCACGTCGTACCGCTTGATCGGGGTCAGCCGACCCGCCGCGACGACGATCTTCGAGGCGGGGTCGGCGGGCGGAAGGGCGGGCGCGGGGACGCTGTTGGGCACCGCGTCGATCCGCACGCCCGGCAGCCGCAGCCGGGTCCGGTACGAGCGGGCGTCGGCCTCGGTGACCGTGGTGACGGCGTCCAGGACCGCGTACCGGTGGGCGAGCTCGCGCCGCAGCCGGTAGGTGTGGCCGTCCAGGGTCAGGTGCTCCTGGCCGACGAGGACCGGGCCGCGCCGGGTCTGCCGGGCGAGGTGGACGCCCAGTCCGGGCCGGGTGGAGACCACCACGTCGGCCTCGACGGACGCCAGGTGCGCGCCGATCCGGGCGTCGGTGAGCGCGCTGTACTGCTTCCAGCGGCCGTCGCCGCGCGGGAAGACGCGGGCGGGGCGGGAGATGTCCGGGTGTTCGCCGTCGTAGTCGGGGCTGTCCTTGCGCAGGTCCACGAGGTGACGCAGGGTCACACCGGAGGGGACGCCGAGCACCGGCTGGTCGCGGTGCCGGAAGACGGAGACGATCTCCACCTCGTGCCGCTCGGCCAGCACCTGGGCGAGGGTGAACGTCGTCCGGATCGTCCCACCGATGTGGTACGCGTTGTGGAGCAGAAAGGAGATGCGCATCGGGCTGCCGGTTCCCCCTGGTCAATTGGTCGGTGAAGGGCGACTGTACTGGCTCGGCCTCCCCGGCAGACGGCCGGTGTCCTGACGGCCGGTGTCCTGACGCTCGGTCTTCTGACACTCGGTCTCCTGACACTCGGTCTCCTGACACTCGGTCTCCTCACGGCCGTTCTCCTCAGGGCCGGTAGCCGAGTTGGGGGACGGTGGCGCAGTCGGTGTTCATGTCGCCCTGCGTGACCCAGCCCCGGCCGTCCTGCCAGCGGGCCACGGAGAGGCAGGTCTCCCGGGTCTTCGGCGGCTCGGGGAGCTTCTCGAAGCGGACGGGCAGCAGCAGCCCGCGCGCGGTGTACGGCTCGTCCCGGTTGACGTACTCCTCGACGCACGCGCGCGTGAGCCGGTCCCCGCAGGAGAGCGCCGCGTCGGTGAACCACATGGCGGCCGCCCAGCCCTCCAACTGCCACTGCGTCGGCGGCCGGTCGCCCATCGCCGCCCGGAACTCACGGACCGCCGGGTGCCCGGTGTCCGCGTGGTTGCGACTGGAGCCGGTGACGAAGAGCGAGGCCCGGCAGGACGGGGAGTCGGCGTAGTCGCGCGGCACGGTCGAGGACCAGTTCTGCACGTTGGTCACCTTGGCGGTGACCTTCACCCCGAGCGCCTCCATCGCCTCGCAGAGCCGGGCGTTGCCGTGGGTGTCCAGGGCGTCGAAGACGAGGTCGGCGCCCTGCGCCCGCAGATCGGCCGCGACGGCGCGGAAGTTGGGCAGGGCGAAGTCGACCTGCTCGTCGACGACCCGGTACCCCTCGGCCCGCAACCCCTCGGAGATCAGCCGGGCGTACGCCGTCGACGCGGCCTGGTTGTAGGCGACGACGGCCGCGGTACGGGCGGAGTGCTCGCGCTTGAACCAGCGGTAGACCTCGGTCCCGCCGTACAGGACGCCGTCCCAGCCGGGCGCCTCTCCGGTGCGCGGGGCGAGGCTGCCGTAGATCCCGTACAGATGCGGATAGGTCTCGTACGCGGGAGTGAGCGGCTGGCCCCCGATGTCGGGGACACCGGCCTGGGAGACCAGCGGGGCCCCGGCGTAGTCGAGGGCGGTGGTGGCGACCAGCGCGAACACCTTCCGTTCGTCGATCAGCTGGTGCACGCACGCGTTGTTGCCGACGCCGCTGCCGCCGTCGTCGCAGGTGACGACCTCGACCCGGCGGCCGTTGATCCCGCCCCGCTCGTTGAGGGCGTCGAACCAGGCGCGGGCTCCTTCGCTCGGGCCGGTGAGGGCGTCGCCGCCGACGGGGCTGGTGGCGCTGGAGATGATGCCGACGCGGAGCGGCTCACCGCCGGAGGGGACAGTGGCGGTGGGCCGCGTCTCGAACGCGCGCTCCGGGAGCCGGCTGCCGCACGCCGTGGCCAGGGCGAGCAGCGCGGCGAGGAGCAGCGCCGCGGCGGCCTCAACACCCCGGAACGGTCGCACCGCTGAGCTGCGCGAGGCCGCAGAGGGTCTTCGTGGAGACCTTCCAGACGTCCTCCTGGAGGACGGACGTGCCCTTGGACGCGGGCACGGCGGTGGCTCCGCTGACCAGCAGGTCGTAGGTCACGTTCGCGTCGTTCGGCGAGGTGAACTCGATCTGCGTGACCTTCGCCGTGGCCGCCGAGGCGGCCTGGTTCTGCAGGAGCGCCTCAAGTGCCGGCCGCATCTGCTCGCCGTTCTCCAGCAGCTTCGCCCGCTCCTCCATCGGGGTCTTCGGGTCGAAGAAGGCCGTCCAGTTCTTCGTGATCTCGGCCCGGGCGGCGGCGGGGTCGGCGGGCTCGGTTGCGGCGGGGCGCGTACCCGTCGGGAGCGGGTCGCCGGCGTCGTCGTCGCCGCAGCCCGCGAGGACGGGCCCGAGCACGAGGACCGAGGCGGCGGCGAGGGCCGCGAGGGGGGAACGTCGACCACGTCGCTTGAGAACCATATGGCTCACCACCGGGTGTCCGTCGGGGCCGGGCGGCCTGATGATTCCAGGGTGAGCCGGTTCCGGGCATAGCGCAAGGAAGAGACAATCCGTAAGAGAGGCGCGATCACGGGCGAAAAGGATGTCGGGGGCAGAGTCGAGGGAGGTCCCGTGCCGACATCCCGGGTCCTGCTGTGGGGCGGCCTCGCGGCGGTCGCCGGAGGAGCGGTGCTCTGCGTCCTGGGCTGGTACGGGATCTCCGGCGAACGCTTCGCCGAGCGCCAGCTGCCCTACCTGGCCTCCTGCACGGTGCCGGGGGCGGCGCTGATCGTGGCGGGGGCGGTCCTGGTGGCCTGCGCGGCGAGGAACGGGACCCCGGCGGAGCGCGGCCCGGAGGCCACCCGGACCGAGGCCTGGGAGGAGCCCGCTCCCCCGCCCTCCTCCACCGACCCCCCGGTCCGTGTGCCGGGCGGCACACTGGCCCACCGCCCCGACTGCCCGCTGGTGGCGGGCCGGGCGGACGCCGAACCGGCCGGGGAGGCGGAGCTCGACCCCTGTCCGGTGTGTGAGCCGTGGCCTCGCTGACGTACGACCTCACCCTTGCCGGCCTCGCGGTCGGCAGCGCCGCCGCGCTCACCGGCATCGGACTGATCGTCACCTACCGGGCCACCGGGGTGCTCAATCTGGCACACGGCGCCATCGCGATGGTCTGCGCGTACGTCCTGCGCCAGTTGGTGGTCGAGTGGCGCTGGCCGCTCCCCGTGGGCGCCCTGGTGACGCTGCTCGTGGTCGCGCCCGGGATCGGTCTGGTCCTCGACCGGGCGGTGTTCCGGCCGCTCGCGCTCCTCGGCTCCAACCCGGCGCAGACCCTGGTGGCCTCCATCGGGGTCTTCGTGCTGCTGGTCGGCGGGGCGGCGCTGCTGTGGGGCACCGGGGCGCGGGCGGACGCCCCGGTGCTGCTGGGCGACGATCCGTGGACGCAGCTCGCGGCGGTGGTCCTGCTGGCCGTGGCGGTGGGCGCGGTGACCCGGTGGACCCGGTTCGGGCGGGAGCTGCGGGCGGTGGTGGACAACCGGCCGCTGGCGATGCTGGGCGGGATCGACGCGGACCAGGTGGCGGCGGCGGGCTGGGCGTTCGGCGCGTGCACGGCGGGCCTGACGGGGGTGCTGTTGGCGCCCTACGTACGTCTGGACCCGTACGGGATGCCCCTCCTGGTCGTCGAGGTGATCGCGGTCGCGGTGGTGGCCCGGATGCGGAGCCTGCCGGTCGCGGTCGTGACGGCCCTGGCCCTGGGCGTGGCGCAGGCGCAGTTGACCCGCCTGCACCCCGAGGGCTGGGCGGGTCCGCTGGTCCAGGCGCTGGGGGCGAACCTGTTCGTGGTGGCGCTCCTGGTGGCGGCACTGGTGGTGCCGGGGGTCGGGGGCCGGGGCCGGGACGCGCTGCCGCCACCGACGGTCGCCCCGAGGACTCCCTCGGGTGTCTGGCTCACGGTCGCCGTACTCTTCCTGCTCCCCCTGGGCTTCGCGGGCACGGACCTGCACACCTCCGTCCAGGTGCCGGCGCTCGCGATCGTGCTCCTGTCGTTGGTGGTGGTGACGGGCCGCGGCGGCCAGATCGCGCTCGGCCAGGCGGCCTACGCGGGTCTGGGGGCGCTGTTCACGGCGCTGCTCGCGGCGGGCGGCGTCCCGGAGCTGGCGGCGCTCGCGCTGGCGGTCCTCCTGGTGGCGCCCCTGGGCCTGATCACGGGTTGGCCGGCGATCCGACGGCACGGCCTCGCCCTGGCACTCGTGACGCTGGCGGTGGGGGTGGCGGTGAGCCGGTTCGTCTTCGCGCAGCCGTACGCGACCGCGGGCCTGGAACTCGGCCGCCCGGCGGGCTTCGCGGACGACCGCCGCTACTACGCCCTGGAGCTCGTGGTCCTGGCCGGCTGCCTCTTCCTGGTCGCCGCCCTGCGCCGGGGCCGGACGGGCCGGGCGCTCGCCGCGCTCCGCGACCACGAGGCGGGCGCGGAGGCGACCGGGGTACGGGTGAGCCTGCTCAAGGTCCTGGCCTTCGTCCTGGGCGCGGCCCTGGCGGCCCTGGGCGGCGGGCTCCTGGGCATGGGCCTGCGCGCCTTCGACCCGGAGGCCTACGACCCGCTCCACGGCCTCCTCTGGTTCGCCGCGATCATCGTCCTCGGCGCCGACAGCCTCCTCTCCCCCCTGGCGGCCGCGGCCCTACTGGTCGGCCTGGACGCGGGTACGAGGGGCGGCGTGGCAGCAGCCACGATCGGCATCCTGGCCACCCTGACGGGCCGCCTCCCGCCTTTGACGTCATGGCTCCCGCGCCGCCGCGGAGACGCCACCGCAGTCGCCGACGGCGCCGCCCCACCCGCAGGTGGACCCGTAGTCGGATTCATTCGTCGCACGGGCGAGCGAAGCGAGAGGGGGGTACCCCCAGGCGAAGCTCCGGGGGAGGGTCGGGACACCAGCCCGGCCGGAGGCCGGGCGCACCCCCACCGACCGGCACCGGCCCCCACACGCGCACCCGCACCCGCACCCGCACCCGCACGGCTCCACGCCCACGACCTCACCCACACCTACCCCGGCGGCCTCACCGCCCTCTCCCACGTCACCCTCACCCTCACCCCCGGCCGCGTCACCGCCCTCGTCGGCCCCAACGGCGCCGGCAAGAGCACCCTCTTCGACTGCCTCGCCGGCACCCTCCGCCCCACCGCGGGCCGCGTCACCCTCGACGGCGCCGACATCACGGCCCGCCCCGCGCATGCCCGCACCCGCCTCGGCGTCGCCCGTTCCTTCCAGCAGCTCGCGGTCTTCCCGTCCCTCACCGTCGAGGACAACGTGCGCCTCGGCGCCGAGCAGGGCCACCTGCCCCGGCACGACCCCGCCGCCACCGAACAGGCCCTCCGCCTCCTCGGCCTCGCGGGCGCTGTCCGCCACCACCCCGCCGCCGACCTGCCCACCGGCACCCTGCGCCGCGTCGAACTGGCCCGCGCCCTCGCCGGCGGCCCGCACACCCTCCTCCTGGACGAGCCGTCCGCCGGTCTGGACGCCGCCGAGACCGACGCCCTCGCCCGGATCCTGGCCGCCCTCGCCGCCGACGGCCTCACCGTCCTCGTCGTCGAGCACGACCCGGACCTGGTCGCCGGTCTCGCCCACACCGTGCACACCATGGAAGGAGGCCGGATCGTGTCATGAGCGTCGAGATCGCCCTGCGCGCCGCCCGCGTCCGCTACGGCCCTCTGGAGGCCCTGCACGGCCTCGACCTGCCCGTCCCGGCCGCGACCGTCACCGTCCTCGTCGGCCGCAACGGCTGCGGCCGCACGACCGCCCTGCGCGCCCTCGCGGGCACGGTGCCCCTGGCCTCCGGCCGGGTCCTGTGGCGCGGCGCGGACGTCACCCGCCTCCACGCCCACGCCCGGGCGCGGCGCGGACTGTGCTTCGTACCGGATCTACGGGCGGTGTACACGACCCTCACCGTCGCCGAGAACCTCGACCTGACCCCGGGCGGGCGCCCCGGCCCGGCCCCCGACGCGGCCGCCGCCACCGCCCGCACGAACAAGGACCAGGCCCTCGCCGCGTACCCCGAGCTCGTCCCCCTGCTCGCCCACCCCGCCGGCACCCTCTCCGGCGGCGAGCGCCGGATGCTCGCCGTCTCCCGGGCCCTGCTGACCTCCGCCCGCGTGGTCCTCGTCGACGAGCCCGCCCTCGGCATGTCGCCCGCGGTCGCCGCCCGTACGTACCGGCTGCTCGCCGCCCTCGCCACCGAGGGCGGCGCCGCCGTCGTCCTCGCCGAGCAGCGCACCCCGCCCGGACTGCCGCCCGGCACGCTGCTCCACGAGCTGCGCCGCGGCTCCCTCGCCTTCAGCGGGGAAGCCGCGGAACGCGCCCCGGCATGACGGCCGCGACCGCGGCCCTCAGAGCACGGTGAGCGGCGAGATCCGCAGCATCGTCCCGACGAGCAACCGGTTCGGGTCCGCCCCCACCACGCTCCGGTTCGCCTTGTACAGCGCCTGCCAGCCGCCCGCGATCCCGAACCGCGCGGCCACCGAGCTGAGCGTGTCGCCCGGCTGCACCACATGGGCCCGCCCGCTCAGCCCGTACCGCTTCGAGCAGACCGGCCAGGCCTCCCATCCCTGCGTACGCAGCACCGCCTCGGCGATGGCGATCTGCTGCGGACGGGTCGCGAGGTCGGCCCGCTTCGCGTACCGCAGGCCGCCATGCTCGACCCAGGTCGGCTGCCAGAACTGAAGGCCCCCGTAGAAGCCGTTGCCCGTGTTGATGTGCCAGTCGCCGCTGCTCTCGCACTCGGCGACACAGCCCCACGGCCACTGGTCCTTGGCGCAGGCGTACGCGGGAAGCGTGGCCCCGCTCTGCTGCGCGCGGACGGTCCCGGGTGCCAGCGCCGACACCGGGGCCGGGAAGAGCGCCATCAGCGCGGCGGCTGACGCACCGGCTGCCCACCATCTGATCATCGACATCGCGGCAGGCTAGGCGCGGGACGGCCGCCCCGCGCCGGTGCCGCGCGGGAGGAGGCGCATGCCCCACCCGGTCGGAGTCACACAAGTTGCCGCACCCGGACGCGTGACCCCGGCCGATCCTTCCCCGTTGAACTCGTCATGAGACGTGCCGGGAACCGCCCGGCGTCGCACGTACCGAGTCCAGGGAGCCCCCCGTGCCGCGCATGCTCGACGTCAGCGAGGACGTACGCGCCGAGATCGGCGACGAAGAAGCCGACCGGCTGCTCGCCGGCGACAACGCCCCGGGCAGCTACGACTGCACCTCCTGCCGCACGCCGGGCGACTCCGAGCAGGAGCGCACGAGCACGGTGCTGTTCGTCGGCGAGGAGACCGCCGTCCTGGCGTTCGCCCACGCCAGCTGCATCCCCTCCCAGGTCGTCAAGGTGGCCGAGGAGCAGCTCCAGGGCGCCGTCCGCTCCATCGCCGCGACGGACGCGGCGGACGAGCTCGGCGCCGCCCACCCCGAGCAGGCGGTCCTGGGCGTCACCAGCGGTCTCGTCCTGATCGGCGGCGAGCTGCACCCGGCGCTGGTCGTCGAACCGACCGCGCCGGTCGCCCGCCCGGGTACGGACGGGCTGAGCGACGAGTTCCTGCCGCTCCTCGTCGAGCAGGGCTTCCAGCCGATCGCGGACGTGAACCAGAAGCCGGACACGCTCCCGGGCTGGTCCGTGCTCGTCGCCATGGGCCAGCTGCACTCGGTGCTCCAGCCGGGCACGGGCGGCAGCGGCCAGGCCGCCTGGTGGCAGGCCCACCAGCCGCTCCAGGTCACCGAGGGCTGGCGCGCGGCGGCCAACAAGTCGCACACGGTCCTGGTCTTCGCCGCCCCGGTCGGCTCGATCGGCCAGCAGCCGCGCGAGGACCTGCTGCGCGACGCCCTGGAGAAGGCCGCGGCGAACGGCCGTCTGGTGGCCGCCGCGATGCCGCTGGCCGGCACGTGACGGAGCACGGGCGCCCCGGCATAGGACCGCCGTACGTCTTCGGTGTTCCGACCGTGCCCAGGCCCCGGCAGGCGCCTCTTTCCGAGAGCCGCCCGCATCCCACGGAGGTCGGGGTCGTTGGCACATACGTGCACACATACGACCCACCCCGCCAGCCTTATCCGAGTTCGATCCCTTCCATGCGCCCGGCGCAGGACCTCGTGGGAGGCCAGTCGTCGACACCGATCTACGACGCGCTGTACTCGGAGTACCGCCGGTCGTTCCGCGCGCTGCCGGGTGATCGCAGCGGCGAGGAGGATCTGGGCTTCCGGGCCTTCGGGACGCCGGTGAGCGCGGGACTGTACGGAAGCCAGGGGCACCGGCACACGGCGCAGCCGGCGGCGTGGTCGGCGCAGCACCACGTTCCGGCGGCGCTTCCGCCGGGGCCCCGCAGGGGGCTGTAGGACCGAGCGGTACGGCGGAGGGCCGGGGCGCACATCGGACCTGCACCTGAACCCGCTGCCGCACCGCTCGCTCCAACTGGGCCTGTCCGGCCCGGCCTCACGCGCCTACGCCGACCGGTGGACCGTCTCCATCCGCGACGTCACCCCGCTGGCCCGCGAGGTCCACGGCCTGATCCGGGGCGGCGAGGACGCGGCGGCGCGCGCCCTGCTGCCCGTGGAGAC
>NZ_JBSGWV010000041.1:0-56779 GCF_053609105.1 Streptomyces sp. NPDC054975
GCCATGGCTCCGCCCTGGCGCCCTCCTCCGCCTTGCGATCCACGGCACCAGACCCCGCTCCCTGATCCGGCCTGATCCAAACGAAAGGCCCTAGCCCTTCAGCGCGGGGGCGAGCGCCGCGTTGAACTCCTCCACCGTCAGCGGCGGGTTCTGGCTGCCCGCGACCGTCAGCGCCTTGCCGTCCATCTTCAGCGTCGGCGTCCCCTTCACACCGCTCTTGTCGAAGGCCGCCGACATCCTCATCGCCCACGTGTCGAAGGTGCCGTCCTCCACGTTCTTCTTGAACGCGGCGTTCCCCTTCAGCGCCGGGACCGAGTCCGCGACCTTCAGGAGGTAGGAGTCCTTGGCGAACTCGTCCTTGCTCTCCTCCGGGTGGAACTCCGCGGAGTAGAGCGCCGCCTTGTACTTCAGGAACGCCTCGGGGCTCACGTCGAGGGCCGCGCCCAGGGCCGACAGGGCGTTCTTCGAACCCTCACCCTGGTCGGCGTTGTCGATGAAGGTGGCGCCGACGTACTTCAGCTTGTACTTGCCGGCCTCCACGTCCTTGTCGACGGTCGGGCCGACCTGCTGCTCGAACTGCGCGCACACCGGGCAGCGCGAGTCCTCGTAGATCTCCAGAGTCTTCTTCGCCGTCGGCTTGCCCACGACGACCGTCGTACCGTCCGTGCCCTCGGTGTTCTTGGGCGCGGTGACCGTCGACTCCTTGGCCGCCGCCTCCCAGTGCGAGGGCTTGTTGGCCTGGACGACGGCGTAGCCGACGCCACCGGCGACCGCCAGGACGGCGACCGCCGAGACGGCGACGGTCACCTGGCGGCGCACCTTCTCCTTCTTGGCCTGGCGTTCGCGCTCGACGCGCAGCCGCTCGCGGGCGGCCGCCTTGTTGGCGTGGCTGTTGCGTGCGCTCATGATCGTGATCTCCGTGAAGTCGAAAGCCCGGAAGGGCGAAAGGGAAGGAAAGGGGACTGCGGTGCTCAGGCGAGGGCGAAGCCCGAGCGCGGCGGTCCCCTCCGTCCGACGGAGTGCACGAGAAGGCGTGTACGGGAGGGGCGCGGCCGGTCCGTGGGGCGGCCCGCCCGCCCGCGCACCGGGCGGGGCGCGCCGAGGAGCGCGGCGACGACCATCAGGGGCCGGAAGGCGAAGGCCGCGACGGCGCCGACCAGCCGGGCGAGCGCCCGCTCGCCGTGCCGCAGCCAGGCCGCCGCGAAGAGCCCGACCGACACATGGGCGGCGAGCAGCAGCCACGGCAGGGCCGGGGCGGGGGAGCTGAGCAGGGCGGCGGCGGTCCCGCTCTCCGGCGCGGCGACGCCCGGCAGCGGGGTGCCGACGGCGCCGCCGCACAGCACGTCCACGCCCACCGCGCGCAGCGAACCGGCGACCGGGCCGCCGGCGGGGCCGTAACAGACCGCCTGGCCGGTGGTGAAGATCGTGTCGGCGGCGAGCTCAAGCGGGACGAGCAGCCCGGCGATGGGGCCGAAGCCGCGCTCGCGGCCGGCCAGCGCGTACGCGACGGCGAAGACGCCGGCCGACAGCAGTCCCACCGTCAGCAGGGGGAGCGGCACCTGGGAGAGCAGGACATGGGAACCGGCGGACAGCGTCACGACCAGTGCCGTGAAGAGCGCCGCCCGCAGCCCCCTGAGCCGCTTCCCTGATATGTCCATAGCCGCTGGAGAGTGTGCCACGCCGTGCTGTAAGACGCCGCTAAGGGCGAGCTGTGAACGGGCTACAGGCCCGGGATCCGGCCGTTGCGGAACAGGTCCACGAAGATCTGGTGGTCCGCACGCGCGCGTGCCCCGTAGCCGTGGGCGAAGTCGACCAGAAGGTCCGCGAAGCCCTCCTCGTCGGCCGCGATCGCCGCGTCGATGGCCCGCTCCGTGGAGAACGGCACCAGGGAGTGCCCGCTGGAGTCGTCGGCCGCCGCGTGCATCGTCGCCGTCGCCCGGCCGAGGTCGGCCACGGTCGCCGCGATCTCCGCCGGGTCGTCGATGTCCGACCAGTCCAGGTCCACCGCGTACGGGGAGACCTCCGCGACCAGCTGCCCGGAGCCGTCCAGCTCCGTCCAGCCCAGCCACGGGTCCGCGTGCGCCTGCAGGGCCCGCTGCGAGATGACCGTGCGGTGGCCCTCGTGCTGGAAGTACTCCCGTACCGCCGCGTCCGTGACATGGCGCGACACGGCGGGCGTCTGGGCCTGCTTCACGTAGATCACGACGTCGTTCTCCAGGGCGTCGCTGTTGCCCTCCAGGAGGATGTTGTACGACGGCAGACCGGCCGAGCCGATGCCGATCCCGCGCCGCCCGACGACGTCCTTGACGCGGTACGAGTCGGGGCGCGTGAGCGAGGACTCCGGCAGGGTCTCCAGATAGCCGTCGAAGGCCGCGAGCACCTTGTAGCGGGTCGCCGCGTCCAGCTCGATGGAGCCGGCGCCGGAGGAGAACCGGCGCTCGAACTCGCGGATCTCCGTCATCGAGTCGAGCAGCCCGAAGCGCGTGAGCGAGCGGGCGACGCGCAGGGCGTCCAGGAGCGGGCCCTCGGCGGTGTCCAGCGTGAAGGGCGGCACCTCGTCGTCCTTGGCGCCGGTGGCCAGGGCGTGGATGCGCTCCCGGTAGGCCGCCGCGTAGATCCGTACGAGCTCCGTGATCTGCTCGTCACTGAGCGCCTTCGCGTACCCGATCAGCGCGAGCGAGGCGGAGAGCCGCTTCAGGTCCCAGGTGAAGGGGCCGACGTACGCCTCGTCGAAGTCGTTCACGTTGAAGATCAGCCGGCCGTTGGCGTCCATGTACGTGCCGAAGTTCTCGGCGTGCAGATCGCCGTGGATCCAGACCCGGCCGGTCCGCTCGTCCAGGTACGGACCGCCCTGCTGCTCCTGCTCCAGGTCCGCGTAGAAGAGGCACGCCGTACCCCGGTAGAAGGCGAAGGCGGAGCCGGCCATCTTGCGGAACTTGACGCGGAAGGCGGACGGGTCGGCGGCGAGGAGCTCTCCGAAGGCGGTGTCGAAGACGGTGAGGATCTGCTCACCGCGCTCCGCGGCGGTGGGCTGGGGGACCGACATCGAGATGCCTCCTGGTGCAAGACTGTTCATGACAATTGGGACGGGTGTTCCGAGTCTTCCAACGCGCGACCGTACCCCCGAGTGCCCCGCGAGTGTCAGTGGAGAGACGTAGACTTCCACGCTGTCCCCCCAGACTGTTCGCAGCCTGTCGCCCAGCGTTTCCGGAGGCCTCCCGCCGTGACCAAGCCGCCCTTCACGCACCTTCACGTACACACCCAGTACTCGCTGCTGGACGGTGCCGCGCGGCTCAAGGACATGTTCAACGCGTGCAACGAGATGGGCATGACCCATATCGCCATGTCCGACCACGGCAACCTGCACGGGGCGTACGACTTCTTCCATTCGGCCAAGAAGGCCGGGGTCACGCCGATCATCGGCATCGAGGCGTACGTCGCCCCGGAGTCCCGGCGGAACAAGCGGAAGATCCAGTGGGGCCAGCCGCACCAGAAGCGGGACGACGTCTCCGGTTCCGGTGGCTACACCCACAAGACGATCTGGGCGGCGAACAACACCGGACTGCACAACCTCTTCCGGCTCTCCTCCGACGCCTACGCCGAGGGCTGGCTCCAGAAGTGGCCCCGGATGGACAAGGAGACCATCTCCCAGTGGTCCGAGGGCCTGATCGCCTCCACCGGCTGCCCGTCGGGAGAGCTGCAGACCCGGCTGCGCCTCGGCCAGTTCGACGAGGCCCTGAAGGCCGCCTCCGAGTACCAGGACATCTTCGGCAAGGACCGGTACTTCCTGGAGCTGATGGACCACGGCATCGAGATCGAGCGCCGGGTCCGTGACGGGCTCCTGGAGATCGGCAAGAAGCTCGGCATCCCGCCGCTGGTCACCAACGACTCGCACTACACGTACGCGCACGAGTCGGCCGCGCACGACGCCCTGCTCTGCATCCAGACCGGCAAGAACCTCTCGGACCCGGACCGCTTCCGCTTCGACGGCACCGGCTACTACCTCAAGTCCACGGACGAGATGTACGCCATCGACTCCTCGGACGCCTGGCAGGAGGGCTGCCGCAACACCCTGCTGGTCGCCGAGCAGATCGACACCACCGGCATGTTCGAGGCCAAGAACCTCATGCCGAAGTTCGACATCCCGGAAGAGGGCTACACCAACGTCACCTGGTTCAAGGAGGAGGTGCGGCGCGGCATGGCCCGCCGCTACCCCGGCGGCGTCCCCGAGGACCGGCAGAAGCAGGCCGAGTACGAGATGGACGTCATCATCCAGATGGGGTTCCCGGGCTACTTCCTCGTCGTCGCCGACTTCATCATGTGGGCGAAGAAGAACGGCATCGCCGTGGGCCCCGGCCGAGGCTCCGCCGCCGGCTCGATCGTCGCGTACGCCATGGGCATCACCGACCTCGACCCGATCGAGCACGGACTGATCTTCGAGCGGTTCCTCAACCCCGAGCGCGTCTCCATGCCCGATGTCGACATCGACTTCGACGAGCGTCGGCGCGTCGAGGTGATCCGGTACGTGACCGAGAAGTACGGCGAGGACAAGGTCGCCATGATCGGTACGTACGGAAAGATCAAGGCGAAGAACGCCATCAAGGACTCCGCCCGCGTCCTCGGCTACCCGTACGCCATGGGCGACCGGCTCACCAAGGCCATGCCCGCCGACGTCCTCGGCAAGGGCATCGACCTCAACGGCATCACCGACCCCTCGCACCCGCGCTACAGCGAGGCCGGCGAGATCCGGGCGATGTACGAGAACGAGCCGGACGTGAAGAAGGTCATCGACACCGCCAAGGGTGTGGAGGGCCTGGTCCGGCAGATGGGCGTGCACGCGGCCGGCGTGATCATGTCCAGCGAGCCCATCGTCGACCACGCCCCGATCTGGGTGCGGCACACCGACGGCGTCACGATCACGCAGTGGGACTACCCGCAGTGCGAGTCCCTCGGCCTGATCAAGATGGACTTCCTGGGCCTGCGCAACCTCACGATCATGGACGACGCCGTCAAGATGGTGAAGGCCAACAAGGGCATCGACCTCGACCTCCTGGCCATCCCGCTGGACGACCCCAAGACGTACGAACTGCTCTGCCGCGGTGACACGCTCGGCGTCTTCCAGTTCGACGGCGGCCCCATGCGGTCGCTGCTGCGGCTGATGAAGCCCGACAACTTCGAGGACATCTCCGCCGTCTCGGCCCTGTACCGGCCGGGCCCGATGGGCATGAACTCGCACACGAACTACGCCCTGCGCAAGAACAAGCAGCAGGAGATCACTCCGATCCACCCGGAGCTGGAGGAGCCCCTCAGGGAGGTCCTCGACGTCACCTACGGCCTGATCGTCTACCAGGAGCAGGTGCAGAAGGCCGCCCAGATCATCGCCGGGTACTCCCTCGGCGAGGCCGACATCCTCCGTCGAGTGATGGGCAAGAAGAAGCCCGAGGAGCTGGCGAAGAACTTCACCATCTTCCAGGAGGGCGCCCGCGGCCGGGGCTACAGCGACGAGGCCATCCAGGCCCTCTGGGACGTCCTGGTGCCCTTCGCCGGCTACGCCTTCAACAAGGCGCACTCCTCCGCGTACGGCCTGGTCACGTACTGGACGGCGTACCTCAAGGCGAACTACCCCGCCGAGTACATGGCCGGACTGCTGACCTCGGTCAAGGACGACAAGGACAAGTCCGCCGTCTATCTGAACGAGTGCCGGCGCATGGGCATCAAGGTCCTGCCGCCGAACGTCAACGAGTCGGAGTCGAACTTCGCCGCCCAGGGCGACGACGTGATCCTCTTCGGCCTCTCCGCCGTCCGTAACGTCGGCACCAACGTCGTCGAGTCGATCATCAAGACGCGCAAGGCGAAGGGGAAGTACGCGACCTTCCCCGACTTCCTCGACAAGGTCGAGGCCGTCGTCTGCAACAAGCGGACCATCGAGTCGCTGATCAAGGCCGGCGCCTTCGACGAGATGGGCCACACCCGCAAGAGCCTGGTCGCCCACCACGAGCCGATGATCGACAACGTGGTCGCGGTCAAGCGCAAGGAGGCCGAGGGGCAGTTCGACCTCTTCGGCGGCATGGGCGACGAGACGAGCGACGAGCCCGGCTTCGGCCTGGACGTGGAGTTCTCCGATGTCGAGTGGGAGAAGTCCTACCTGCTCGCCCAGGAGCGCGAGATGCTCGGCCTCTACGTCTCCGACCACCCGCTCTTCGGCATCGAGCACGTCCTCTCCGACAAGACGGACGCGGCGATCTCCCAGCTCACCGGCGGCGAGCACAGCGACGGCGCGGTCGTCACCATCGGCGGCATCATCTCCGGCCTCCAGCGCAAGATGACCAAGCAGGGCAACGCCTGGGCCATCGCCACCGTGGAGGACCTGGCCGGCTCCATCGAGTGCATGTTCTTCCCGGCCACGTACCAGCTGGTCTCCACCCAGCTCGTCGAGGACACGGTCGTCTTCGTCAAGGGCCGCCTCGACAAGCGCGAGGACGTGCCCCGGCTGGTCGCCATGGAGCTGATGGTCCCCGACCTGTCGAACGCCGGGACCAACGCACCCGTCATCCTCACCATCCCGACGGTGAAGGTCACCCCGCCGATGGTCAGCCGCCTCGGCGAGATCCTGGGGCACCACAAGGGCAACACCGAGGTACGGATCAAGCTCCAGGGCCCCCGCAAGACGACAGTCCTGCGGCTCGACCGGCACCGGGTCCAGCCCGATCCCGCGCTCTTCGGCGACCTGAAGGTCCTGCTCGGGCCGTCCTGCCTGGCGGGATAGGGCTTCGGCCGCCGGCTCCGGCCACCCACGCGCGGAAGGGGCGCGCCCGTCGTCACGGGTGCGCCCCTTCCGGGGTTACGCGCGGTCAGTTGTGACCGAAGCGCTTCTGCCGGCCCTTGCGTGCCATGTCGCCGGGAGTCACCTGGTGGGCGCGCTGCTCGGCCTGCGACTCCATCGACGACTGCTGCGCCTGCTGGGCGCCGCGCTCGGCCGGTGAGGACTGCTGCTGACTGCGGTTCTGCTTGCGATTCTTGGCCATGGTGATGCCTCCTCAAGGGGAACTCGGGGCCAGGGCCGCTGCCAGACTCACACACGGGGTGAACCGCCGCATTTTGGATCATTACCGACAGTGAAGGGGGTGCCTGTCGGCCACGGAGTGACATTCGCCACGCCGATGATCCAGTTCCGGCCGTCAACCTCCCGACGTTCGGGCAGACTCGAAGGAAATCCGAAGCAACTTCCGATCCCGAGGTTCCCGAAAGAGGGTGGAACACGTGGACCGCTGCGTCGTTCTGGTGGACGCCGGCTATCTGCTGGGCGCGGCCGCGAGTCTCCTCGCCGGGGAACCGGCCCGCTCCCGGATCACCGTCGACCACGCCGCGCTCATCCAGAACCTGCGGGAACGGGCCGAGGCGGACACCGAGCAGCCCCTGCTCCGCATCTACTGGTTCGACGGCGCGCCCGACCGCGTGCCCCAGCCCGAGCACCGCAGGCTCCGCGTGATGCCCCGGGTGACCGTCCGGCTCGGGGCCCTGACCCGCAGCGACGGCCGCTGGGCGCAGAAGGGCGTCGACGCGGCCATGCACGCCGAACTGACCGAGCTGGCAAGGAACCGGGCCTGCTCCGACGTGGTCCTGGTGACCGGCGACGGCGACCTGCTGCCCGGCCTGATGTCCGCCAAGGAGCACGGCGTCGCCGTCCACCTCTGGGCCGTCCAGGCCGCCGACGGCGACTACAACCAGTCCGAGGACCTCGTTGCCGAGGCCGACGAACGCCGGGTCCTCGACCGGGCCTGGATCACCCGGGCCGTCCGCGCCAAGGACCTCACCGGCATCTGCGCGCCCCCGCCGGCCCCGCGCCCCGAGATCGCCGCCATCCTCTCCGCCCCGCTGCCCGAGTCGGCGCTCGCCGCCTCCGCCGAGCGGGCCGCCGAGGCGGCGGCCGCGGCCGCCGCCTCCGTACGCAACGGATCCGCGGCCTCCGACACCGCCGCGCCCGCGTCGGCGACCTCCGAGAACGGAGTGGCGGCGGCCGGGGTGCCCGCCCCGTCCCCCGGGAAGGGCGTCCCCACGCCCAAGGACCTGGCCGGGCTGCGCGGACCCGGTGGTCCGGGCGCACCTGGCGGTCCCGGAGGGCCTGGCGGCCCAGGGGGGCACGGCGCGCACCAGCCCGCCGCCACCCTCCGCTGGTCGTCCGACAAAGGGTGGATCGACCGCCCACCAGCCGCTCTCGGCGAGCCGCCCGAGACCGCGTCCCTGCCCACCCTCGCCCAGCTCACCAGCGCCGAACAGCGCTGGGCGGACCGCGAGGAGGACATCACCACGGTCGGAGGCGACCCCTTCGAGGTCGGGCAGGTGTTCGCGCGCCGGTGGATGGAACGGCTCCCCGAGCAGAGCCACGTCCAGAAGCTCTCCCTGATGTACCCGCGGATCCCGCACCGCATCGACGGCGAACTGCTCCGGTACGCGGCCAGGTTCGGCCTGCTCGCCCACAAGGACGACCAGATCGACGAGCACGACCGGTACGCGATCCGGGCAGGGTTCTGGCGCGAGATCGATGTCCGGGCCGCCGCGGAACGCGCCCCCGCGGGGGAGTAGGCCGAGGGACCCCGTAGGCTCTTCCCCCGTGAGTACGGTGTGCGTGGTGCGGGATCTGGTCAAGACGTACCCCGCCGTGCGCGCCCGGCGGGGTACGCCCGCGACGCCGGAGATCCGCGCCACCGACGGCATCAGCCTCGATGTCCGGGGCGGCGAGATCTTCGGGCTGCTCGGCCCCAACGGCGCCGGCAAGTCCACGCTCGTCCGCCAGCTGACCGGACTGATGCGCCCCGACTCCGGCACGGTCGAACTGCTCGGCCACGACCTCGTACGCCACCCGGAGCGCGCCGCGCGCCTGCTCGCGTACCTCGGCCAGGAGTCCACCGCGCTCGACGAACTGACGGTCGCGCTCGCCGCCGAGACCACCGCGCGGTTGCGGGGGCTCTCGGCCCGGGACGCGCGGGCCGAGAAGGACGCCGTTCTGGACGAGCTGGGTCTGGGTGAGCTCGCCGGGCGTCCGCTGAAGAAGCTGTCGGGCGGACAACGGCGCCTCGCGTGTGTGGCGGCCGCGCTGGTCGGCGAGCGGCCGGTCCTCGTCCTGGACGAGCCCACCACCGGGATGGACCCCGTCGCGCGGCGGGCCGTCTGGGCTGCCGTCGACCGGCGGCGCGCCGAGCACGGCACCACCGTGCTGCTCGTCACCCACAACGTGATCGAGGCCGAGACCGTACTGGACCGGGTCGCCGTGCTGGAGCGGGGCCGGGTCATCGCCTGCGACACCCCGGCCGGGCTCAAGGAGCAGGTCGCGGGCGAGGTCCGGGTCGACCTGGTGTGGCGCGAGAGCGCCCCGCTGGACGTGCCCGAGGTCGCCGCGCTGCGCGGGCTCGCGCAGGAGGCGGGCCGCCGCTGGACCCTCCGGCTCGCCCCGGACGAGGCCCGGGCGGCGGTCGCGGCGGTGACGGGCGGGGCGGCGTTCGCGGCCCTGGACGACTTCACTCTGGCGACGCCGAGCCTGGAGGACGTGTATCTGGCGCTGGGCGGGGAGACGCAGGGGTTGGTCAAGGCGTGAGGAGCTGTACGGAGTGAGTATCGTGCCCGCCCAGGCTGCGTCGGGGTCGGCGCCGGGGCCGGGGTCGGCGTCGGGGTCTGCTTCGGCGTCCGGGTCGGTGTCCGCCTCGGTGTCGGCCGGGGCCTCCGGTGCCTCGGGGACGCTGCCGGCGCCGCCGGCGCCGTTGGCTCCGCGCGCCCGGCTGCTGCCCGCGCTCGGCGCCGTGTACCGCGCGCAGCTCTCGCGGGCCCGGGTCTCCCGCATCCCCCTGCTCTTCGTGGCGACGTTCCAGTCCGTCGGGATCATGGTCCTGATGCGGGGCGTCGTCGACGGCGGGGCGGAGGCGCGGGCCGTCGTGGCGGGTTCGGCGGTACTCGTCGTCGCGTTCGTCGCGCTCAACCTGCTCGCCCAGTACTTCGGACAGCTGCGGGCGACCGGCGGCCTCGACCACTACGCCACCCTGCCGGTGCCGCCGGCGGCCGTGGTGCTCGGGGCGGCGGGGGCGTACGCGTCCTTCACGGTGCCGGGGACGGTGGTGACCGCGGTGATCGGGTCGCTGCTCTTCGGGCTGCCGCTCGGCCACCTCTGGATCCTCGCGGCGGTCGTGCCGCTGGCCGGGGCCGCGCTCGCCGGTCTGGGCGCGGCGCTCGGGCTGCTCGCGCCGCGCCAGGAACTCGCGACGCTGCTCGGGCAGCTGGGCATGTCGGCCGCGCTGCTCCTCGGCGTACTGCCGGCGGACCGGCTGCCGGGGCCGATCGGCTGGGCGCGGGACCTGCTGCCGTCGACGTACGGGGTGGAGGCGCTGGCCCGGACCTTCGACGCGCGTCCGGACTGGGCGGCGGTCGGTCTGGACCTCGCGGTGTGCGGCGCGGTGGGCGTGCTGTCGCTCGCGGTGGCCACCTGGGCGTATCGCCGGGCGGCGGTCCGCTGAGGCGGGTCGGTTCCGTACCTGGCACGATGGCGGGGTGACCGCACCTCTGACACCGCCTCACCAGCCTCACGAGCCGCCGAACGAGCCCATGACACCTCCGAACGAGAACCCCGAGCCGAACGATGCGGTGCCGCCGTATGGCTGGTCGGCGCCCTACCCGCCGCTGCCCGCGGACGACGGGTCCCCGAGCCCGGCCACGGAGCTGCGGCAGGCCGCCGTGGTGGCCGCGGTCTCGACGGTGGCGGGTGTGGTGCTGGGGCTGCTGTGGCTGTGGCTGGCGCCGAGGGTTCCGCTCATCTCGGACGGCAAGGCGGTGTTCCTGCGGGACAGCGAGGGGGAGGCGGCGGTCGGGGCGGACGGAACGTTCGTGCTGCTGGCGTTCGGCTTCGGTGTGGTGGCGGCGACGCTCGTCTTCCTGGTCCACCGGCACGGGGGCGTGGCGCTGGTGCTCGGGCTGGCGGCGGGCGGTGTGCTGGGCTCGCTGCTCGGGTGGGGCGTGGGTACGTTCCTCGGCCCGACGCACGACGTGGTCGCGCACGCGCGTGAGGTGGGCGCGAACGTGGTCTTCGACGCGCCGCTGAAGCTGGAGATGTGGGCGGGGGCGTTGCTGGCGTGGCCCTTGGCGGCCATGATCGCCCACCTGGCCCTGACGACCCTCTTCGGCCCCAGGGACCCCGAAACCCCGTGGCCCCCTCGATGACCGCCCCGGCGCCGACGCGCACGGACGTCTGAGGCCGCCGCCGAGACGCGCTTCGCGCCGCGCAGGGCACGGGGCGCGCCCCCTGAGCGGTGCCGGGGCGGGGGCTTCGTCTGCCCCCGCCCTAGCTCCGGCCGATGGGAGAGAGGACCGCTGAGGTCAGAGCGGTCAGGGACTCGGGGGTGAGTTCTACCTCCAGGCCCCGGCGGCCTGCTGAGATGCAGATCGTTTCGTGGGTGGATGCCGAGGCGTCCAGGACCGTGCGGAGGCGTTTGCGTTGGCCCAGGGGGGAGATGCCGCCTCGGACGTAGCCCGTCGTGCGTTCCGCCAGGGTCGGGTCCGCCATCGTCGCGCGCTTGCCGCCGACCGCCGAGGCCAGGGCCTTCAGGTCCAGCTGGCCGGCGACCGGGACGATCGCGACCGTGAGTTCGCCGTCGACGTCCGCGACCAGCGTCTTGAAGACCCGGTCGGGGGAGATGCCCAGCGCCTCCGCCGCCTCCTCGCCGTACGACGGTGACGCCGGGTCGTGGGCGTACGAGTGGAGGGTGTACTCCACCCCCGCCGTCGCCAGAGCCACCGTCGCCGGAGTGCCGCCCGTCTGCTTCTTCTGCTTCTTCGCCACTCGGCTCCTCCGTCAGTTCGGACTCGTCGGCGCGCGGGTCAGCTCCACCGCCGGCAGTGACGGCAGGTGCCGCAGCACCGCCGTCTCCGACCGCAGCAGCGTCAGCTCCTCCCGCAGCCGCGTCGCCGTGTCCGGCGCCTGCAGCAGCCGCTGCTTCGCCGGGGTGTCCAGCACCGCGGCCGCCGCCACCAGGTACGACACAACCGACGGGTCGTCCGGCAGGTCACTGGTCGTCAGCGACCGCTCCCGCGCGCCCGCCAGCCGCTTCTGGTAGCTCCGGAACGCCCGCAGCACGCCCTCCGCGAGCGTGCCCGCCTCGTCGCCCTGCTCCTCCGGGATCTCCTCGACCTCGGCCACCAGGAACGGACCGGTCGCGTCCACCGACAGCAGCTTCACCCGGGTCGTCCCCGTGGCCATCACCTCGAAGCTCCCGTTCGCCCGCTCCCGGATCGTCGCCGCGTCGGCGATGCAGCCCACCCGGTGGAACGCCTGGATCGGGTCCGGGCCGAAGCCCGCGGCGGGCCCCTTCTCCGGCATCGCCGTCGGGTCCGGCATCCCCGGCGCCGTCGGCGCGACCTCACGGCCGTCGCGGATCGCGACGACGGCGAAGCGGCGCGGCTCCGACTCGTCGGTCTCGAGCAGCTCGCGCATCATGGCGCGATACCGCTCCTCGAACACGTTCAGGGGCAGCACGAGGCCCGGGAACAGCACCGCGTTGAGCGGGAAGAGAGGCAGGCGAGCGGTGGTCACAGCGGCTAAGCGTAATGGCCGCCGGGGCCGCTTCGTCCGGCCCGTCCATGTCCGGTCCGCAGCTCTGCGCCCCGCCCGGGTCCACGGTCGGTTCCGAGGCCCTTCCCGCGGAGCGGAATCGTCCGCGCCACCTCACCCCGTACGGCGTCCCGGGTCTCCAGGAAACCGCTCAGCGGATCGTCGCCGACCAGCGCCCAGGGGAACGAGGTGGCGTACGGGCCGATCTTCCGGAACTCCTCCAGCGCCTCCTCCCAGCGCCCGCGCCGGAACAGCACGTACACCAGCAGATTGCGGACCTCGGCCGGCCACGGATCGCCCTCCGGGTACGCCGCCGACAGCGCGAGCCCCCGGTCCGCCGCCGCGTCGATCCGGTCCTCGGGGATCGGCCCGGTGCCCGTGAGGTACTGGGCGAAGGCCGCGTTGACCGGGAGCGCCCGTGCCAGCGAGCCGGCCGGCGCGTCCTCGGCGGCCTGCTCCGCGAAGTCGAAGCACTCGCGGTGCGAGCCGTACCACTGGGCGGAGAAGTACCGCAGCGCGGCGACGTGGCAGCCGTAGTGGTGCGGGGAGCGGCGTACGGCCTGCTCCCACAGCGACTCGAAGGCCGCGTGCCCCGCGTGGGTGCCGCGCGCGTGGTCCAGGGCGAGCCGCCAGGGCACCGGGTCACCGGGTGCGGCCTCCGCCGCCGCGTCGATCAGCGGCCCCAGTTCCCGCAGCCGCTCCGCGCGGGCCGGGGACTCCCAGGCCCTGCGCACCGCGAGTTCGGCCTTCACGAGCAGCGCGTCCGGGTCGCGCGGCGTCGCTTCCAGCCAGCGGCTCAGCCACTCGTCACGGCTGTACGCGAACGTGGCCAGACGCGCCACGTACCGGTCCCGCGCCTCCCACTCGGCGCCGTCCCGGGTCGTCGCGAGCAGCTTGGCAGCGGGCTCGGGGTCGGCGAGCGCGGCCGCGATCAGCGCGGGGGCGAGCCGCTCGTCCGGCACGTCGAGCAGCACGTCGTCGTCCGGCGGCAGGGCGGCGGTGAGCCGCGGTGCGTGCCGGACCAGACGGGCGGTGCCGATCAGGGCACGGAGCAAAGACATGGTGCGGACCATTGAAAACCGCAGGTGGGAGCGGCGCCAGTGGGGGACTGTGAAGCTTTGGTAGCGGCGGGAAAGTTGTCCTGTCGTTGGTCAAGACAGCGTAAAGAAAGGGGTGGGGGTTGGCGGAAACTGTCCCCTCAGACCCATTCTCCCCACGTACCTCAGGAGTCTCACCCGTCTCGTCTCATCCCCGCCGCAGCAGTCTCGACGCCCCCGCCGCCACCGTCGTCGCCAGCACCCAGCCCAGCAGGATCAGCGCCGTCGCGGCCCACTGCCACACGCCTTCGAGCCGCCAGTAGCCCTCCTGGCCGAGATTGATCACCGGCACCAGCAGATCCAGCGCGTACAGCGCGGCGTTCCAGTTCGGCGACTCCTCCGGCTTCAGCGGCGCCGGATCGTTGCGCGAGAACGCCAGCGCGCCCGCCGCCCACAGCACCCCCATCCACAGCGCCGCCCGGCCCGGCCGGTACCCGTACGCCACCGTCAGGTCCTGGATGTAGCCCCACACCTTCCCGGCCACCGGCAACGTCTCCCGGCGCCTGCGCTGCTTGGCGAGCAGCACCTCCCGGGCGTCCGCGTCCTCCCCGCTGTTGCGCAGCACCGTCGCCAGCCGTTCGTACGGCTCCGGGGCGTACTCCGGGGTCGCCGCCGCCACCCACTCCAGGCGGCGGGTGAGCGGGAAGTGGCCGTACGGCACGAGGTTCTCGTAGACGAAGCCGTTCATCGACAGGCCGCCCGGCCCCGGCCAGCTCGTGGAGAGGTCGATCAGCGTCACCACGCGGGCGCCGTTGAGCACCACCCGCCCCTCCTCCGGCTGCTCCCCGTTGAACCGCAGCTCCGGCGTCGCGATCCGGCGCAGCGAGACCTCCTCCCGCTTCGCCCCGTCCAGCACGAACCGCGCGTAGTGCAGGTCCACCGCGTCGCCGAACCGCCCGTCGTCCAGGCGCACCCCGCCATGGCACTCCACCGGCTTGCGCCGCGCGCCGCGCACCGGGGTGTACCCGATGCCGTACGGGGGAGTGGCCGTGGCGTTCCCCGAGCCCTCGTACACCCACGCCGCGTTCAGATAGAGCGAGCGCTCCACCGTCAGCTGCGGCGCGTTCAGCGCGCGGCGCTGCTGTGCCCCGCGCAGCACGCTGCCCCGCAGGCTCAGCGACACCCCCACCTTCGCCCCGCGCAGGCTCAGCTCGCCGTACGTCTCGATCAGCTCGGCCTGGAGGTCCTGCGCCACCACGAGACCGTCCGCCGTGATCGCCCGGCCGCGCCGGTCCGGCCACACCTGGATCTGGTTGATCAGCAGGTCCGTGCCTATCTGGGCGTCCGTCAGCCGGATGCCGCGCTGCACCCGGCACCGGGGCAGATGCAGATCGCCCTGGGTGTGCAGCCGCGCCGCCTCGATCCGCGGTATCGCGCACTCCACCATCCGCACCGTGCCGAAGCGCGCCTCCGGCAGCACGATCTCCTGGTCGAAACGGCAGCGGTTCCACTCCACGTACGGATCGACCGTGCCGCCGGCCAGATTGAGCACGCCCGTGATCCGCACGCCGCGCATCTTCAGCGCCGCGACCCGCCCGGAGCGCGGCGGCGGGCCGTCGAGCAGCAGCAGCGCCACCACCTCGGCGCGCACACTGCGTTCCTCGCCCCAGACGTGCGTCCCGAAGGGGTCGTCCCGCGTCGCGTCCCCGTCGCTCAGATCGCAGGTCCTGCCGATCCGGAAGGCCCGCCACATGACGCGCTCCGGGCCCGTCAGACCGTCCGGCATTCCGTCCTCGTGCGGCTCGGTCACTGCCGCCCCCTCGCTTTCCACGAACCCGCTTCCCTGGATTCGTACAGCCGTTCTTCCCGCTGAGTGACGGAGTGAACGCTAACGGTCAGCTGTGGCGACTAGACGCCACTGTGGCTCGTATCAGCCAGTGATACGGACGACCGGCGCCCGTGGGGCGTCTGCGAGAATTGACCCGTGATCTCTCGTATCGACCTGCGCGGCGACGCCCTCCCCGAGGGTGGCGCTCTGCGCGACCTGCTGCCCCGTGCCGAGTTCGACGTGGAAGCCGCCCTGGAGAAGGTGCGGCCCATCTGCGAGGACGTCCATCATCGGGGCGACGCGGCACTGGTCGAGTACGCGGAGAAGTTCGACGGCGTGACCCTGGAGCACGTGCGCGTGCCCGTGGAGGCGCTCGCCGAGGCCCTGGAGCAGCTCGACCCCGCCGTCCGTGCGGCCCTGGAGGAGTCCATCCGCCGGGCCCGGATCGTCCACCGCGCGCAGCGCCGCACCCCGCACACCACCCAGGTCGTGCCCGGGGGCACGGTGACCGAGAAGTGGATCCCCGTCCAGCGCGTCGGCCTCTACGTGCCCGGCGGCCGCTCCGTCTACCCCTCCTCCGTGATCATGAACGCGGTCCCGGCCCAGGAGGCGGGCGTCGAGTCCCTCGCGCTCGCGTCCCCGCCGCAGAAGGAGTTCGGCGGCCTGCCGCACCCGACGATCCTGGCCGCGTGCGCGCTGCTCGGCGTCGACGAGGTGTACGCGGTCGGCGGCGCCCAGGCCGTCGCGATGTTCGCGTACGGCACCGAGTCCTGCGCCCCCGCCAACATGGTCACCGGACCCGGCAACATCTGGGTCGCCGCCGCCAAGCGGTACTTCACCGGCCGCATCGGCATCGACGCCGAGGCCGGCCCGACCGAGATCGCGATCCTCGCGGACTCCACCGCCGACCCCGTGCACGTCGCCGCCGACCTCATCAGCCAGGCCGAGCACGACCCGATGGCCGCGGCCGTCCTCGTCACCGACTCCGAGGAGCTGGCCGCCGCCACCGAGGCCGAGCTGAAGACGCAGGTCGCCGCCACCAAGCACGTCGACGACCGGATCGTCCCGGCCCTGGCCGGCAAGCAGTCCGCGATCGTCCTCGTCAGCGACCTGGAGGACGGCCTCAAGGTCGTCGACGCGTACGGCGCCGAGCACCTGGAGATCCAGACCGCCGACGCCGCCGCCCGCGCCGAGCGCGTCCGCAACGCGGGCGCGATCTTCGTCGGCCCCTGGGCGCCGGTCTCCCTCGGCGACTACTGCGCCGGGTCCAACCACGTGCTGCCCACCGGCGGCTGCGCCTGCCACTCCTCCGGCCTGTCCGTCCAGTCCTTCCTGCGCGGCGTCCACATCGTGGACTACACCCGCGACGCCCTCGCCGACGTCACCCACCACGTCGTGACCCTCGCCGAGGCCGAGGACCTGCCCGCCCACGGCGCCGCGCTCAAGGCCCGGTTCGGATGGAAGGTGCCTGAGAGCAAGTGACCGGCATCGACGATCTCCCCATCCGCGACGAGCTGCGCGGCAAGTCCCCGTACGGCGCGCCCCAGCTCGACGTCCCCGTCCAGCTGAACACCAACGAGAACCCCTACCCGCTGCCCGAGCCCCTGGTGGCGCGGATCGCGGAGCGGGTCGCCGAGGCCGCCCGCGGCCTCAACCGCTACCCGGACCGGGACGCGATCGAGCTCCGCACCGAGCTCGCCCGCTACCTCACCCGTACCGGAAAGCACCCCGTCGCCGTCGAGAACGTCTGGGCCGCCAACGGCTCCAACGAGGTCCTCCAGCAGCTGCTGCAGACCTTCGGCGGCCCCGGACGTACGGCCATCGGCTTCGAACCCTCGTACTCGATGCACGCGCTCATCGCGCGCGGCACCGGCACCGGCTGGATCTCCGGCCCGCGCAACGAGGACTTCACCATCGACGTCGAGGCGGCCGAGCAGGCGATCTCCGAGCACCGGCCGGACGTCGTCTTCATCACCTCGCCCAACAACCCCACCGGCACGGCGGTCGAGGCCGAGACGGTCCTCGCCCTGTACGAGGCCGCCCAGGCCGCCAAGCCCTCGCTGGTGGTCGTCGACGAGGCCTACGTCGAGTTCAGCCACCGGGACTCGCTCCTGCCGCTGATCGAGGGCCGCCCGAACCTGGTCGTCTCCCGCACCATGTCCAAGGCCTTCGGCGCGGCCGGCCTGCGCCTGGGCTACCTGGCCGCCCATCCGGCCGTGGTCGACGCCGTGCAGCTCGTACGCCTGCCGTACCACCTGTCCGCCGTCACGCAGGCCACCGCGCTCGCCGCCCTGGAGCACACCGATACGCTCCTCGGGTACGTCGAACAGCTCAAGACCGAGCGGGACCGCCTGGTCACCGAGCTGCGCGCGATCGGCTACGAGGTCACCGAGTCGGACGCCAACTTCGTCCAGTTCGGCCGCTTCGACGGAGCCGCCGGCTCCCACGAGGCATGGCAGCGGATCCTCGACCGAGGCGTCCTGGTCCGGGACAACGGCGTACCGGGCTGGCTTCGGGTCACCGCCGGCACCCCTGAAGAGAACGACGCGTTCCTCGACGCGGTCCGTGAAGTCAAGAAGGAGCAGAGCGCATGAGCCGCGTAGGAAGAGTCGAGCGCACCACCAAGGAGACCTCCGTCGTCGTCGAGATCGACCTCGACGGCACCGGGAAGGTCGACGTGGCGACCGGTGTGGGCTTCTACGACCACATGCTCGACCAGCTCGGCCGCCACGGGCTCTTCGACCTCACCGTCAAGACCGACGGCGACCTGCACATCGACTCGCACCACACCATCGAGGACACCGCCCTCGCCCTCGGCGCCGCCTTCAAGCAGGCGCTCGGCGACAAGGTCGGCATCTACCGGTTCGGCAACTGCACCGTCCCGCTGGACGAGTCCCTCGCCCAGGTCACCGTCGACCTCTCCGGCCGCCCCTACCTGGTGCACACCGAGCCCGAGAACATGGCGCCGATGATCGGCTCCTACGACACGACGATGACCCGCCACATCTTCGAGTCCTTCGTCGCCCAGGCCCAGATCGCCCTGCACATCCACGTCCCGTACGGGCGCAACGCCCACCACATCGTGGAGTGCCAGTTCAAGGCGCTGGCCCGGGCCCTGCGCTACGCCTCCGAGCGCGACCCGCGCGCGGCCGGCATCCTGCCTTCCACGAAGGGCGCGCTCTAACTCCATGACCGGCCTCTCCACCATCCTCATCGTCGTCGGGCTCTTCCTCGCCGGCGGTGTGTACTCCTTCTCCAAGCAGAAGCTGCCCAAGGGCGTGATCGTCGTCCTCGCCATCGCCTCCGTGATGTGCCTGGTCGCGGGCGTCCTGAGGATTCAGGGAATCTGGGAATGAGCGGCATGACCACTGTGAGTACGCCGAAGAAGGTCGTCGTCTTCGACTACGGCTTCGGCAACGTCCGCTCCGCCGAGCGCGCCCTCGCGCACGTCGGCGCGGACGTCGAGATCACCCGCGACTACGACAAGGCCATGAACGCCGACGGGCTCCTCGTCCCCGGCGTCGGCGCCTTCTCCGCCTGCATGAAGGGCCTCAGGGAGGCGCGCGGCGAGTGGATCGTCGACCGCCGGCTCTCCGGCGGACGCCCCGTGATGGGCATCTGCGTCGGCATGCAGATCCTCTTCGCCCGGGGCATCGAGCACGGCGTGGAGACCGAGGGCCTCGACGAGTGGCCCGGTACGGTCGAGCCGCTGAAGGCCCCGGTCGTGCCCCACATGGGCTGGAACACCGTCGACGCGCCCGAGGACAGCGAGCTGTTCGCCGGTCTCGACGCCGACGCCCGGTACTACTTCGTGCACTCCTACGGAGTGCGGGAGTGGACCCTGGAGGTGGGCAACCCGAACATGCGCGCCCCCAAGGTCACCTGGGCCACCCACGGCGAGCCCTTCGTCGCCGCCGTCGAGAACGGCGCCCTGTGGGCCACCCAGTTCCACCCCGAGAAGTCCGGCGACGCCGGAGCCCAGCTGCTGAAGAACTGGATCGGAACGCTGTGACTGTGTCTTCTGGAAACGTGCTCGAACTCCTCCCCGCCGTCGACGTCCGCGACGGCCAGGCCGTCCGCCTCGTGCACGGCGAGTCCGGTACGGAGACCTCCTACGGCTCCCCGCTGGAGGCCGCCCTCGCGTGGCAGCGCTCCGGCGCCGAGTGGCTGCACCTGGTCGACCTCGACGCCGCCTTCGGCACCGGCGACAACCGTGAGCTGATCGCCGAGGTAGCCAAGGCGATGGACATCAAGGTCGAGCTCTCCGGCGGCATCCGCGACGACGCCTCGCTCGCCGCCGCCCTCGCCACCGGCTGCACCCGCGTCAACCTGGGCACCGCCGCCCTGGAGGCCCCCGAGTGGGTCGCCAAGGTCATCGCCGAGCACGGCGACAAGATCGCCGTCGGCCTCGACGTGCGCGGCACCACGCTCCGCGGCCGCGGCTGGACCCGCGACGGCGGCGACCTCTACGAGACGCTCGCCCGTCTCGACTCCGAGGGCTGCTCCCGCTACGTCGTCACCGACATCGCCAAGGACGGCACCCTGCAGGGCCCCAACCTGGAGCTCCTGAAGAACGTCTGCGCGGCCACCGACAAGCCCGTCGTGGCTTCCGGCGGCGTGTCGTCCCTGGACGACCTGCGCGCCCTGTCCGGGCTCGTCCCGCTGGGCGTCGAGGGCGCGATCGTCGGCAAGGCGCTGTACGCCAAGGCGTTCACGCTGGAGGAGGCGCTGGAGGCGGTGGCTTCCGTATGAGCGGCGGCGTGAAGAAGGTCGTCACCGGAGCCCCGTGGGAGGAGCAGTTCGGCTACTCCCGCGCGGTCGAGCTGCCGAACGGCACGGTCCTCGTCTCCGGCTGCACGTCGGTGGTCGGCGGCCAGATCGCCGGCGGAGGCCCGTACGAGCAGGCGATCAACTCCTTCAACGTGGCCTTCGACGCGCTCAAGAAGCTCGGCCTGGGTCCGGAGGACGTCGTACGGACGCGGATGTACCTGACCCACGCGCGGGACGTGGACGAGGTCGGCCGCGCCCACAAGGAGCTGTTCGACGCCGTCCGTCCGGCGGCTTCGATGATCATCGTCTCCGGCTTCGTCGACCCGAGCCTGGTCGTCGAGGTCGAGGTCGAGGCGTACCAGGGGGAGAAGGCATGAGCCTCGCCGTACGAGTGATCCCCTGCCTGGACGTGGACAACGGCCGGGTCGTCAAGGGCGTCAACTTCCAGAACCTGCGGGACGCGGGCGACCCCGTCGAGATGGCCAAGCTGTACGACGCCGAGGGCGCCGACGAGCTGACCTTCCTCGACATCACCGCCTCCTCCGGCAACCGGGAGACGACCTACGACGTGGTGCGCCGCACCGCGGAGCAGGTCTTCATCCCGCTGACCGTGGGCGGTGGAGTGCGCTCGGCGGAGGACGTCGACAAGCTGCTGCGCGCCGGGGCCGACAAGGTCGGCGTCAACACGGCCGCGATCGCCCGGCCCGAGCTGATCCGCGAGATCGCGGAGCGTTTCGGCCGCCAGGTGCTCGTGCTGTCCGTGGACGCCCGCCGTACGGCCTCGGGCTCCTTCGAGGTGACGACGCACGGTGGCCGCCAGGGCACCGGCATCGACGCGGTCGAGTGGGCGCACCGGGCCGCGGAGCTGGGCGCGGGCGAGATCCTGCTCAACTCCATGGACGCGGACGGAACGAAGGACGGCTACGACACCGAGATGATCGCGGCGGTCCGCAAGCACGTGACCGTGCCGGTGATCGCCTCCGGTGGCGCGGGCAAGCTGTCCGACTTCCCGCCGGCGATCGAGGCGGGCGCGGACGCGGTGCTCGCGGCGTCGGTCTTCCACTTCGGCGACCTGCGGATCTCCGAGGTCAAGGACGCGCTGCGGGGGGCGGGCCACCCGGTCCGCTGAGGAGCGCTCGGGCGGCGGCCCCGCCCATCGCGACGGCAACGTCCTGCGCTGGCTCGGGGCGTACTCCGCCTCGACCCTCGGCGACAGCGTGTACCACCTCGCGCTCTCCTGGACCGCCGTGCGCAACGGCACGCCCGCCGAGGCCGGTCTCGTGATGGCCGTCAGCGCCGTACCCCGCGCGGTGCTCATGCTCGGCGGGGGAGTGGTGGCCGACCGCTTCGGCCCGCGCAGGGTCGTCGTCCTCTCGGACGCGGTGCGCTGCCTGGTGGTCATGGCCGTCGCCGCCTTCCTGTTCGTCAGCAGCCCGCCCCTCTGGGTCCTCGCCGTCCTCGCCCTCGTCTTCGGCGCCGTCGACGCCCTCTTCCTGCTCGCCGTCGGCGCCCTGCCGCCCCGCATAGCCCCCCACGACCAGCTCGCCCGCGTCCAGGGCATGCGCGGCCTCGCCCAGCGGGCCGCCCTCGTGCTCGGCGCGCCGCTCGGCGGCCTCGCCGTCGTGCTCGGCGGCCAGGCGGGGGCGTTCGGAGTCGCCGGGCTCCTCTTCGCGGTCTCCCTGCCCCTGCTCCTGGCGCTCCGGCTCACCCCACTGCCCGAGGACACGGGGGTGAAGAGCTCCACGGCGTTCCGCGACCTCGTCGACGGCCTGCGCTACCTCCGCCGGCACCGCGTCCTGGGCCCCCTGATGATCGTCATCGCGCTCAGCGACCTCGGCTTCGTCGGCCCCCTCAACATCGGCCTCGCCCTCCTCGCCGACGAGCGCGGCTGGGGCGCGGCGGGCATCGGCTGGATCCTGGCCGGCTGCGGTGCGGGTGCGGCCGCCGCGTCCCTGCTCCTTGCCGTGCGCGGCCGCGTTCCGCGCGCCGGGGCGGTCATGGGCGCGACGATCGCCGTCGGCGCCGTCTCGATCGCAGCCCTCGCGTACGTACCGTCGCTCCCGCTCGCCGTGGCCGTGGCCCTTTCCGTGGGCCTGCTCGCCGGTCTCAGCGGCGCCCTGTGCGGCGCCCTCATCCAGACCGAGTGCGACCCCGCGTACCTGGGCCGGGTCACCGCCGTCTCCGGCTTCGTCAGCCTCGGCATCGCCCCCCTGAGCTTCCCCCTCACCGGCGCGGCGGTCGGCCTGTGGGGCCTCGGCCCGGTGTTCGTGGCGAGTGCGGCGATCTGCGCGCTGGGCGGGGTGTACGGGCTCCTGATCCCGGCCCTGCGCGGCGCGGAACTGCCGACGGGCGGGCGGCCCTAGGGCCTGACCCGTGCCTGTCGTCGAGGGGCCTGTTCGCTTCTGAGGAGGGCGTCCGTCACGAGGCGGACTCCCCGGGCCAGGCGGCTCAGCTGCTCCAGTTCGAAGGCGTACAGCCGGATCGTGCTCTCGATCGTGGGACCGGACACGCCCAGTGTGGGCAGCTCCGCGCGGCAGGTCTGCATCGCCACCCGCACCGCACGGATCTCGTGCTCGATCTGCAGCTGGGCGTGGCGCGCCAGCAGAACGGGATGACGCGTGAGGGTGGTGTAGCCGCCGTAGCGGGCCGGGAGGAGTTCGCGCAGCCACCGGACGGCCGTGGCTTCCCAGTCGCGGTTGCCCGGGGTCGTGACCGAGTAGGGCCAGTCGCTGCTGACCGGAGTGCGGTGATGGGACATCGTTGTCGCCTTCGGGAGGGGGCTGTTCGGAGGGGGCGGCGGGGCCCGGCCCCGGGGTGTGCCGGGCCCCCCCGGGGGCCCCCCCCCCCCCGGTGGGGGGGGGCCCGGCCTGCCGAGGAGTGAGGTCCGGCCCGTCGGTGAGCCGGGCCCCACCTGCCCAGGCGCGCTCTACCAGATCGCCTCGACCCACTCCGGGTGGTCGATGAAGGGGTTCCGATTGCCCTGGTAGGTCCCGAAGATGATGTCGTTGCGGCGCTCCTCGAAGGCGCTCGGCGGGTCCTGCTCGTTCCACTGCTTCAGGACCGAGAGCCGGCCGTGCCAGGGGACGCTGCCGTTGGAGGTCGACTCGTTCGGCTCCAGGTCGGCCCAGGCGTCGTCGCCCTCGTAGCGGACGGCCATGTAGAGGATCATGCGGGCCACGTCGCCCTTGTCGGCGTTGCGCGGCTCGAAGGAGTTGGAGTCGGTGTAGCTGCCGGGCGCGCCGCTGACCGCGCTGCCGCCGTTGTCGAAGTCCTTGTTGCCGCGGATGCTGTTGACCTGGACGTCCGCCGGGCGCAGGTGGTGCAGATCGGTGCCGGGGCCGGCCGAGGTGCCGAAGTTGCCGTGGGACTGGGCCCAGACGTGCTCACGGTTCCAGTCGCCCGCGTCGCCGCCGTTGAGGCTCTTGCTGCGCGAGGTGCCGCTGTACAGCAGGATCACGTTGGCGCTGTTGTTGGGGTCCTGGTCCGTGGTCTTGAGCGCGTTCCAGACGGCGTCGTACGAGATCCTCGTCTGGCTCTTGATGATCGTGTGCAGCGAGGACTTCAGGCTCGGACCGGTCTTGCCGATCGCGTCCTTGTAGTACGTGCTGTCGTACGCGGTCGTGGTGGCGCTCGCCGGGGTCGCGGCGACGGTGGGAAGCGTGAGGGCGAGGAGGACGGCGGATATCGTCGCGGCCACGGACTTCCATCTGCCGATGTGCACAACGGACATGGGGGACCTTTCGCGGGGGGCGGCACGCGCGGGATCGGGCGGGCAGCTCGACGCCGCCGCGATCTACGCGTGTTGACATGTGCAAGCGGGAGCGTCGCACGAGCGAGGGAGCGACTGTGTAACCCGGAGAAGGCTTTTCCATGACGTTCTCGCATACGCGCGCGAACGCCGGCGCCCGCTCTCCGTCACCTCGGCAACTCGCCCTGTGTGCCTGGTCGGTATCGTGATCTCGCCGGGCGCCCGCCCGGGGTCGGCGGCCGTGACCGCCGACCGGTGCGAGGACGGATGGTGTTCTGTGGAGGGATCCTTGGACGGCTCGCGAGCAGGCGGCGCACCTCGTACGGCGACCGTGTGCGTCATCGGCGCGGGCCTCTCGGGGCTGGCGGCCGCGCATGCCCTGTCGGCCCGGGGAATCGACTTCGTCTGCCTGGAGAAGGCACCGGACGTCGGCGGGATCTGGCGCCGGCCGGGGGCCGGCGAGCGGGGCCCGGGGTATCTCTCCCTGCACCTGAACACCGCCAAACAGCTCACCGGATACGCCGACTTCCCCATGCCGGCCGACCTGCCCCTGTACCCGGGGCATGCCGATGTCGCCCTGTATCTGCGTGAGTTCGCGGAGTGGGCCGGACTGCTGCCGCGGGTCGAACTGCGCACCGAGGTGCTCTCCGTACGGCAGAGCGGCGACGGCTCGTGGACGGTCACCAGCCGGGACGCCCACGGAGAGGTGACGCAGCGGCGCTTCGAGCAGGTGATCGTCGCCTCCGGCCACAACTCGGAGCCGACGCTGCCGAATCCGCTGCCACGTGGCGCCGAATCCTTCGCCGGAACGATCCTGCACTCGATGGACTTCCGCGACGGCGCCGACTTCGCCGGGCAGCGGGTCGTCGTCGTGGGGATGGGCGCGTCGGGCGTGGACATCGCCTCGGACCTCTCCCGGCACGCCGCCCGCACGATGCTCTCCGTCCGCCGGGGGCTGCACGTCGTGCCGAAGCAGCTCTTCGGCATGTCCGTCGACCTGATCGCCGACGCGCCGTGGTGGAACGACATGTCCTTCACCGAGCAACGGCGCTTCGTCGAGCAGGCGCTGTTCGTGGCCCGGGGCAAGCTCTCGGACTACGGCCTGCCCGAGCCCGACCACGCGGTCTTCTCCTCCGCCGTGACTCTCTCCGACGAGATACTCAGCCGGATACGGCACGGCGCGGTGGTCCCCAGGCCCGCGATCGAATCCCTGGACGGCGCCCAGGTGACCTTCACCGACGGCACCGTCGAGGAGGCCGACGCGATCGTCTACTGCACCGGGTTCCGGATGGACTTCCCCTTCCTGCCGGCCGGATGCCCGGCGGGCGACCGGGAGGGGGTGGTCGAGCTGTACAGGCGCGTGGTCGCCCCCGACCTGCCCGGCCTGTACTTCGTCGGCCTGATCCGTCCCGTGGGCTCGATCACCCGCCTCGTGGAGGCTCAGTCCCGATGGGTGGCAGGGATCGTCGAGGGCGACGTGACCCTGCCGCCCGCGGACGTCATGCGCGAGGAGATCGGCACCTACCTGAAGGGCATCGAGGAACGCTACGGACGGACCGAAGGAGCCTCCATCCAGGTGGACGTCGGTCCCTACCTGAGGGAACTGCGGGAGCTGCAGGACGCCTAGCGGGTGTCTTCCGGGCCGGGCCGATCGCCGTCGACGTCAGTGGACGGCTTCGGCCCGCGCGAACGGGACGGGCGCCGGTGGCCTGACCTCGTACGCCTCCGAGGAGATGTAGGCGGTCACCCGCACCGGCCTGCCCTGCTGGTGGGCCAGCGCGAGGTACGCGATGAGCCCGACGCCGTCCTCGGGCCGCCGCGCCGTGACGGCGCTCAGGGCCTGGGCGAGGGGGGCGGGGTCGATGCCGTGGCGGCGGAGCAGGGTCACCGCCCTGTCCAGGGCCTCCCCGTCGTGGCGGGCGTAGTCGCGGACGGGGACGTGCAGGGTGAAGCCGCTGGGCCGGGCGGTTCCGGTCTCGGTGAAGGCGTGGCAGCTCAGGCCCGGCCGCCGGTCGAGCGGGAGGTCGAGGCCGTCCGGCGAGCCGAGGCCGTCCATGTCGTGCCCGGCTGCCGTACGGAAGAACCCCGCGATCTCCGCCTGCGCGGGGCCACCGGCCGTACGGGACAGGCCGGCCGCCTCCCGGGCGGACAGGTCGCGGTGCACGAGGTAGACCTTCGCCCGCGGCTCCTCCCAGTCACCCAGGTCCAGGGCGAAGAACAGCGGGCGGTCGCTCGGTGGGAGCGACGCGAACGCCCGGCCGTGGCCGAGCCGGCCCAGGGCCTCGCGTACCGTCGCGACGGAACGTTTCGCCCCGGACGCCGCCGGATTCAGATACACCTTGACCTTGGGCACTCCGCCGGGGAGCAGCTCCAGTGCGCACCAGAGCGCCAGCGGACCCTGCGGGTCCGGAGGGAAGAACAGGTCCTCCAGCTCGTCGAGCCGCTGGGTGTCGAAACCCCAGCGCCGCGCCATCGCGCGGACGGCCCGCAGGCCGACGCGCCCGTTCTCCGCCAGACTGTCCGCTCCGCACCCCGGCTCCAGCAGCACCCGCAGGGTCGGCTTCGCGTCGGGCGTGAAGGCGAGCGAGTACTCCACCGGCGTGTGGTCGTCGGATAGGAAGGAGTCGTAGGGCGGCGGCAGTTCGAGCGGCCGCTCGGCGACGGGACCCAGGGCGGTGAGTAACGTCCGCGCGTACTCCGCCGAGTCGGCGCCGCTCAGTCCCGCGGCCTCGCACAGCCGCAGGACCTGTCTCGCCGTGTGACCGCCGAGCGTCTCCCCGGGTGAGGGCACCCAAGAAGATACCCGCCCCGAGGGGCGGGTATCGAAGGGGCCGAACGCCGTGAGGTGACGCATGACATCGGGGTCGGTGGATATCTGTTCCACGACACCTCCTTAACCTCATGAGCACGCCTGAACAACGCGATGCTCACTACCCCCGCGGTTCAACGTTCATGCGGTGGCGGCGAATTCGGCGGGTGTAACGTCGATCACTTGGCCAGCCAGTTGAGGAACTGACTCCACATACCGCCGCGCTTGCGGCCGGGCTCCGCCGCGTCCGCGGGCTCCGGGCGATCCTGCGGAACGGTACGGCGGACCACCTCGACCGGCGTGAACCGGGCAGGCAGCGTGGTGAGGCCCCGGTTGAACGGCCCCGGACGCCAGACCAGGCTCTCCTCCGGCACGGCCAGGTCGACATCGGGAAGCTGGTTGAGCAGGTTCTCGATGGCGGCGACGGTGATCTGCCGGGCGGGCTCCTTCGACGGACACGCGTGCGGGCCCGCGCTCCAGGCCAGATGGGACCGGTTGCTGCCGGCCTCGCGCGCGGCCGACAGCTTCGGCCCCGTGTTGGCGGCCGCGAAGCTGACGAGCACCAGGTCGCCCGCTCGGAACGTCGTCCCGGCGAACTCCATGTCGCTTGCCGGGTAGTGCGGCGCGTAGTTGGGCATGGGCGGGTTGTCCCACAGGGTGTCGTCGAGGGCCTCGTCGATCAGGCCACCGCCGTCGGCGTACCGGTCGTGGGTGAGCAACCGGTGCAGGGTGTTGCCGATCAGATTGCCCAGGGGGTCGGTGCCCGCACCGAGCAGCAGGGCGACCTGGTGGACCATCTCCTCGTCGGTCAGGCGCGCCTGATGCTGCAACAGCCAGGTCGTGACGTCCTCGCCGGGCTTGGCACGCTTCAGCGCCACCAGCTCGCCGACGGCGCCGAACAGCACCTCGACCGCCCGCTCGGCGTTCACACCGTCGAACATGCCGGTGATGCCGAAGAGCACGCGGTCGCCGATGTCGGCCGGGCAGCCGAAGAGTTCGTTGAAGACGAAGAGCGGCAACTGCCGTGCGTAGTCACCGAGCAGGTCGGCCGAACCACGCGTGCCGAACCGCGAGATGAGGTACTCGGAGACCTGCTCCGTGGTCCGGCTGAGCTTGCGCGCGTCGACACGGGCCATGCTGTCCGTGACCGCCTGCCGCAGCCGCAGATGCTCCGCGCCGTCGCTGAACATGGCGTTGGGGCGGTACGCGAGCACCGGCACGACCGGGTTGTCCGGGCTGATCAGCCCGTCCTTGAGGTCGCGCCAGCGGCGCGCGTCCTTGCGGAAGGAGCCGGGGTCCTGCAGGAGCTGCAGCGCCGTCGCGTAGTCCGTCACGAGGGTGGCGTCCACGCCCGGGGAGAGCTCCACGGGTGCGGTCGGGCCGAAGTGGCGGAGGTAGTCGTAGTACGCCTGCGGGTCCGACTGGAACTCCGGTCCGTACAAAGGCACCCGGGCGCCGTCGGCGTGGGCGGGGCACCCGGGCGGGGGGACGGGTGCGGTGGATCGAGCGTCCATGGTTTTTCTCTGCTCCTAGTGAGCGCGGTCCAGCAGGTAGCGGACGAGGGTGATCAGCGCGTCGGCGGACGACTTCTCGTCCCGCGCGTCGCAGGTGACGATCGGCGTGTCGTCGAGCAGGTCCAGCGCCTCGCGCAGGGCCCGTTCCTCGCGGTCCTGCGTGCCGTCGAAGTGGTTGACGGCGATCGCGTAGTCGAGGCCGTACTGCTCGATCAGGTCGATCACGCCGAACGAGTCCGCCAGCCGCTCGGGGTCGACGAGGACCAGCGCGCCGAGCGCGCCGCGCGCCATGTCCTCCCACATCTGGACGAAGCGCTGCTGACCGGGCGTTCCGAACAGGTACAGCACGACCCGCTCGCTGATCGTCAGCCGACCGAAGTCCATGGCCACCGTGGTGGTGGTCTTGCTCCGGACTCCCTTGAGGTCGTCGAACGACTCGCCCGCGCGGGTCATCGTCTCCTCGGTGGTCAGCGGAGGGATCTCCGAGATCGCACCGATGAACGTGGTCTTGCCGACGGCGAAGTGGCCGACGACGAGGATCTTTACGGCGGTCTGCGTGGCGCCGTCGCGCACGTACGCCTGCTCACCCAAACTTGGCGCGGAGACCATTCAGTACCTCCTCGAGGATGTCTCGGTCCGCGAGCGCGGCACGCTGCACGGGAGGGCGGGTGATGAGGTAGCCGCCCTCGGTGAGGGCGGAGAGGAGGATCCTCACCACGCCGATGGGGAGCCGGGTGTGCCCCGCGACCTCGGCGACCGAGAGATAGCCGGCGGTGCACAGGTCCAACAGGCTCTGCTCCTCCGGAGAGAGCCTGGTCGGACGCTGCTGGTGGTCGGCCGACGCCGTGACGAGGGTGACCAGGGACAGCTGCTCCTCGTCGGGCAGTCCGCGTCCCTTGGTGATGACGTACGGGCGGACTAACTCCGCCGACTCCGGCTCCCGTTCGTCGAAACGGCTCATGAGCGGACGCCGAGGTTCTCGCGCGGCGGCGTCGTCAGGGCCTTGCCCAGCTGGCCGACGAGCTGCTGCATCCGGAAGGTGATGTCCTGCATGTCGACGTCCGGCGAGGCCGAGACGCCGAGGTAGGCACCCTCGCCCGCGGAGATGAGGAAGACCCAGCCGCCGTCGAACTCGACCAGCGTCTGGCGCCACTGCAGGCGCCCCGGCTCCACGAAGAAGCCGAGCGAGCGGCTGAGCGACTGCATGCCGCTCATCGCGGCGGCGACCGTGTCCGCGTTGTCCTTCCCGAACTCCTTCGTCCGGGCCATCAGCAGACCGTCCGCGGAGACCAGGACCGCATGCAGCGCCCCGGGTATCTCCAAGGCGCTGTCAAGCATCCATGACAGATCGTCGTTCACGAGACCTCATGCCCTTCGCTGCTCGCATCACGTGTGCTGCTCGATTGGTCCGCCCCGTCCGAGCGGGCGGCCCGCCCGGACTGCGTGCCGCGCTGGAAGGCGCCCATGATCGCGGCGGTCTCCGCGCCGGAGCGCACCGGAGCGGGCGCGGACTGTTCGCCGCCGGTCACGATGGTCATCGGCCGCTTGCGGCGGCGTCGCGGCAGACCGTCGTCGGTGGTGGCGGTGGCCACGACGGGCGCGGGGCCGCTCGGCTCCGTCGCCGCGGCGGCGGGGACGACCGGCGCGGGGGCCTTCTTCTCCGGCATGCCGGTGAGCAGGTCGTGCGGCAGCAGGAGGACGGCGCGGACGCCTCCGTAGGGCGAACTGGAATCCACGGACACCTCGAATCCGAAGCGCTCACAGAGCACGCCGATCACGGCGAAGCCGAACTGCGGCGGGCTGCCGAGGCCGGAAACACCGGAGACCCGCTCGGTGGAGAGGAGCTTCTCCGCCCTGACCCGCTCCTCGTCGTTCATACCGACACCGGCGTCGTCGACGACGATGCAAATACCCTTGGGCACGGTGCGAATGTTGATCTCGACCACGGTGTCCGGGCTGGAATAGCTCGTGGCGTTGTCGAGAAGCTCGGCCAGCGCGAGGGCCACCGGTTCGACGGCACGGCTGGTGATGCCGAAGTCGACCTGGGAGAGGATCTCGACGCGCCGGAAGTGGCGGATCCGGCCCTGGGCGCTGCGGACCACGTCGTAGACCGAGGCGATCTCGCGGTGCCGCCCGAGCCAGCCGTCGCACAGTACGGCGATGGACTGTGCACGCCGTCCGAACTGCGAGTTGGTGTGGTCGATCTCCAGGAGATCCCGGAGAATGACCGAGTCACCGTACTTGTTCTGCAGTCCGGAAATGACCAACTGCTGCTCGGCGGCAAGGCCTTGGAGCGTGCGCATGGCGGACTTGAGGACCGACTTCGTCGATTCCTGGGCTCGGTCCTTCTCGTCCTCGACGGATTTCGAGTAACTGTTCTCCAACTCGGAGTAGTGGGCCTTGAGCTCCTCGGTCTCCTGCCGTAAAGTCCGAACAGCTTTGCGCTGGCGAACAATTACGGCTACGGCGCCCAGCGTGGCAGCCAGGAGGACCCAGAGGACTGGGTTCTGTACGTAATACGTCATAAGGCTCTCTTCAGGCGACTGACGGTCAGTTGCTGAATTCCGTCAATGCGGGTGGACCGGCTGGCCTTCCGCGTCCGGGGTACCGTCCGGAGGGTCGCCGTGGTCGGAGAGGTCGTCTTGCACCCATCCACCGCTCCGCAAGCGTAGTGATCTTAGCATCGGGCACGAACAGGTGACCGAGCGTCAGGGTCCGTCCACGCGCAGCGCGTTTGTATGCGGCTGTTCATCTGAATTGCACCGCCGAGCCGCCATCTCGTCGGCCGACGCGGCGACTTGTCCGGTCGATCATGCTGCTCGTCAGGCTGGCGCCGAGGGATGGCGTGATGGGTGCCGTGGGGATGAGCCGGACTGAAGCGGTCGCGCTCGTGCAGCGGATCATGGATGCGGACTGGGCGTCCGAGGACGAGGCGGACGGGTGGATGGACAGGCTGGACAGAGCCCTGGCCTGTCCATCCGGCCACGTCAGCGGCCTGATCTTCTAGCCGCCAGAGCGAGAGCTCTCTGCCGATGAGGTGGTCGATCAGGTCGCGGCCTATGGCCAGTTGGATCCCTGCCAACTGGCCACCCTTTGGGGTTTCAACTGGTCACTGGCAGCTCGTGCGGAATCCGACTCGTCACTGCCCCGGCTCTCCACGCGGCCCGGACCGTACGGTGCTTCGCACCACAGCCTCCTTGAAGGTCGCCGCGGCGCGTCCTGTCAGGACGCACCTGCGCGGACGGTCGTCGGCGTGTGTGAACTGGACGACACCGTCACGCCGGCCAAGGCTGATGTTGGTGAAGGTGTAACCGATCCGGACGGGCCCGGGTTCCCGGCCTGTCAGCCGAGCTGCAATGACGTCGGCTACACCACGGCCCATGGGCAGGGCTGCCTGGCAGGACATTCGGCTTGGTGCTCCGCCCACCGACACCGCGGCCGCCGCGTCGCCGACGGCGTGCACGTCAGGGTGCGAGACCGAGCGCAGGGTGGCGTCGACGAGCATCCGGCCGCTCTCATCCGTCGCGATTCCCGCCGCGCGCGCCAGCTCCGGTGCCTTGAATCCGGTGGTCCACACGACTGCGTCAGCGGCGAACGGCGCGTTGTAGCGGGTGTCCAAGCCGTCCTCCCGCACCGCTCGGACCAGGGTCTTCGGATGAACCGAGACGCCCAGCCGGTTGAGAGCGCGCCGCAGGTGGGTCTGGGAGCGCGGCGCGAGACCCGACCCCACATCATCGGCACCGGTGAACAGCCGAACTCGCAGCGCGGGGTAACTCTCGGCCAGTTCCGAGGCGGTTTCCAGTCCGGTCAGCCCTGCGCCGACTACCGCGACAGTGCCGCCTGACGCGATCGCGGCAATCCTGTGCCGCAATCGTGTCGCCTGATCGAGATCGGCGACAGCGTACGCGTGCTCAACCGCCCCCGGGACATCGTCGAGCCGTGCCTGGCTGCCCACCGCGTACACCAGGGTGTCGTAGCCGATCACGCGGGGCTCTACGTCCATACACACGGTCCGGCCAGTGGTGTCGATCGCGGTCACGCGTCCGACGACCAGCTGGACCGATGCGCCGCCGAGCTGTTGCCGCAGCGGCAGGGCCGCCAGTCGCTGCCCGGTGGCCAGCTGGTGGAGCCGGACCCGTTCGATGAACCTGTCCGAGGCGTTGACCAGGGTGATGGTGACATCGCTGCGGTGCAGCGTGCGGGCGAGGCGCTTGGCCGCCAGCAGACCGGCGTAACCGGCGCCCACGACGACGATGCGATGACTCATGGCATGACTTCCTTCGAGACTTCGGACTGCGGGCGGCTTCGGCGCCTCGGACGATCGGTTGCCGCGCATCGGCGTCAGGCCGCGGATGTGGCTACGGCGACCGCCCAGGCGATGTACAGGACGTTCACCGCCAGCCGAGCCACCGCACCGACCGGCCGCTCCAGCAGCTTGGGCCGGTCCGGGCGCGCGCGGCGCAGCGCGTCCACGTGGGACACCAAGTAACAGGTGATCAGGGCGGCGGCGGACCAGGCCCCCACCTGCCGGCCGCTCGGAACCAGCACCAGCGCACCCACCACGACCTCCGCCGCGCCACTGGCGGCGACGATGAGCCGCGCCCGGCCGAGCCATGCGGGTACCAGCATGCGGAAGTAACCGGGGGCCAGAAAGTGCGCGACCCCGGTGCCGGCCAGGAACATCGCCAAGGCAACCGAAGCGATAACGTGCATGGCACGATGATCCGTTCACCTCGTGCCTGGGCACTTGAACAAAACGATCGCCGCATCGTCTTCGCCTCCGGCCCCGAGGCGACGATGTTCGCCGAGTCCCGCCCGTTCCGTGTCGCCCAGCACCGGCTGCCCGCGTGGAAAGCCGTGCTGCCGATCGGCGGCCACGCCGAACTCCTACGGCCGGGGCGGCCCATGGTGGCGGCGCCCGGGCTCGTCGTTCCGCCCCAGCTGGCCCACACCTGTGGGGCGACCTCTCCCTACATCGCCCTGTTCGTCGACTCCTGGCTGCTGCCCTCCCGACCGGGGCCGATACGGCTCGGTGCAGGCGAGGTCCGCCGCCTGCTCGCCGCGCTCGGCACCCCTGATTCCGACGGCCCCGGCACCTGCGTGGACCTGGCCGCCGGATACGCCGAGCTACGGACACTCGCCGGGCGCCCCTCCCCGCTCGACCCGAGAGTCGCCCACGCCGTCCATCTGTGCACGTGGCACGATCCGGACATCTCCATCACCTCCATCGCCATGGAGGTCGGTCTGTCCGCCCCCCGGCTGCGCGCCCTGGCCCGGCAGGACCTGGGCATCACGCTTGCGCGCTTACGCCGATGGGGCCGGCTCCGCACCGCGATCAACGACCTGCCGGACTCGACCGCCGCACTGGCCGCAGCCACCGCAGGCTTCGCCGACCAGGCCCACCTCACCCGTACTGCGCGGGATTTCATCGGGCGTACGCCTGCCTCTCTGCGGCGCGCTGAAGCCTAGGGGGTGACTCGCCGCGTCCAGACGTAAGACGTGCGCCGGCACTCGACAGCATCCGGCCTTCACGCCGGTGCGGGAGAGGCAGCCATGCGGCCCCGGTAGTAGTGCACTGTGACCGCGCCCAGCAGCGGACCCCAGAAGAGCAACGGTGCATAGACCCAACCGCCCCCTGTGGCCGGGCGTGGTGAGGGCGGGCGCGGCGCCGCCTGCGGCCAAGAAAACGCTGGTCAGAAGCGAGTCCATGATCATAAGGTCCGCTTCATGACTCAGAACGCGCCCCACGACGCTCCCTCCGCGGCACCCTTCCCGCCGGTGCTGACCCGTCACGCCGAGGCGGAGACCTGCGCCGACCCCAGCAGCGTGATGACGCTGCTCGCCGACTCGGGCAGCACGGCGGACGGCTTCACCACCTACCGGTCCACCTTCGCCAAGGGCGCCGTGGGCGCACCCGCGCATTTCCACACCAAGGCGACCGAGCTGTTCTTCGTGATCAGCGGCTCCCTCCAGGTGCTGGTGGGGGAGGAGATCACGGTCCTTCAGGCGGGCGACTTCCTCGCCGTGCCGCCCCACACCCCGCACGCCTTCGCCGCCGCACCCGGCTGCGAGGCGGACGTCCTGTTCGTCTTCACACCGGGCATGGGCCGCTTCGACTACCTGCGCCTGCTCGGCCGCGTGATGCGGGGCGAGGCCGATCCGAAGGAGATCGCCGCGTCCGCCGAGCAGTACGACAACCACTATGTCGACAGCCCGGCCTGGCGCGCCGCCCTGGAGGCCTCCGCATGATCGACACCACCACGCACGTCCGCGTCGCCCGGCCCTCGCGGGACCTCGCCGCCGTCGAGCGCTTCTACGTGGACGGCCTCGGCCTCGACGTCCTGTGGCGGACCACCGAACGCGTCCCGGGCGAGCACGACCTGCTGATGGTCGGCCCGAAGGGCGGCACCTGGCACTTCGAGCTGACGCACGACCCGGAGAATCCGCTGGAGCCGACTCCGACGGTGGACGACCTGTTCGTTCTCTACCTCGGCGCGCCGGCGGACGAGTCGCTCATCGACCGCCTGACGGCGTCCGGCGGTACGCGCGTACCCGCGCACAACCCTTACTGGGACGTGCACGGCGTGACGATCGCCGACCCGGACGGCTACCGCCTGGTGCTCTGCTCCCGTACGTGGGGCTGACGACGGCACGAGGATGACCGCGTGTCCGTGGGGGCCGGGGGCGGTGGTCAGGCTCGTACGGCCACGGCCCCCACGTGCGTCGGGTCGACGGGGACGTCGGTGATCCGCCATCCCGGCAGCCGGGCCTCGCAGGGCTCGGCCGCGCCCACGTGGTCGAGGGCGAGCCCGCGCCCGAGCCCCGTGCCGAGCCCTTTGAGGTAGGCCTCCTTGCGCGCCCAGGTCCGCGCGAAGGCGCGAGCCCGGTCGGCCGCGGGGCACGCGGCCAGCTCCTCCGTCTCGCGAGGATGCAGCATCGGCGCGACCTCCGCGACCGTCTCCGGTGTCGGGAGCTTCTCGACGTCCACCCCGACCGGGCTCGCCGCGAAGGCGAGCAGCCCGAGGCCGCCGCTGTGCGACAGGGAGAAGTGGATCGGATCCCCCTCGACGGCGGGCCGCCCGTGCGGCTCTTGGCACTGGGGGCACGGCCGCCGTACGAGCGGTACGTCACCGGGCTTCATCCCGAGATAGGCGCCCAGCAGCACCCGCAGTCCCACGTGCACCTCGGTGTACGTACGCCGGTCCGCGCCGCTGCGGAAACCGCGCGCGGTCTCCCGCTCCCCGGCGTCGAGCACGTCCGTCCGCTGGGCGGGCTCGTCCGCCTCGGGCGCCCTGACGAGCCACACGTGCGGCGCCGCGTCGGAAGCGGGTGGCGACATCGGCTCCTGCCCGAGGGCGCGGGGGAGCAGGCGCGGCACGATCTTCATGAGGGCAGTCTAGAGGCCTTGACGCTGGGCCCAGCCGCTCGGATACTGGCGGCCAAATCGATTTGGCCAAATCGATTTGGCCCTCCGTCCGGGGCCGGATCGCGGCTGAAATCCGAGCGTGCAGCGACGCCCGAACGGAGCCCGAACGTGTCCAGTCCCCACCAGCACCTTCCCGGCACGCACCACCCAGCCCCCGCCCCCCGGACGCCCGACCCGGCCGACGCCGCCGAGGCGTCCCACGCCGCCGACGTCCCTGAGGCGCCCCGCGCCCTCGACGCCGACGCGCCGCCCCGCGCCGCCGACGTCCCCGCCACGACCCACCCCGTCGACCAGTCCCGCCCCCTGGGCAAGATCCTGCTCTTCGGGGTCCAGCACGTGCTCGTCATGGCCGCCACCCCCATCTCGGCGATCTTCCTGATGAGCGCGACCCTCCGCCTCGACCCCGGCCTGACCGTCAATCTGCTCTCGGCGGCGTTCGTGCTCTCGGGGGTCGGATCCCTGATCCAGTCCCTCGGCCCCTGGAAGTTCGGGCCCCGGCTGCCGTTCGTGATGCTGCCGGGAGGCGCGCCGCTCATCCTCTTCCTCGCCATCGCCGAGCAGCACGGTCTGCGCACGGCCGCGGGCGCGGTGATCCTCACCGCCGGCTTCTACTTCGTCGTACTGCCCGTCTTCTCACGGCTGTTGGCCTTCTTCCCGGCGCTCGTCATCGGCACGATGATCGTCATCGTCGGCATCAACCTGGTGAAGGTCGGTGCGGTCCTCGTCACCGGACGCCCCGGGACGCACGGCTTCGCCGATCCCGTCAACCTCGGCCTGGGCCTGGCCACCATCGGCTTCACCGTCGGCTTCTACCTGCTCTTCAGCGGCATCCTGCGCCAACTCGCCGTCATGCTCGGCCTCCTCGCCGGCACCGCCCTCGCCGCCGTCCTCGGCACCATCGATCTCGGCCGCGCCGCCGACGGCGGCCTGCTCACCCTGCCGCAGCTGATGCCGTTCGGCTCGCCCCAGTTCAACCTGGTCGCCGCGCTGCCCCTGATGCTCTACTGCCTCGCCTCCATGGCGGAGGCCACCGGCCAGACCGTCATCAACGCGGAAGCCGTCGGCAAGGAGATCGACACCCGCTCCGAGGTCCCCAAGACCGTCCGGGGCGATGCGCTCACCTCGCTCTTCGGCGGACTCTTCGGGCTGCCGCTCATGGTCACCAGCGGCGAGAACATCGGCATCGTCCGTGTCACCGGCGTCCGCAGCCGGTTCGTGACCGCCGCGGCCGGAGTGGTCCTCATCCTCATCGGCTTCCTCGGTCCCGTGACCCGGGCGATCAGCGTCATCCCGTCCGCTGTCGTCGGCGGCACCGCGATGGTCGTCTTCGCCGTGATCACCGTGCTCGGCGTCCAGATGCTCGGCCGCTCGGACCTCGACAAGCACACCAGCACGTTCATCTGCGCCGTCGCCCTCGCGCTCGGGCTTCTCCCGATCCTCGTGCCCGGCGTGTACGGCGGCTTCCCGCCGAACCTCCGCATCCTCCTCGAAAGCGGCGTCGCCGTCGGCGCGTTCGTCGCCGCCGTCCTCAACGTCCTCTTCCACCACGTCAGGCCCCGCCTGGCCACCGCGCGCCTCGGCGGAACCCGCCCGGGCACCCCTCGTACGGAAAGCGATCGATGAACCAGCTCACCCGTGACGCCCTGACCCGCTCAGGCCGTCCCCTCCTCCTCGTACCGGATGCCGTTCTGCTGCCCGAGGGCCCTGCCCACGGCCACGCGGTCGTCGTCGCCGCCGGGTCCTTCCACCGTGTGGCACCCGTCGAGGAACTGACACGGACCCACGCACACCTCGATCCGATCCGCCTCCCGGGACATGTCCTGATGCCGGGCTTCGTCGACGCACACCACCACCTCACCCAGAGCTTCGGCGCCGCGCTCGCCTTCGGGGAGCCGTCGGAGATCTTCCGTAGGGTGTGGGTGCCGCTGGAAGGCGCGCTGGACGAGGAATCGGCGTACGTGGCGGCCAAGTTGGCCGCGCTCGAAGCCCTGCGCGGCGGGTTCACCACCGTCGCCGACGCGGGCACCCGCGCCGATGTCGACGTGGACGTCGTGGCCTCGGCCGCACGGGACGCCGGAATCCGCTGCGTCCTGGCCCTGGTCTGCAACGACGCCGACAACGAGACCCAGTCCGTCCCGGACGATGCCGAGAAGCACCTCGCGCGCTACGACGGGGACCCGCTGATCCACTCCTCCCTCGCGGTCTCCATCCCCGAGGCCGCCACCGAGGAGACCCTCCGGCTCACCGCCCGTCTGGCTGCGGAGTCCGGAGCGGTCCTCCAGATCCACGTCAACGAGCACCTGGCGGGGGTCGAACGCTCCCTGGTACGCCATGGACTGCGGCCGCTGGAACACCTCCACAAGATCGGCGTGTTGGGGCCGCACCTGCTCGCCGCGCACGCCACCCTCCTCACCCCGCGCGAACTCACCCTCCTCGCGGAGACCGGCACCGCCGTCAGCTACAACCCCGTGGCCAGTGCCTGGAAGGGCAACGCCGTCGCGCCCGCCACCGCCATGGCCGAACGCGGCATCCGCTTCGGGCTCGGCACCGACGGCACGCGCGGCGACGGATTCCGGCTCGCCGAGGCCGCCGAGTTCGCCCAGCGACTCGCGTACGGGCTCGCCACCGGCGACTCGTCCTGCGGCGCCGGCTGGACCTGGCTGGAGGCCGCCACGCGCGGCGGAGCCGACGTCGTCGGCCTCGGCACACGGACCGGCACGATCGCCGAGGGCCTGGCCGCCGACTTCCTCCTCGTCGACGTCACCAACCCGGAACTCGCGCTCTCCTGGGACCTGCCCTGGGAGTTGGTACGGCGCGGCAACCGCGACCAGATCACCGGTGTGTTCGTCGCCGGCCGGCTGCGCCTGTGGGGCGGCCGGCCCGTCGACTGGGACGGGGCCGCCCTCGTACGCCGGGCATCCGAGTTGTCCCGCAGGGCCGTGGGAGGCGCCGCCGTCACCCGCGTCCATCCCACGTCGACGGCGGCGCGGGCGGAGAGGACGGCGAGGTGACCGCCGCGACACTGGCGGTCCTCGCCGTCACCGTGGCGGCTGCCGCGTTCGTCCAGGGCAGCAGCGGGCTCGGTTTCGCGCTCATCGTCGCCCCGGTGGCCGGAATCCTCGATCCCCTCCTGCTCCCCGTGTTCGTCCTGGCGTCGATGATCCCGCTCAACCTGTACGTCGCCTGGCGCGAGCGGTCCTCGCTCGACCTGCGGGGCGCGGGCTGGATCACCGCCGCACGCCTCGCGGCCACCCCCGGCGGACTGGCGCTGTTGTGGCTCATACCGGAGCGCAGCCTCGGTCTGTTCGTGGGCGTCGCCACCGTGCTCGCGGCCGTCGTGAGCCTGGCCGCGCCCGCGTTCACGCCGGGCCGGGCCGCCTATGTGGGCGCGGGCGCGGTGACGGGACTGACGGAGACGGCGACGGGGGTGGGCGGCCCGCCGCTCGCGCTCGTCTACCAGCACCGGCCACCGGCGGAACTGCGGTCCACCGTCGCCCTGTGCTTCCTCGTCGGTGAAGTCGCCTCGCTGCTCCTGCTGTTCGCGACGGGGGAGGGGCGGCCGGCCGACCTCGGCTGGGCGCTCGCCCTGGTACCCGCGATCGCCGTGGGGGCGTGGCTGAGCCAGCTGGTGCACCAGCGGATCGACGCGCGGCGGATGCGGCTCTTCGTGCTCGGCTTCGCCCTCGTCTCGGGGGCGCTGCTGATGCTGGGTCTGTGACCCGTACCGCTACGGACGCTCACGCCCCCGGTGTACCGCTACGGACGCTCACGCCCCTGGTGTACCGCTACGGACGCTCACGTCTCCGCCGTGCTCCGCAGCGACGAGGCGCGGGGGATGACCCGCGGTTCCGGAACCGTCGTCACGAGCGTGGCCGCGCCCGCGTCGGCGCCGCCGCGCAGCCGGCCCAGGAGCAGCGTCACCGCGTCGGCCGCCGCCCGGTCCAGGTGCAGGTCGACGGCGGTCAGGGGCGGTTCGCAGGTCCGGGCCCGCAGGCCGTCGTACCGGGTGACGACCATGACGTCGTCCGGTACGGCGCGCCCGCTGTCCCGGACCGCACGGACCGCGCCCACCGCGAAGGCGTCCACCAGCGCGCAGACGGCGTCGATCTCGGGATGCTCGGCGAGCAGGGCCGCACACCGTTCGTACCCGGCCTGCTCACCGCCCGCCTCGGGAGCGGTCGCCACGAGGGGAGCCCAGCCGTGCTCCTCCGCGAGCCGCTCGTATGCGGCACGGGCGTCCACGGCCGAGTGCCGACGGCCGGAGCCGACGAGCAGGGCGGGCCGGCGGGCCCCCTGTTCGTGCAGATGGGCGAGCAGCAGCTCGGCGACGAGCCCGCCACGCAGATCGACGTACGGCACGTCCCCCGACGGAGCGTCCCCGGCGGGCGACACGGGCCTGCCGAGGGTCACGTACGGCAGCCCGCGTTCCTTCAGGGCGGCGACCGCCGGATCCTCGGCGTCGGGTTCCACCACGATCGCCCCGTCGATGTCGACGGCGTACAGCGCCGACCCGGACTGCACGGGTGGCACGAGCACCAGCGCGTAGTCGTGCAGCAGGGCGCTCTCGGCGGCCGCGGCCGCGACCTCCATGTAGAACCCGAGCCGGGAGGGTCCTCCCGCCACCGCGAACGGCATGGAGGAGGCGAGCGCGATCGCCTTCGCCTCCCCGCGCCGCAGCCGCTGGGCCCGCAGGTTGGGCCGGTACCCGAGGTCCGCGGCGACCTGCTTGATCCGTTCCCGGGTCCGGGGATCGACCTTGCCGAGCCCGTTGAGGGCGTGCGAGACCGTCGTACGCGACACACCGGCGGCCTTGGCGACGTCGGCGATCGTCGGCGGCCTCGTACCGGGACCGGAACCGGTGGTGGACATCAGGGCGGACGCTCCTCGCGTGCTGCGGCGGGTGACCCCACCATCTTCGCCGACCGGCGTGCCGCCGTGCCGGGCCGGGCTCAGAAGATGCGCTGGCCGGGGGTGAGGATGCCGTCGGGGTCGTAGCGGTGGCGCGTGGTCCGGAACTCGTCCCAGAAGGGGCCGAAGTGGCGGACCCAGTCGTCCCTGGTGAGCGGGACGGAACCGATCGGGTACCAGCAGCCGCCCGCCTCGACGGTGGCGTCGTACTGGACGCGGTTGGCGGCGACCATCTCCTCGGCGGAGTCCGCTCCGGGGGAGGCGGTCTTGAGGAGGGAGAAGAGGTAGACGAGATCCTCGTCCGGCATGACCGGGAGCGGGGTCCGGCACTTGGCGGTGAGCACGGGGTACAGCAGGATGACCGCGCTCGCGCCGATCGAACCGGCCTTCAGACCGGAGAGCGTCTCCGTGACGACGTCGTTCACCGTGGACGCGGGGAGCAGGCTGTCGTACCAGGGGTGGGGCCGTGCCCACTCGCCCAGGGACTCGAACAGGTCCATCGTCGGGGCGATCCGGTCGAGGAAGTCGAAGTACTCCACGTCCTGGGCCTCTGCCGAGGTGTGCTCCAGGCCGTCGGTGAGCCGGGCGTCGTCGGCGGCGGTCGCGTCGTAGGAGGCGGCCTCGATGAAGTAGGTCCAGCCGTCCGGGGTGAGCCGCGCCTGGCCGATGAGGTAGTCGAACCGTCCCTCCCTGATCAGCTCCGCCTCCTGCGCGGTGAGCGCGGCGACGCTGGGATACGTCAGGGTGTACTGCCGTACGAAGCGGGGCGCGGGGACCAGCGCGAGGGTGGCGCGGGTGATGATCGCGCACTGACCGAGGCCGCCGAGCACGGCCCGGAACAGGTCCGGGCGCACGGTGGGCGAGCATGTCGTGAGCTCGCCCTCACCGGTGACCACTTCGAGTTCGAGGACGTTGTCGACCTGTGTGCCGTGGTGGCCTATCTGGCCGCCCAGGCCGCCGGCGGACAGCGTGCCGCCCACGGACAGTTCCAGGTAGTCGGTGAAGGCCGGCGGGGTGAGGCCCAGGGGCAGGGACGCCCGGACCACGGTGCTCCACCGTGCCCCGCTCTGCACGACGGCGGTGTTGCCGTGGATCTCGACGGAGTCGAGGGAACCGAGGTCGACGACCAGTCCGGCCGGTACCTGGGCCTGCCCGTGGGTGGAGTGCCCCTGCCCCCGGCCGGCGACCTTCAGTCCCCGCTCCCTGCAGTGGCGGACCATCGTGGCGACGTCCTCGGCCGAGCCGGGCTTGAGAACCGCGGCGGGCGCCTGGCGGACCATGCGCCCGAAGTCGCCGGACGCGGCTTCCAGGGCGTCGCCGTCGAAGCACAACTCCCCGTCCAACGCGGGGACCACGTCGAAGACCGGGCCGAGGGCGGGGTCGGTGGCGGCCGGGTCGGGCTGCGGGGCGGGAACTTGAGGAGGCGTCACGCTGACTTCCTATCGACTCGGTGTACACGTCTCCTCCACATTGTGATCGTTTTCGCGCCGGAGGGTGCACGGAATCCGCAAGTCGACGCCTGGTCCCACACTTCGACCCCGTCGGCATCAGGCCTGGTCGAGGCGGTGGTCGGGGGTGAGTGCGGGGGCGCGTGGAGCACGGGCACCGGCGCGCACCGGCGCCCTGAGCGCGTTCACAGCGCCGCGTACACCGCCTCGACCAGAGCCATCTTGCGTGGGTCGTCCGCGATGTGCGGGCCCATGCGGTTCATGACGTAGCCGAGGGAGACCCCCGCCTCGGGGTCCGCGAGGCCGCAGGAGCCACCGAAGCCGTCGTGTCCGAAGGCGCGCGGGTTGGGGCCGTAGGAGGCGTTGTGGCCGCTGAGCCAGAGGCCGAGGGCGCACTCCGTGTCGTGGGCGAAGCCCGCGCCGAGCACCAGGTCCCGGCAGGACCCCTGGCCCTCGCGGGCCCGTTCGGCGGCCGTTTCCGAGAGGATCACCCGCCCCTCGGACCGGCCGCGTCCGGCGAACACGCCGTACAGCGAGGCGACCGCGCGGGCCGTTCCGTGGCCGTTGGCCGCCGGCAGTTCGGCCGCGCGCCACGCGGAGCTGTTGGCCTCGGTGGCACCGACGGGCGGATTGGCCAGGGCGGCCTGTGCGGCGGGCTCCAACTGGGCGAAGAGCGCGGCCTGTTCGCTCGACGAGGAGACCCGGGGGCGCACCAGCTCGGCCGCCCGGGCCGCCTCCTTGTCCGGCAGGCCGATGGTGAAGTCGATGTCGAGCGGCCCGGTGATCTCCTCGCGGAGGAAGGCTCCCGGCAGCTGTCCGGTGACGCGTCGGATCACCTCGCCGACCAGGAAGCCGTACGTCAGCGCGTGGTAGCCGGAGCGCGTGCCGGGTTCCCACCACGGCTCCATCGCGGCGAGCCGCGAGGTCGTCACCTCCCAGTCGTAGAACTCCGCGAGGGTGAGCGGCTCGCGCAGGCCTGACAGCCCCGCGCGGTGGGAGAGGAGGAAGCGGACGGGGAGCGTCTCCTTGCCCGCCGCGCCGAACTCGGGCCAGTACGCGGCCACCGGCGCGTCCAGGTCGAGCAGTCCGCGGTCCGCCAGGAGGTGGGCACAGAGCGCGGTCACGCCCTTGGTGGTCGACCAGACGTTGGCCACGGTGTCGCGTTCCCACGGGCGCGTACGGGCGGCGTCCGCCCATCCGCCCCACAGATCGACCAGGGTCTCGCCGTGGACCTGGACCGTCACCGCGGCGCCGAGTTCGTCCCTCGTACGGAAGTTGGTCTCGAATGCGTCCCGTACGGCGGCGAAGCGGGCGTCGCAGTGCCCTTCGACGGTGGGGACCGGCGCACCGGCGGGGTCGGGCTCGGACATGAGGCCTCCAGGAGAGCTCGTCAGCGGCACCCGCAACATACCGACTGGTCGGGTTGGAGGGAAGGGTGCGCACGCCGCCCCGTACTGGTGCACGGGAAGGGAACGCATGCACCCCCGCACTGGTGCGCCGGAAGGGGACGCACGTCGCGCGCAGGGCGCAAGGAAAGGGCGCACGCCGCGCCGCGCCGGCGCTCGGGAAGGGGACGCGCGCCGCCACACGCCGGCGCGCCCGTTCGCCCGGTCGGTCGCCCCGTGTTGCCGAGGCGGACGACGGCGGGTTGCGTGGAGCGGAGACGACGAGCCGCTCCGGTCCCGGAGCCGGCGGGCCGTGGAAGCGAGGTCCTTCGTGCCGGGCTACCCACCGATCGCGGACCACGGGCTGATCGGCGACCTCCAGACCGCCGCCCTCGTCTCCGCGGGCGGCGCGGTCGACTGGTTCTGCACGCCCCGCTTCGACTCACCGAGCATCTTCGCCGCCCTCCTCGACCAGGAACGCGGCGGGCACTTCACCATCGCTCCCGCGCTCGACGACATGACCGTCCGCCAGCTCTACCTCTCCGACACCGCCATCCTGATCACCCGCTTCCTCACCCCGGAAGGGGTCGGCGAGGTGGTCGACTTCATGCCCGTGGGCGAGCGGCCGGACGTGGCCACCGACCGACACCGCCTGGTCCGCGCCCTGCGCGTCGTGCGGGGGACCCTCACCTTCGGCATCCAGTGCCGACCGCGCTTCGACTACGGCCGCGCCCCGCACACCCTCACCCTCGACGGCGACGCCGCCACCTTCCACGGCCCCGGCCTCGACGTGCACCTGCGCAGCTCCGTCCCCCTGGACGCCGACGGCCAGGACGTCCGCGCCACCGTCACCCTCCGGCAGGGTGAGGTCGCCGGGATCGTCCTGGAGACCTCCTCCACGGGTGCCGCCGGCCTCGGGCCCGTCACCGCGCCGACGCTGCAGGAGGAGCTGCGGCAGACCCACACCTTCTGGCACCGGTGGATCCGCCGCTGCCGCTACCGGGGCCGCTGGCAGCAGATGGTCAACCGCTCGGCCATCACCCTCAAACTGCTCATCCACGCCCCGACCGGAGCCCCCGTCGCCGCCGCCACCATGGGCCTCCCGGAACAGATCGGCGGCGAGCGGAACTGGGACTACCGCTACACCTGGATCCGCGACGCGTCCCTCTCCGTGCGCGTCCTGCTCGACCTCGGCTACGTCGACGAGGCCGACGCCTTCCGCCGCTGGCTCGGCGCCCGCTTCCGCGGGCCCCGGCCGCCCGGCGGCGAACCGATGCAGATCATGTACCGGATCGACGGCGACCCCCGGCTGCCCGAGGAGATCCTGGACCACCTCTCCGGCTACCGCGACTCCGCCCCCGTCCGGGCCGGGAACGGGGCGGCCGACCAGCTCCAGCTCGACATCTACGGCGAGTTCGCCTACGCGATGACCCACTCCCCGGACCTCGCCGAACTCGCCGGATACGAGGCGTGGAAGGGGTTCGCCGCACTCCTCGACTGGCTCGCCGGCAACTGGGACCGACCCGACGAGGGCATCTGGGAGACCCGCGGCGGCCGCAAAAACTTCACGTACAGCCGGATGATGTGCTGGGTCGCCCTCGACCGGGGCGTCCGTCTCGCCACCCAGTACGCCCGCCCCGCCGACCTGCCACGCTGGACCGCGGAGCGGGACGCGATCCTCACCCAGGTGATGGAACGCGGCTGGAACGCCGAGCGGCAGGCGTTCGTCCAGCATTACGGCAGCGACGTCCTCGACGCGTCCCTGCTGCTCATGCCCCTGGTCGGCTTCATCTCGCCGAAGGCTCCCTCATGGCTGACCACCCTCGACGCGATGGACCGCGAACTTGTCACGGACAGCCTGGTCTACCGCTACAACCCCGAAGCCTCTCCCGACGGCCTGCGCGGCTCCGAGGGCACCTTCTCCCTCTGCAGCTTCCTCTACGTCGAGGCGCTGGCCCGCGCGGGCCGCCTCGACCAGGCCCGGTACGCGATGGACAAGATGCTCACGTACGCCAACCATGTCGGGCTCTTCGCCGAGGAGATCGGCCCGTCCGGCGAGCAACTGGGCAACTTCCCGCAGGCCTTCACCCACCTCGCCCTGATCACGGCGGCCATGGCCCTCGACGAGGAACTCGACAAGGCCGCCGACGCATGGAACCCACCGCGATGACCGACACGACGCGGATGACGGCGCGTCCCCAATACCGCTCCTTCCCGGCCACGCGCAAGGCGTCGGCCAGAAATTCCTCCCTGACGGACTAGACTGGCGGGCTGTTTGGCGTCGGAACGGAACAACCCGGGCAGACCCGGGCTCCGCCGACGACCCGGATGACGCCGGGAACGAGACGCGAGGGCCGATGGCAGCCACACCTCAGAGCGGTGAGCTCACTCTCCTCGACGACGCGGACACGCGCGACGATTCCGGCAAGGCCGCCCGGTTCTCGGCCGGGCCCGCCGCGCCCCCGCGCACCCTGATCGACATCTTCGAGGAGTCCGTGCGGGCCCACCCCGACGAGCTGGCTCTGGACGACGGCGCGACCCGGCTGACCTACCGGGCCCTGGCCACGGAGGTCGAGCGCAGGCGGCGGGACCTGGTGGCCGCCGGGGTCGGCCTCGGCGACCGGGTCGGCGTCCGCGTGCCGTCCGGGACCAACGAGCTGTACGCCGCGATCCTCGCCGTCCTCGCCGCGGGCGCAGCCTATGTGCCGGTCGACGCCGAGGACCCGGACGAGCGGGCCGAACTCGTCTTCGGCGAGGCGGGCGTACGGGCGATCCTCGGTGCCGGCCGACGCATCGAGGTCACCGGTGGCGGCGACGAGCGTGCCCTCGCCGCGCGGCCCGGACCCGAGCAGGACGCCTGGATCATCTTCACCTCCGGCTCCACCGGCAAGCCCAAGGGCGTCGCCGTCAGCCACCGCAGCGCCGCCGCCTTCGTGGACGCCGAGGCCGCGCTCTTCCTCGTCGAGGAGCCGATCGGGCCCGGCGACCGGGTCATGGCCGGGCTCTCCGTCGCCTTCGACGCCTCCTGCGAGGAGATGTGGCTGGCCTGGCGCTACGGCGCCTGCCTCGTGCCCGTCCCGCGCTCCCAGGTGCGCAGCGGCGCCGACCTCGGCCCCTGGCTGGTGGAGCAGGAGATCACCGTCGTCTCGACCGTGCCGACCCTCGCCGCGCTCTGGGAGCCGGAGACCCTGGACGAGGTCCGGCTGCTGATCTTCGGCGGCGAGGCCTGCCCGCCCGAACTGACCCAGCGCCTCGTCACCGAGGGCCGCGAGGTCTGGAACACCTACGGCCCCACCGAGGCCACCGTCGTCGCCTGCGCCTCCCTCATGACCGGTGAAGAACCGATTCGCATCGGCCTCCCGCTGAACGGCTGGGAACTGGCCGTCGTGGACGAGTCCGGCGAGCCGGTGCCGATGGGCGGCAGCGGCCAGCTCGTGATCGGCGGCGTGGGCCTCGCCCGCTACCTCGACCCCGAGAAGGACGCCGAGAAGTACGCCCCGCTGCAGTCCCTCGGCTGGGAGCGCGCCTACCGCAGCGGCGACCTCGTCCGCGCGGAACCGGAGGGTCTGGTCTTCCTGGGCCGTGGCGACGAGCAGATCAAGCTCGGCGGACGCCGGATCGAATTGGGTGAGGTCGACGCCGCCCTGCAGGCCCTGCCCGGCGTCGCCGGCGCGGCCGCCGCCGTCCGCACCGCGCGCAGCGGCAACCAGCTGCTCGTCGGCTACCTCGTCACCCAGGACGGCTGGGACCACGCGGCGGCCGTCGAGCGGCTGCGCGCCGAGCTGCCCGCCGCACTCGTCCCCCTCCTCGCGCCCGTCGCCGAGCTGCCGACCCGTACCTCCGGCAAGGTCGACCGGGACGCGCTGCCCTGGCCGCTGCCCGAGCTGGAGACGCCCGGCCCGACCGAGCAGCTCTACGGCACCGAGGCCTGGCTCGCCGAGCAGTGGAGCGAGACCCTCGGCGTGGCCGTCTCCGCCGCCACCGACGACTTCTTCGCCATCGGCGGCAACAGCCTCGCCGCCGCCCAGCTCACCACCCGGCTGCGCACCCGCTACCCGAGCGCCGCCGTCCTCGACATCTACCAGCAGCCCACCCTGCGCAAGCTGGCCCGGCGCCTGGAGAAGTCCGTCCAGGACGACGGCGCGGCCCGGACCATCCCCCCGGTCCCGCTCCGGGCCAAGATCACGCAGACGGTCCTGCTGCTCCCGCTGTTCACCGTCATCGGTCTGCGCTGGACGGTCGCGCTGCTGGCGCTCGGGAACGTCCTGCACTGGTTCGGCGCCTATCCGTGGGCGCCGACCGTCTCCTGGTGGCTCGTCGCCGCCGGAGCCGCCCTGCTCTTCAGCCCGCCCGGCCGGCTCGCGATCGCGGCGGGCGGCGCACGGCTGCTGCTGCGCGGCGTGAAGGCGGGGCGCCACCCGCGCGGCGGCAGCGTCCACCTGCGGCTCTGGACGGCCGAGCGGCTCGCCGAATGCGTCGGCGCGACCTCCCTCACCGGCTCCTGGCTGGAACGTTACGCCCGCGCCCTCGGCGCCAAGGTCGGCCCCGACGTGGACCTGCACTCGCTGCCCCCGGTCACCGGCATGCTCAAGCTCGGCCGCGGCTGCGCCGTCGAGTCCGAGGTGGACCTCTCCGGATACTGGCTGGACGGCGACCGGCTGGAGATCGGCCCGGTCAAGGTCGGCGCGGGCGCCCTCGTCGGCACCCGCAGCATGCTCTTCCCCGGCGCCCGGGTCGGCAAGCGGTCCGAGGTGGCCCCCGGCTCCGCCGTGGCGGGCACCATCCCGACCGGCCAGCGCTGGGCCGGAGCCCCGGCCGTCAAGCTCGGCAAGGCCAAGCGCAACTGGCCCAAGGAACGACCGCCGCGCGCCGTCCCCTGGCGCGCCATATACGGCGCGACCGGCTTCTGCCTCACCGCGCTGCCCGTGCTCGCAGCCCTGCCCGCGCTGCTCGTCGTCAGCCTCTTCGTGCCCGCCGACGCCGGCCTCGCCGAGGCCCTGAAGGGCGCCCTGCTCGCCGTGGTGCCCGGCGCGCTCGCCTACGGGTTCGCGTACGCGGCGCTCGTCCTGGTCTCCGTCCGGCTGCTCAGCCTCGGGCTGCGCACCGGAAGCCACCCGACGCACAGCCGGGTCGCCTGGCAGGCCTGGACCGTCACCCAGCTCATGGACCTGGCGCGGGAGACGCTCTTCCCGCTCTACGCCGGGCTGATCACCCCGGTCTGGCTGCGCCTGCTCGGCATGAAGATCGGCCGGGGCGCCGAGGTGTCCACGGTGCTCGCCCTGCCGAGCCTGACCACTGTCGGCGAGGGCGCCTTCCTCGCCGACGACACCCTGACCGCGCCGTACGAACTGGGCGGCGGCTGGGTGCGCATCGGCCCTTCCGAGATCGGCCGCCGGGCGTTCCTCGGCAACTCCGGCATGACCGCGCCCGGCCGCACCGTGCCGGACGACGGCCTGGTCGGCGTGTTGTCCGCGACCCCGAAGAAGGCCAAGAAGGGCAGCTCGTACCTGGGCCTGCCGCCGGTCAAGCTGCCGCGCTCCGCCGCCGACGCCGACCAGAGCCGCACCTACGACCCGCCCGCGCGGCTGCTCTGGGCGCGGGGTCTGGTGGAGCTGTGCCGGCTCCTCCCGGTCTTCTGCTCGGCCGCGCTCGCGGTCCTCACCGTGGCGGCGTTCTGCGCCCTGATGACGGCGAGCGGTCTCGGGATCCTGGGCGCCGCACCGCTCTCCGGGGCGGTCCTCCTCACCGCGGGCGTCGCCGCGTGCCTGGTCTCCGTGACGGCGAAGTGGCTGCTGGTCGGCCGGCACCGCACGGGCGAGCACCCGCTCTGGTGCGGCTTCGTCTGGCGCAACGAACTGGCCGACACCTTCGTCGAGGTACTGGCCGTCCCGTGGCTCGTCGGCGCGGTGCCCGGCACGCCCGTCATGTCCCTGTGGCTGCGCGGGCTCGGTGCGCGGATCGGCCGGGGCGTGTGGTGCGAGAGCTACTGGCTGCCCGAGACGGACCTGGTCGTTCTCGGCGACGCGGTCAGCGTGAACCGGGGCTGCGTATTGCAGACCCACCTCTTCCACGACCGGATCTTGAGGACGGATACTGTGGTCCTCCGCGAGGGCGCCACCCTGGGCCCGGGCGGAATCGTCCTGCCCGGCAGTTCTGTCGGGGCCCGCAGCACCCTGGGCCCCGCCTCTCTCGTGATGGCCGGGGAATCCGTCCCTGCCGACACCCGCTGGCTGGGCAATCCGATCGAGGCGTGGCGGCCCTGAACGGGCAGTACCAGCACAGCACAGGGCAGGGAGCGTAAGCGGCAGTGAGCGGCCAGCAGACAACGGCGTCGGACCCGTACTTTCCGGCCAACGGCGACTCCCGGTACCGCGTGCACCGGTACGAACTCGCGCTGGAATACCGTCCCGGCCCCAACCGGCTGGCCGGGACGGCCCGCATCAGCGCCATAGCGGGACGGGCCCCCCTCAGCGAGTTCCACCTGAACCTCGGCGAGTTCAAGGTCGGCCGGATCCTCGTGGACGGCCGCGCGCCGCACTACACCCACCGCGCCGGCAAGCTCCGCCTCCGGCCCGCCAAGCCGCTGCCCGCGGGCGCCGCCTTCACCGTCGAGGTGCACTACGCGGGCAACCCCAAGCCGGTGCGCAGCCCCTGGGGCGGCCTCGGCTGGGAGGAGCTGACCGACGGCGCCCTGGTGGCCAGCCAGCCCGTCGGCGCGCCGTCCTGGTACCCCTGCAACGACCGGCCGGCCGACAAGGCCTCGTACCAGATCTCGGTCAACACCCCGTCCGCGTACACCGTGGTGGCGGGCGGCCGGCTGCTCACCCGTACCACCAAGGCCTCCACGACCACCTGGGTGTACGAGCAGTCCGCGCCGACCCCCAGCTACCTCGTCGGCCTCGCCATCGGCATGCACCAGACGGTGCTGCTCGGCGACCCGGGGCTCGGCGGTGTTCCGCAGACGGCGCACGTGCCGGCGCACGTCCTGCCGGCCTTCTCCCGGGACTTCGCCCGGCAGCCCGCGATGATGCAGCTGTTCGAGGAGCTGTTCGGGCCGTATCCCTTCGGCGAGTACGCGGTCGTCGTCGCGGACGAGGAGCTGGACGTCCCCGTGGAGGCGCAGGGCCTCTCCCTCTTCGGCACCAACCACGTGGACGGCGTTCGGGGTTCGGAGCGGCTCGTCGCCCACGAGCTGGCGCACCAGTGGTTCGGCAACAGCGTGACCATCGCCGACTGGCGGCACATCTGGCTGAACGAGGGCCTGGCCAAGTACGCCGAGTGGCTCTGGTCGGAGCGCTCCGGCGGCCGGCCGGCGCAGGACCTGGCCGCCGCCGCCCACCGGCTGCTCTCCAGCCGCCCGCAGGACCTGATACTCGCCGACCCGGGCCGCAAGCTGATGTTCGACGACCGCCTCTACGAACGCGGCGGTCTCGCCGTGCACGCGATCCGCTGCGCCCTGGGCGAGGGCGCGTTCTTCCGGATGCTGCGCGACTGGGCGACCGTCCACCGCCACGGTGTCGTCACCACGAGCGGCTTCACCGCCCACGTGTCCCGGTACGCCACCGAGCCGGTGGACGACCTGCTGAAGGCCTGGCTGTACGAGCCGTCCCTCCCGCCCCTGCCCTCCCCACACGGCGCGCCGCCGATCCCGGCCCGCCCCGGCTACCCGCCGACGAACGGCGGCCCGGCGGCCCGGGGAACGACGTCCGCGTAGCGGTCAGGCGTCACGGCGGGTGCGGCCCCAGCAGGGCTCGAGCCGGGGTCGGCGTGCGTCACCCGTGCCAGTAGTCACGCTCCGGCAGCTGGACCCACCGGTCGGGAGGCCCGACGACCCCGCGCGCGTCGGACGGGCGCAACCCCACGTGGGCGCACGAATAGGCCACGGCGTTGCCGTGGTAGAGGTAGGAGGCCAGGATCTCCTCGGCGGTGTCGTGCTCGTACGGGCCACCGCCCGGGTGCAGGTCCCCGCCTTTGATGGACCCGTCGCGGGCGATCATCCCCTGGTTCCCGCTCTTGGGGTTGGCGTACAGGCCGTAGCACACGGTCCCGGGGGAGAGCCGTCGCAGCACACCCGGCATCTGCGGCGCGTACCCCCACGGTTGGGTCACCATGCAGCCGCCGGGCACCGACGTCACGCCGACGAGAAGCAGCGTCTCGTCCACGTCGTACGCGTACGGGTCGTCGAGCACGTCGTCGATGACCTCGTCCCCCACGGGCGTCGCCTCCAGGCGCCGTACCGCTTCGGCCGCGCCGATGCCGGCCACGCACGCCAGGCCCAAGCCCTCGTCGTGAGACCCGCCCAGCGCTTCGACGAGCCGCCTGGCCTCCTCGGCGGCCGCGCGCTCGGCCTCGGACAGCCCGACGCCGTCCGGCACGGTGAACAGCTCCGGTGTCGGCCCGGCCAGACTCAGCCGCCCCGGCGACCAGCCACCGAGCGACGGCCGCCAGGGATCGGCTCCGGCGGCGACGAGCGCCCGTGCGTTCTCCGGCTTGCGGTACACGACGGCCTCCCACAACGCCGTCACCCCGCCCTCCGACGCGTCCACGTCCGCGACCCGCCGAGCCAACTCCGCGACCACCTCCGGAGATCCGAACAGCGCCGCCCGATGCAACGGCCGCCCGCCGCTCCACGCCTCCGGATCAGCCCCGTGCTCCAGCCGCCGACGGATGTCGTCCACATCCGTCCAGTCCCACCCCATACCGTCCCACCCACCACTGCCCACAACCACCACGCCCCCACGACCGATCCCCGAAGCCCCGGCGAGCTCCACACCCCACACTCGCACGCGGGTCTGACAGTGCGGATCGGCAGTTGAGTGTCGTCATCGCGGGAGGGATGGAGGACCCCCGGGGCAAAAGGCACCGACGCAGTAGACTCCACTCTCTTGGTTCAGCGCGCTTGGGGGGCGACGTGGCAGCTGGCGGCAACAGCGCCGGCAGAGCGCGGCGTGTCGACTTCGGCGTGACGATGCTGCTCGGCGCGCTGTATGCCGGCGCGTTGTTCCTGGTCGTGACGGGCTTCGCCGTGGAACCGGGCGGTTGCGGAGGTCGCTTCCAGGCCGCGTGCGCGGGCGGCACGTTCTGGCGCCTTGGCATCGGCTTCGGTCTCGTCGCGGTGGTGGCGCCTGTGCTGCACAAGGTCGTGCCGAGTGTCCCGTTCGAGCAGGGTGTCGGCCGGACCGCGGCCATCACCGCTCTGCTGTTGGGCGGGGCGGCCGGTGTCACCCTGACCCTGGCGGTTTTCCACGCGGTGGCCTGAGGCGTTGGAACATCGGCGCCGCAGGCCGGCTCACGGGTCTGCCCGGCCGACCACGGCAGGGAACGCTACTCGGCGATCTCCGTGCGCTCCCACCACTCGTACACCCGTAGGGTGCCCTCCGCCGTGTCCTCGCGGCGGGGGGTCTCCTTGAAGTGTTCGTAGCCGCCGCGGTGTCGGATCTTCAGGTCCTCGCCGGGGGTCTCGATCGGGACGATCCGGGCCGACAGGTCGGCCGGGCCGCCCTCCAGGAGTGCCTTGTGCGCCATGGGACCAGTCTCCCGACTTCCGCCGAGCCTCGCATGCCGGGGAGCGCCGCCCAGGGCCGGTCGGTGAAGGGCCGAGCGCCCGTCCCGCCTCCTCAGCGGCCCGGCCGATCCTCCTCGTCCGCCCGCTGCCGTACGTCCGTGAGGCGGCCCGTCATCACCAGGTTGCCGTCTGCCGTGCGCCGCGCGAGGTGGCCGGTGCGGAAGTAGCCGTCGGGCGTGAAGGAGCGTGCGTTCTGCTCGGGCGCACGGTAGTAGCCACGCGGGGTGTACGGGCCACGGACGAGGAGTTCCCCGGGCTCCCCGTCGGGCACGTTCCTGCCGTCGGCGTCGACGACGCGGATCTGGTCGTCCGGCGACAGCGGGCGGCCCTGCGTGGTGAGCACGGTCTCGTCCGGATCGGTGGGCCGGGTGAGGAGGAGCAGTCCTTCGGCCATGCCGAAGACCCGCTGCGGACGGCAGCCCCATGCGGAGCTGATCCGCTCGGCGGTCTCCCGGTTCAGGCGCGCGCCGTCGATCTGCAGCAGTCGCAGTGAGCCCATGTCGGCCTGGACCGCGGGAGAGGCGTCGAGCCAGAGCTGGGCGACGTCGGGCGACACCGACGTGACGGTGACCCGCTCCTGTTCGACGACCGGAAGGCACTCGGAGGGCTCCGCGCCCTCGACCAGGACCACGGTGCCGCCGACCGAAAGGGTGCCGACGATGCCGGGGGAGCCGAGGGCGAAGGCGGACTCGGCGGGCAGCGCGGCGAGATACACGTCGTCCTCGGTGAGCGACACCAGCTCGGCGGCGGCCCGCGCCTGATAGGCGAAGTCGTTGTGGGTGCGCGGAACGAGCTGGGGCGCCGCGGTGCGACCGCCGCCGGACAGCAGGAAGAACGCCACCTGGTCGGCGCTCTGCGCGAGCGCCGGCTCGGGCGCGGCGTCGATGGAGCCCAGCGGGCTGTACTGGCAGCCCGACGGGTCGGTCGTCAGCCCGCCGTACGGGGACGCGGCCCCCGGCGCCTCAAGGGTGAACACCCGCCGGAGGAAGGGCCATCGGGCCGCGATGTCCGCCGCGAGCGCCGTGGGGTCGAAGCCCTGGTGGGTCGCGGACGCGACGTAGCCGACGGCCTGGGTGACCCGTACGAGCTCGGCCACCCCGGACGCGGGGTGCGAGAGCGGGCAGAGCACGGGGACCGCGCCGGCGCGCATCAGCGCGAAGACGGTGGTGACGAACTCGGGAACGTTCGGCAGCTGGACGACCACCCGCTGCCCGGGCCTGAGTCCCCGCAGCCGGAAACCGGCGGCCATCCGGTCCACGCGCCGGTTCAGGGCCGCGTACGTGAGGCGGGTTTCACGGTGGACGAGCGCGGTCCGAGGGCCGTACTGAAGGGCCCAACCACGCATGAGGTTGTCCAGCGTGTTGCCGCGCCAGTGCCCGACCGCCCAATAGCGGTCGACGAACTCCTCGGGCCAGGGCGTGCAGCCGTCGAGCATGGATGCCATTCGCTTCTTTCCGTGCCAACTTCCGAACCGGAACTCGCGCGTTCCCTCCTGATCCCGCCATCCAAACGGTGCAGCCCGGCGCGGGCAATGCGCCGTCCCGACCATGGACGCCCCACTCCCTCGGCGGAAGATCCAAAGTGGCGCCACTGACCAGGAGGGATGCGCCGACCTCGAACCGACAGGAAATATTTCCTTGACAAGGAAATTCGTCGGAGCAATCCTGGAGGGGTGCTGGACGTAGCTGTCATCGAAGAACCCGCTGCGGCCGAGGCGTCCTTGGACCCGATCCGGTCCCGGGTCCTTGCCGCCCTCGCCGAGCCCGGCTCGGCCACCATGCTGGCCGCCCGCCTCGGGCTGCCACGGCAGAAGGTGAACTACCACCTGAAGGAGCTGGAGCGGCACGGGCTCGTCGAGCTGGCCGAGGAGCGGCGCAAGGGCAACGTCACGGAGCGGATCTTCCAGGCCGTCGCCGCGTCCTACGTGATCTCCCCGAGCGCCCTGGCCGCCGTCAGCCCGGACCCCTCCCGCTCCCCGGACCAGCTCTCCGCGCGCTGGCTGCTGGCCCTCGGGTCCCGGCTGGTGCAGGAGGTCGGCACCCTGCTGACGGGCGCGTCCCGGGCCCGGCAGGGGCTCGCCACCTTCGGAATCGACGCCGAGGTGCGGTTCGCCTCCGCGGCCGACCGTACGGCCTTCGCCGACGAACTGGCCCAGGCCGTCTCGACTCTCGTCGGCCGCTACCACGACGAGTTCGCGCCCGGGGGCCGCAGCCACCGGGTGGTCGTCGGGCTCCACCAGATCCCCGCCGCGCAGGCGGACGAGGCCGCGCAGACGGCCGAAGCCGAACCACGACAGGAGCACGCGCCATGACGCACCCCTTCGAGATCGAGCTGGAGACGGTGCTCCCGGCCGGCCCGGAGCAGGTCTGGGACGCGATCGCCACCGGCCCGGGAATCGACTCCTGGTTCATGGGCCGCAACGAGGTCGAGCCGCGCGAAGGCGGTACGGCCGCCATGGACACCGGCGGCCACCGGGAGGAGTCGGTGATCACCGCCTTCGAGCCCGGCAAGCGCTTCGCCGTCCGCACGCCGGACGCCGAGGACGGCCGGTTCATGGCCATCGAGTACCTCGTCGAGGGGCGCGACGGCGGCAGTACGGTGCTCCGTGTCGTCCACAGCGGCCTGCTCGGCGACGACTGGGAGGACGAGTACGACGCGCTGCGCCGCGGCTGGCCCTTCCACCTCCACACGCTCCGCGAGTACCTGGCCCACTTCCCGGGGCGTACCGGAGCCCCTGTCTTCGCCCTGGCACCGTCGGGCGAGCTGTCCGCGCAGCGGATCCGTCAGGCCCTGGCCCGTGGCCTCGCCCTGGAGACACCGGTCTCCGTGGGCGCCCGGGCGCACGCCGAGCCGGCGGGGCTGCCGCCGATGGACGGCGAGGTGACCTGGGCCGACGACGAGCGCTTCGAGGTCCGTGGCGCCGACGGGATCTACACCTTCCACCACGGACGCGGTGTGGTGGTGATGTTCCACCACCTCTTCGCCCCGGACACCGACGGAGCCCAAGCCGCCTGGCAACGCTGGCTGACCGGCCTCGTCGCCTGAACACTGACCGCACACGCCACACACAAGGGGATCTCTCATGCGTACGCTGATCAGCACGGCCTTCGTCTCGCTCGACGGTGTCGTGGAAGGCCCGGGCGGCGAGCCCGGCTACCGCAACACCGGCTGGACCTTCAAGCACACCGAGTTCGTCCCCGAGTCCTTCGAGATCAAGGGGCGCGAGCAGAAGGAAGCCGCGGCCATGCTGCTGGGACGCGTCAGCTACGAGGCGTTCAGTCAGGTGTGGCCCGACATGGAGGACTTCGCCGACTACAAGACGATGCCGAAGTACGTCGTCTCCACCACCCTCACGGACGACCAGCTGGTCTCCAACTGGGGCGAGACGACGATCCTGCGCTCCCTCGACGACGTGGCCGCGCTCAAGGAGACCGAGGGCGGCCCGATCATCGTCCACGGCAGCGCCTCCCTGAACCAGGCCCTGTCCGACGCGGGCCTCATCGACCGCTACCACCTGCTCGTCTTCCCGCTCCTGCTGGGCGCCGGCAAGCGCCTGTTCAGCGCCACCGACAAGGACGTCCAGAAGCTGGAGCTCGTCGAGCACGAGGTGTACGGCAACGGCCTGCAGAAGCAGATCTTCGACGTCGTCCGCTGACGCCGCTCCCCGGCCCGGACCTCGCCTGCCGCGCGGGCGCAGCGCCGCGATACCGGCCCGGGCGCCGGCCTCCGCCGCCTCACCCGAGGCGGCGGAG
>NZ_JBSGWV010000042.1:0-55376 GCF_053609105.1 Streptomyces sp. NPDC054975
GTGCCTTCCCGCTCGCGAGCGGGAAGGCACCGGGGTGCGCGCGTTCGGATGCCCGCGATCGATCGGATCCAGCCGCCAGGGACGGTTCCGCGGGGCCTGTTCGGACATCGGACGGGAACGCGGGTATCGCGGGCGGGTCTCATCGGCGTAATCTGTCTGGCGCCATGCCCTATGAACCACCTACACACACGGTCGAGCGCTCGCTCCGAGCCACCACCGGCGCCAAGATCATCGCCGGGGTCGACGAGGTCGGACGCGGGGCATGGGCCGGGCCCGTCACGGTCTGCGCGGCCGTCACCGGCCTCCGCCGGGCCCCCGAAGGGCTCACCGACTCCAAGCTGATCACCCCCAAGCGCCGTACCGCCCTGGCCACGGAACTGGAGAAGTGGGTCACCGCCTACGCCCTCGGCCACGCCTCCCCTGAGGAGATCGACGAGCTGGGCATGACCGCCGCGCTCCGGCTGGCCGCCGTGCGGGCGCTGGACGCCCTGCCGGTCCGCCCCGACGCGGTGATACTCGACGGCAAGCACGACTACCTCGGCAGCCCCTGGCGGGTCCGTACGGTGATCAAGGGCGACCAGTCCTGCATCGCCGTCGCAGCGGCCTCGGTCATCGCCAAGGTCCGGCGTGACGCGATGATGGCCGAGCTGGAGAGCGAGTGGGAGGGGTGCGCGGCCTACGGCTTCGGCGCCAACGCGGGCTATCCCTCGCCGCTTCACAAGGCCGCCCTGGCGGAGCGGGGTCCCAGCCCGTACCACCGTCTTTCCTGGTCGTACCTCGACGCGCTGCCGCAGTGGCGGCACCTCAAGAAGGTCCGCATCTCCGCCGAGGCGGTCGCACTGGAAAGCGGGGGCCAGCTCGGCTTCGACTTCTGAACTTCCCGGCAGGCTTCCGCCGACACTCCGGGTCGCACGATTGTGCACACCCGCCGGAGCCCCGCGCACCGGCGTTTGATAGACAACCACCCATGCCTCTCATCCCCGAGGAGCCTCAGATTCACGAGAGTGCCCAGGGTCCCCGCGGCACGGCCGCAGGCCACCCCGCGCCGACCCCCCGTCCCGTACCCGGTCCGCGTTCCGCGGCCTCGCCGCGTCCCGGGCGTCCCGGTCCCGGACCGGCCAGGCCCGGACCGCCGGTCCCCCGCCCGCACCCCGGTGCCGGGCAGTCTCCGTCGGCCCGCCCGGAGAATCGTTCCGAGCAGCGGACCGGCCCGCAGATCCAGCTGATCCCGGCCCCGGTCGACGGCGCGCTCGACGCCGCCGAAGAGGCCGTCGATCTGCTCCTTGAGACCGGCCGCGCCCCCGGCGACATCCTCGTGCTCACCACCGGTGAGCAGCACCCGTGGGCGTCGCACGAGCTGTCCTTCGGCGAGACCGCCTACTGGGCCCAGCAGGACGCCCGCGACGACGTGTTCTTCGCCGACGCCAGTGCCGTGGAGCGGGCAGCCGCCCGGCCCGTGGTCGTGGTGGCGGTCAACGGCGGCACCGAGGACGCGGCGGCCAAGGCGCTGCCCCTGGCGAAGGGCCGCGCGACCGCGCTGCTCATCGTCTGCGGCGACCCGCAGCGCGTCAACGCCGTGCTCGGCGCGGGTGTTTGAGCGGGATCATCGCTCGCGGTCCTGACCCGGCTGCCCCTCCGGGGCGGCCGGGCCCTGGCCCCGTCCTTGGCCGGTCGGGTGCGACGCGCCTCGGCAGGCCGGCTCGCGGTTCGCCTCAGCGGGCCGCCGTCCGGCGCAGTGGCTCGGCGGCGCCGCCGGCCGTACGGGGCGTCAGGAGGCCCAGCTCGGAAGGGACATCGCCGAGCGGCGCGGGACGTGAACCCGAGCCGGGATGCCTCCCGCCACGACCTTCGCCCAGCACCTGCCATCCGCCGCGCGTCAGGGTGATGTACGCGCCACAGCGCAGCCCGTGGAGCGTGCAGGCGTCCCGCAGGCCCCACATCCAGGCGCCGTCCTCCTCCGTCCACCGCTCGTCGCCGTCACGGCAGTAGAGCAGCACCGCCGTCCGTACGGGTGTCCGGCGCCGCAGGTCGTGCGGGACGACGCGGCGCAGGTGGGCGAGGAGCGCGTTGCGGAACTCCCAACCGTCCGCCGGGACCGGACGACGCGTGAACGACGCGCTGGCGGTGAGCCGTTCCTCGTGATCGAGCACGGCGACGACCGCGGTCGACGGTGTCGGCCGGTGGCGGGAGTGCAGGCCGCTGACGACGTCGCGAGGGTTGCGGAGCAGCGGGATTCCGGCCGCCGCCCACTCCGCCGGCTCCAGCATCCGAGCGAGGCGGCTGGCGGACTCGGACGACGAGTTGATCGAAGTGGCTGGGGACGGAGCGAATCCGAAGGTCACGGTCCTCCCTTCGGATACGCGCCCGCTGGGCGGGCAGGGTCGAGTGAGGGCGCACCACGGCACAGTCCTTCCGGACCGCGTACGGGGCCATGCCGGGCGGGTTCCCAATTCTTCCTGGCCCGTGCGCGGGCGGCAACGAGCAATTGGCGCCGCTGACTGGAATGGGGCGGTATGGCACTCATATCCCTGCCCAGTCACCCATTGTTCATTCCCCGTTTCACGTCCGGACGGTAGGTGCCGGGAGGGGGTGGATAGGGGGAGGCCGTTCCGGACGCGGTCGTGAACCGTTCGCGAGCGACGTGTCGCTCCGGGTGGATTGGCCGATTGTCAGTGGCATCGGGTTGCATGGGGGCATGGACAACCTGGAGCTCCGCACCGAAGCCGACGCCATCCTCGCTGAGCTCGTGGGCGCCCCCAAGGGCTCCGCGCGGCTGCGCGAGGACCAGTGGCAGGCGGTGGCGGCCCTGGTGGAGGACCGCCGACGCGCCTTGGTGGTGCAGCGCACCGGATGGGGCAAGTCGGCGGTGTACTTCGTCGCCACCGCTCTGTTGCGTCGGCGTGGTTCCGGTCCGACGGTGATCATCTCGCCGCTGCTGGCGCTGATGCGCAACCAGGTCGAGGCGGCGGAGCGGGCCGGTATCCGGGCGCACACCATCAACTCGGCCAACCCGGAGGAATGGGATTCCATCTACGGCGAGGTCGAGCGTGGCGAGACCGACGTTCTCCTCGTCAGTCCCGAGCGGCTGAATTCCGTGGATTTCCGCGAGCAGGTGCTGCCCAAGCTCGCCGCCACGACCGGTCTGCTGGTGGTCGACGAGGCGCACTGCATCTCCGACTGGGGACACGACTTCCGCCCCGACTACCGCCGACTGCGAGCCATGCTCGGCGAGCTTGCCCCCGGCGTGCCGGTGCTGGCCACCACCGCGACAGCCAACGCCCGGGTCACCGCGGATGTGGCCGAGCAGCTGGGTACGGGCGCGGGCGAGGCACTGGTCCTGCGCGGCTCGCTGGAGAGGGAGAGTCTCCGGCTCGGAGTCGTCCAGTTGCCGGACGCCGCCCATCGTCTGGCCTGGCTCGCCGAGCACCTGGACGATCTGCCGGGTTCCGGGATCATCTACACCCTCACCGTGGCCGCGGCCGAGGAGGCCACGGCGTTCCTGCGGCAGCGCGGCTTCAGGGTGGACTCGTACACGGGCCGTACGGAGAACGCCGACCGGCTCCAGGCCGAGACCGACCTGCAGCAGAACCGGGTGAAGGCCCTGGTGGCGACCTCGGCGCTGGGCATGGGCTTCGACAAGCCCGACCTCGGCTTCGTGATCCACCTCGGCTCGCCGTCCTCGCCGATCGCGTACTACCAGCAGGTGGGCCGTGCCGGGCGTGGCGTCGAGCACGCGGAGGTACTGATGCTGCCGGGCAAGGAGGACGAGGCGATCTGGCGCTACTTCGCCGACACCGCCTTCCCGCCCGAGGCCCAGGTCCGACAGACCCTGGCGGTCCTCGCCGACGCGGGACGGCCGCTGTCCGTGCCGGCGCTGGAGGCAGCGGTGGATCTGCGGCGCACCCGGCTGGAGACGATGCTCAAGGTCCTCGATGTCGACGGGACCGTCAAGCGGGTGAAGGGCGGCTGGGAGAGCACGGGGCAGCCGTGGGTGTACGACACGGAGCGGTACGCGTGGGTGGCGCGGCAGCGGAAGGCCGAGCAGCAGGCCATGCGCGACTACGTGAGCACGACCCAGTGCCGGATGGAGTTCCTGCGTCAGCAGCTGGACGACGAGGGGGCGGCCCCGTGCGGCCGGTGCGACAACTGCGCCGGCGCCTGGATCGACTCCTCCGTGTCGGCCGAGGCGCTGACGGGCGCCACGCGGGAACTGGACCGGCCGGGTGTGGAGGTCGAGCCGCGCCGCATGTGGCCGACGGGCATGCCGGCCCTGGGCATCGACCTCAAGGGGCGTATCCCCGCCGGTGAGCAGAGCTCCACCGGGCGCGCGCTCGGCCGGCTCTCGGACATCGGCTGGGGCAACCGCCTGCGCCCCCTGCTTGCCGAGAACGCTCCCGACGGTGCGGTCCCCGACGACGTCCTGAAGGCGGCGGTCGCCGTCCTGGCCGACTGGGCGAGGTCTCCGGGTGGGTGGGCGCCGAACGTGGCGGACGCCTCCGCCCGACCCGTGGGCGTGGTCGCCGTGCCGTCCCTTCGGCGACCGCAGCTTGTCGATTCTCTCGCGCACGGGATCGCGTCCATCGGCCGCCTCCCCTACCTCGGCACGTTGACGTACACCGGCCCGAGTGGCGCCCAGGCAGCCCGCCGCAGCAACTCCGCGCAGCGGCTCAAGGGCCTCTTCGATGCCTTCACGGTCTCCGAGGAGCTGGCCGCCGCCGTGGCGGGAGCCGCCGGGCCCGTCCTGTTGGTGGACGACTACGCCGACTCCGGCTGGACGCTCGCCGTCGCTTCCCGGCTGCTCCGCCGGGCCGGCAGCGGGCCGGTTCTCCCGCTGGTTCTCGCGGCTTCCGGGTGAGGCAGCGGGGTCGTCGTGCGTGCGGACGTCGGCTCTCTGGGCGGACGTCGCCCGTGGCGGCGGTCACCTCGGCTCCGGCGGGGTTCTGGGCGCGCGTCGGCCCCGCCGGGTGAACCCGGGCGCACGCCGGCCCCGCCGGGCGAACCTGGGCGCGCGTCGCCCCCGCCGGGGGGAACGATCACCCCGGCGAGGCCGGACCGCATGAACTCACTCCCGTCAACTCCACCCGGTGGCAAGGCTGGTCGGGACTACAGGTGTCTGTGGGCTACCAGTAGTGGCGACGGCCTCCCACCGCGTGTCCGACAGCTCCAAGGATCCACAGGACGGCTCCCAAGACGAGCAGGACGAGCCCGATGGTCCACAGGATGGAGATGCCTGTGGCGAATCCGATGATGAGCAGGACAACTCCGACGAGGATCATGGTGTGCCTCGGTCTCTCTCGTTGGACCCGCCGTGCGGCGAGGTCACGGGGCAAACGGCGAGGGCGGCGAAGTCGGGCGTGGCCCGCCGCCCCTGAGCCGCGTATGCCCCCATCCCGCCGCTGTATGGGTGCCGGGCGACACTTTCCCCGCGGCCCGGGTGGGGCGAATGCGGGCAAGCTGCCCGGGTAGCCGCAGGGCATGTCCGGACACCTCACCGACAGCACGCTGTCCCTGCTGACCCACGGCTACGCCTGGGCTCCGGATCTACGGCGCGCTCATCAGGGCGCGCCCGTGGTGTGTACGCATCTGATGGGACGGCCCGCCGCGCTCCTGCACGGGCGCGACGCGGTCGCGTTCTTCTACGAGGAAGACCACACGCGCCGCCACGACGTCCTGTCCGCCTCCGCGCTGGACACCCTGTTCGGGCATGGAGCGGTGCAGACCCTGGACGGGATGCCGCACCAGGCACGTAAGCAGATGCTCGTCTCCCTGCTCATGTCGCAGGACGGTGTCCGGGCGCTGACCGAGCGGGTCGAGAGAGGCTGGTACGACCAGGCGTCGGCCTGGGAGGAAGGCCGGCGGGTCGTTCTCTTCGACGAGGTGGCCACGGTGCTGGCGGGGGCGGTCTGCGACTGGGCGGGCCTGTCCTTCCCTGACGGCGCGGAGCGGGAGATCGCCGCGGACTGCGTCGCCGTGGTCGACGGCTTCGCCACCGTCGGCCCCCGCCACGTGCGCGCCCGCCGCGCCCGGCATCGCCAGGAGCAGGCCCTGGCGCACGCCGTCACCGCTGTCCGCGGGCAGGCACCGCACCCCGACGGCCGCGTCCCGCCGTCCCGGCACGCCGGTCGAACGGCGTCCCCGCTGGAGACGGTAGCCCTGCACCGCGAGCCGGACGGCACCCTGCTCGACCCGCAGACGGCGGCCGTCGAGCTCCTGAACATCATCCGTCCGACCGTCGCCATCGCCTGGTACGCCGCCTTCGCCGCCCACGCCCTCCACCGGCACCCCGACGAGCGCGAACGACTCGGCTCCGAAGGCCGCGCCTACGCGCGGGCGTTCGCCCACGAGATCCGGCGCTTCTACCCGTTCGCGCCGTTCGTCGGCGCCCGGGCAGTCCGCGACCTCACCTTCGCCGGGACCAAGATGACGGCCGGCACCCTGCTCCTCCTCGACATCTACGGGCACCACCACGACCCCGGCCTGTGGAAGCGGCCCTACGACTTCGCCCCCGCGCGTTTCCTCGGCCGCGAACCGGCCGGCGACACGCTCATTCCCCAGGGCGGCGGCGACGTGCGCACCGGCCATCGCTGCCCTGGCGAGGACATCACCGTCGCCCTCCTCAGCACGCTCGCTCCCGCGCTGGCCGCTCTCGACTTCGACGTACCGCAGCAGGACCTCATGATCCCGCTCAGCCGGATCCCGACCCGGCCCCGCAGCGGATTTGTCATGGAGATCGCACACGAGTCAAGGAGTCACCATGCCTCGCGGTTCCAGCCCCAAGCGTGAACGCCAGTACGAGCACATCAAGGAGAGCGCCGAGGAGCGCGGCGAGAGCCCCGAGCGGGCCAAGGAGATCGCCGCGCGCACCGTCAACAAGGAACGCGCCCGCTCGGGTGAGTCCAAGACCGCGAGCCGTTCGTCCCTCGAGGACATGTCGTCCTCCCGGCGCGGTGGGCAGCGCTCCCACAGCGGCTCGCAGGGTCCCACGAAGGCACAGCTGTACAACGAGGCCAAGCAACGCAACATCGAGGGCCGTTCCACGATGGACAAGGCGGAACTCAAGCGAGCCCTCGGCCACTGAACGATGAATCTGACCACTCCGGAGCGATGGAGGGTGCGATGACGTCCTTCGGCTACTTCCTGTCCTGCGAAGAGTTCACCCCGCGGCAGCTGCTCGACCAGGCGAAACGGGCTGCCGACGCGGGATTCACCCGGCTCGCCATCTCCGACCACTTCCACCCGTGGAACGACGCCCAGGGCAACAGCCCGTTCGTGTGGTCGATGATCGGCGCCCTCTCACAGACCACGGACCTGCCGGTGACCACGCTCGTCACCTGCCCGGTCATGCGTATGCATCCGGCGGTGACGGCGCAGGCGGCGGCCACCTCCAGCGTGTTGCTGGGAGGCCGGTTCGCGCTGGGCGTGGGTACGGGAGAAGCCCTCAACGAGCATGTCCACGGCGATCGCTGGCCCTCGTTCGACGAGCGCGCGGAGATGCTGGAAGAGGCGGTCGGAGTGATGCGGGAGCTGTTCACCGGAGAGCAGGTCAGCCACCGCGGCCGGCACTACACGGTCGACAACGCCCGCCTCTACACAGCTCCCGAACAACCGGTGCCCATCCTCGTCTCCGCCTTCGGGCCGAAGGCGTCCAAGCTGGCCGGACGGATCGGCGACGGCTTCGTCACCATGGGCCCCGACCGCGACGCGATCGCGCGCTTCAGGGAAGCGGGCGGCGAGGGGAAGCCCGTGATCGGCGGGCTGAAGGTCTGCTGGGGCGACGACCGGGACGCGGCGGTGGCCACCGCCCACCGGCTGTGGCCCACCGAGCAGCTGCCGGGTGAGCTCAACCAGATCCTGCCCACGCCGGCCCACTTCGAGCAGGCGAGCGGCCTCGTCACCCGGAGCCAGGTGTCCGAGTCGGTCCCGTGCGGCGACGACCCGGAGGAGCACGCGGCCGCGATCCGCGGGTACGTCGAGGCGGGCTTCGACGAGGTCTACGTCGGCCAGATCGGCCCGGACCAGGAGGCGTTCTTCTCCGGGTACCGGGACAAGGTCCTGCCCTTGCTCACCACCTGACCGAGGGGGCGGCCCAGGCTGATCCAGGGGGGCGGCCCAGGCGACGAGGCGGTTCGCCCGGCCCGCGTGGTCGGCCCCCGTGGTCAGTCCACCCGGATCGCCAGGACGCACGCGTCGTCGTCGTGGCCGGCGAGTTCGGGATCGGCGACCAGCGCGTCGATCAGCTGCTGCGGTTCCAGGGTGGAGGAGGCCGCCACCGCGTTCGCCAGGCGCTCGATCCCGACGGTCACGTCCTCGTTCCGGCGCTCGACCATGCCGTCGGTGTAGAGCACCAGCAGATCGCCCTGGTGCAACTGGGTCGCGGAGGTGTCGTACGCGTACCCGGGCAGCGCGCCGAGAAGGGGGCCGCGCTGGTCGGTCCCCAGGGGCTCCACGGCGCCGTCCCGCAGCAGCAGCGGAGCGGGGTGCCCGGCATCGGCCCAGTGCAGGACCCTGTCGTCGCCGATGTGCCCGGCCGCCATGGTGGCCGTGTGCCCCGCCGGATCGCTGCACACCAGCTCGTTCAGCCAGGTCGTGATCTCACCGGCCGACGCGCCCGTCTGGGCGAGACCCGCCAGGGCGTGCCGCTGCTGCGCCATACGGGCCACGGCGTCCAGGCCGTGCCCCGAGGCGTCGCCGATCGCGACGAGCACCCGGCCGTCCGGCAGCAGCCGGCACTTGTACCAGTCACCGCCCACCGCCGCGTCCGGTTCGGCCGGGCGGTAGGAGGCCGCCACCTTGAGCCCGACGGCCGCGAGCGCCTCCGAATGGGTGGGAAGGATCGCCTCGCGCAGCGCGTCCGCGACCCTTCGCTCCGCCTCCGTCTGCCGCCGGAGCCGGTCCGACTCCCGCTCGGTCTCGGCCAGGCGCCGCCGGCTGCGGATCTGCGGGGTGAGGTCCCGGGCCACCAGATTGATGGCCCAGGGCCTGCCGTCCGTACCGGCGACCGGCCGTCCCAGAAGGTCGAGCGTGCGGAGCTCCCCGAGCACCAGGAAGCGGATCCGGGTCCAGGCGGGCTCCTCGCCCGCGAGCACGGAGGTGAGGAACTCGGAGAACGCCGTCAGATCGTCCGCCAGCAGTGCGTCGCACAGCTGCTCCAGCGACCAGGGCATGCGGACGTCGGCGTGGAAGATCCGGCTGAGCCCCTCCGACCAGGTCACCTTCCCCGAGAGCAGATCCCAGTTCCCCCATCCCATCGACGCCAGGTACTGCGCGTCGATGGTCAGCAGCTCCGCCGGGCTCTGCACGGGTCGCCACGTCGCCAGGACCTGCAGACCGCAGCGGGCGGCGGAGTACAGCAGCGGCGCCCGGTGGATCCGTCCGAGCCGCTGCTCCGTGTAGTCGACCACCCGGCTGTCCAGCGGTCTGCCCGTGTCCACCACCTCCGCGAGGGCGGCCAGCAGACCCGCGTGCGCCGCGCCGGGGCGCGCCTCAAGGAAGCGCTGTCCGACCTGGCGGTCCGGGGCCTCCAGCCAGTTCGCGGAGCGGACCCGGTTGCCGGCCACGATGCGGAAGTCCAGTACGGTCCCGCCCTCGCCCCACAGGGGTTCGAGCAGCACCGCGGAGGCTGGGATAGCGGGCAGCAGGGAGCACACGCCGCTGTCGCCCGGTTCATGGGTACTGCACAGGCAGCGCGACACCCCGTCCGTCTCGGCCGTCGGGGGCAGCACCGACAGGGACTGGACCGGCGAGGCCAGGTCCGTACCGTCCGGGCCGCCCATCGGCCGCTCCGCGGTCCGGCGCACGGCCTCGCGCAAGGAGGTGATCTCACGGCCGATCATGCCCTTGAGGGCGTCGACGGTGTCGGGCAGGGGAAAGCTCATGTTCCGCCTCCGCGAACCAGGCGGCGCGTCCGTCGCCTCCATGGGCGGCGACGCGTCGCTCGTCTGCGGCCGACCACTCGCGTCGTGGCCGACGCGGCCTGACGGCCTGCGGCCGCCCGGGGCGCACGTGCCCTCGCACCACCGATTCATGCGCCGGACGGGTGCCGCCGGACCTCTGCGGTCCGCTTCCGCAGCGTAATACGGGGCCTGGCCCCGCGCGCTTCAGGGCTTGAGCAGCGTCTTGACCATTCCGTCGTCCTTGGAGAGGAACATGCCGTAGGCCTTGGGCGCGTCCTCCAGCGGCATCGTGTGGGTGGCGAAGCCCTCCACCCCCAAGGGGTCCTCGTCGTTCAGGAGCGGCAGGATGTCGTCCGTCCAGGCCCGTACGTTCGCCTGTCCCATGCGTAGCTGGATCTGCTTGTCGAACATGGTCATCATGGGCATCGGATCGGCGGCCCCGCCGTAGACGCCCGACACGGAGACGGTGCCGCCGCGCCGTACGACGTCGATCGCCGTGTGCAGGGCGGCCAGGCTGTCGACTCCGGCCCGCTCCATCAGCGGCCTGGCCACGGCATCGGGCAGACGTGCCGTCACACGCTGTGCGGCGGACGCCAGCGGTGCGCCGTGGGCCTCCATGCCCACCGCGTCGATGACCGCGTCGGTACCGCGGCCGGCCGTCAGCTCCCGCACCGCGTCGGCCAGCCCCTTGCCGTGCTCCTTGAGGTCCAGGGTGTGTACGCCGCGGGCGCGTGCCCGATCAAGCCGGGCCGGCACCCGGTCGACGCCCACCACGAGCCGCGCGCCGCGGTGGAGGGCGATCCGCGCGGCCATCTCGCCGATCGGCCCGAGCCCGAGGACCGTCACCGAACCGCCCGGCGGTACCGCGGCGTACTCCACGGCCTGCCAGGCCGTCGGCAGCACGTCCGAGAGGTAGACGAACCGTTCGTCCGGCGGTCCCTTCGGCAGCTTGACGGGCAGGGTGTCGCCGAACGGCACGCGCAGGTAGGCGGCCTGCGCACCGGGCACCTGGCCGTACAGCTTCGTGTATCCGAAGAGCGCGGCGCCCTTGCCCTGCTCGCGGACCTGGGTGGTCTCGCACTGCGACTGCAGGCCCTGGTCGCACATGAAGCACCGGCCGCAGGAGAGGTTGAACGGGATCACGACGCGGTCCCCCGGCCGCAGCGACGTGACCTGCTCGCCGACCTCCTCCACGAAGCCGATGGCCTCGTGGCCGAGGATGTCGCCGGGATCGAGGAACGGCCCGAGCACCGAGTACAGATGCAGATCGGAACCGCAGATGCCGCTCGACGTGACCCTGATGACGATGTCGGTGGGGTCTTCCAGCCGCGGGTCAGGGACGGTCTCCACGCGGACGTCCCGCGTGCCCTGCCAGGTCACTGCGCGCATGGTTCGGCCTCCAGAGGGCGAGGGGAAGGGACGCCCCGCGCGTGCCCGGGCTGTGCCGGACTATGCGGTCCGGGAGAGCGACCATGACGTCCCGTCGAGAGCCTGAGCCGGTGGGTGACGCACCGAGGGCGTGTCCGGAGGCCGGGCGAGGCCCGGTTCCGAACACGCCCTGAGGCGAAGGGCCGAAGTCAGTCCTTCAACGTGTCCTTGATCTTCTCCTTGGCCTGGCGAGCGTCCCCCTTCGCCTGCTCCGCGCGGCCCTTCGTCGTGAGGCTCTCGTTCCCGACGGTGCGGCCGGCGGCCTCCTTGGCCTTTCCCTTGGCCTGTTCCTTCTTGGCGCGCATCTTCTCCTCACCCGACACGGTGACAACTCCTCTCGTACGCTTTTGCTTGCTTTGTCGCGGATAGCCGCTCCGGCGTTTCCTAAACGTCGCTGGAGAGGGGGGTGGGGTGCGGAGGCACTACGCCCAGGCGGTCCGGAGCCGGTCGTGGTGGGCGGCGAGCCAGGTGGCGAAGTCCTGGAGACCGGGATGGAGGTCGCGTACGGCGTCCAGGTCGCGGGCTGCGACGAAGGCCTCCTCGCAGTCCTTGTAGAACTGGAACATGTTCCCCGCCTCGTCCGCGCCGGGAAAACCCTGGGCTCGGTACTCGTCCGGCGTCAGCGGCCGGTACCGCACCGGCCGGCCGAGGGTCTCCGTGATCGCCGTTGCCACGTCGGCCACCTTGAGGTGGTCACCCGCGATGCTGACCGTGGCGGCGATGAGGTCCGTACCGCGCTTGAAGATCTCCAGCGCGGTCTTGCCGATGTCGTCCGCCGCGATCCCCGAGAGCCGGCTGTCACCCATCGGGTAGACCAGCCGGAGAGCGCCGTCCCCGTCGCGCTGGGGCGCGAAGAAGCTGAAGAGGTTCTCCCAGAAGAAAGTGGCACGCAGGAACGTGGTCGGTACGCCCTCGTCGGTGAAGTGGTGGTCCGCCTCCGCCTTGCCGTCGAAATGGGGCACCTTGTAGCGCTCCTGGAGGGTGGGCATTCGTTCGTCGTCGAGGGGGATGCACGTACGCGTGTCCTCCAGCGTGGACCAGATGGCGTGCTGGACACCCGCGTGGGCAGCGGCGTGTGCGACCGCGTGGGCCTGTGCCTTCTCCCGTTCGGCGGACCCGTGCTCCCAGAAGTTGGTGACGGCGTAGACGCCGTACGCATGCTCGACGGCCGGGGCGAGGCTGGGCGGGTCGTCCATGTCGGCCCGGACGATGTCGGTGACGCCCAGGCGCTTGAGTTCCTGGGCGGGTTCGCCGTCGGGGTTGCGGGTGACGGCGCGGATCGCGAACTCGCCGTCCGACTCGGCCAGAACAGCCCGTACGAGCCCGCCGCCCTGCTGGCCGGTCGCTCCGAACACCGTGATGATCTTCTTCTCGGCCATGTCTCTCCTCGCAGCGTCGCTGCTCACGTGGCCCGGAACCCGTTCCGAGCCGCGGCGGGGACGGCCTCCCTCCGAGAGGTGAGCCCCGCTCAGCGCGTTCCCGTGGCGTCGACCGGTATGCGCCCTTCCAGGAGTAGGCAGCCGCACTCATCCGTGTGGGTCGTGGTGGTCATGCCTCCATGCAACCCGACCCTTCGGACGTTGCGCGACTGGGCCGCCCGACCTGTGGAAAACCCAGCGGGGCCCGCCCGGGCGAGTTATCCACAGGGCTTTCCGGGTCGGCGGTCGCCGCGAGAACGTCGTGACCATGAACACGAACCCGCACGAATTCCGTGGAACGACCGAAACCCAGCAGATCACGCTGCGCGGCCCCGCCGAACTGGCCGACGCCCTCCCGTTCATGCTCGGCTTCCACCCGAGCGATTCCGTCGTCCTCGTCGCACTCCACGGCGAGCATGGACGATTCGGCCCCCGGGTCAGGCTCGGCATCCCACGTTCAGCGAACGAATGGCCCTCGACGGCGGAACACCTCGCCGAGTGCCTCGTGGACGGATGCAGCCGCCGCGGCACCCCGCCGGACGGCATCGTCGTCTTCCTCTGCCAGGACCCGGCGCCCGGTGAGACGGGCCGCCATGTGATGGAGCGGCTGCGCCCCTTCGCCCAGCGTCTGCGCACCGCCTGCGGTGCGCTCGACATTCCCGTCTACGAAGCGCTCTGCATCTCCGACGGCCTGTATTTCTCCTACTGCTGCCCGGACACCCGTTGTTGCCCGCCCGACGGCACGCCCCTCGCGCTGACCGGCACGTCGGTGATGGCGGCCTCGGCCGCGTACGCCGGAATTCAGGTACGGGGATCCCTGCGGGACATGGAGGCCCGGCTCACACCCCGTGCGTGGCCGCCGTCCGAGGACGAACGGCAGCGCAAGGCCCTGAACCAGGCCGCGGCCGTGATCGTCCCCAAGATCTTCGACGGCCCGCCCGGCACCGGCCGCGCCGAGGTCAGGGAGACGACGCTCAAGCTGGCCCGTGAGATCCTCCGACGTTTCGACACCCCGTCCGCCGACGCCGCTGCCGACGTCACGGTACGGACAGCCGTGCCCTCGGGCCTGCGCGGCCCGGGAACGGCCGAGCTGGACGCGGCCGACGACGCGACGATCGACGCCGACGAGGCCGCCGCACTGATCCTCGGGCTTCAGGACCGCGAGACACGTGACCAGGCCGCCGAGTGGATGGAGGGCAGTGAGGGAGCCGCCGCACTGCGGCTGTGGCGCGTGCTGGCCCGGCGCTGTGTCGCACCGTTCGGCGAGCACGCGGCGGCTCCGCTCACGCTCGCCGGCTGGGTGGCCTGGTCCACGGGGGACGAACCGGCCGCCCGGGTCGCCCTGGGGCTGGCCCTGGACGCCGACCCCGACTACGTCTTCGCCCGTCTGCTCCACCAGGCCTGCAACGAAGGACTTGACCCCGAATCCCTGCGGAGCTGCCTGCGGGAGGAACGCGGGTCGAGGGTGGCGGCCCTGGAGACGCGCGTCGAGCCCCGTCCGGCCCTCTCCCGGAGCCCGCGCCCACCGGCGGTCAAGGCGGTGAAGGCGGTGAAGACCGCCCGGAAGGGGGCGCCGAGCGCGGGGACGCGTCCCGGCAAGAGCTCATCCCAGCGGTCGCGGGGGCCTGCGGCCCGGCCGGGCGGCCCGCGCGGCGGTCGGCGTGGGACGAGGAGCGGGCGATGACGCCCGTGACCAGGCTGCCCACAGCGGCGTTCACTTCTGTGGCGGAGACCGACGACCCGTGCCGCCGACCTCTCCTCGGCAGCCCGGATCGCACAGAGAGCACCGCACACCAGCCATGGCCTCCCGTCCCGCCCCAGCCCCCGGACTCCCGGCCGGACAGGCGCCCGCCGTCGGTCTTACGCCCCGTGCCTCCGCGCGCCCGGGGGAACCGCCCTCCGTGCACCACGCGCTCCTCTGCGTGGCCCTGCCCGCCCTCGCGATCTCTCCCGACCACGGCCAGCTCACCGGCCACGGCCTCGAAGGGGTCTACGCCTCCGGATGCCGCCTCCTCGCCCGCTCCGTGCTGCGGGTGGCCGGCCGTGAGCCCCTCGCCCTCCAAGGCCGCCAGGCCTCGGCGGATCGTGCGGTCTTCCTCTCGGCGGTCCGTACGGCGGGAGACATCGGGCCCGACCCCGGTCTCACCGTCGAGCGCTCACGCGACGCCGACGGAACCGAGCGGATCACGCTGCGCAGCTCCGTCGGAAGACCCCTCCGGCTCCCGGTGGAAATCGCTCTGGGCACGGATCTCGCGGACCTGGGCGCCGTGGCGGCGGGGCGCGCCGGGCCCGACATCGCCGCGAGCGTCCACGGCACGGGGATGCGCTGGACGGCGGGAGACGGTCGGTACGCCTCCGTCAGCGCCGACCCGCCACCGACGGATGCGCTGGCCGCGGCCGGACTCCTCCGCTGGGAGTTCGACCTGGACCCCGGAGCCACCCGGACCATCGAGCTCAGGGTGCAGGGGGACCGCTCCCCGCGAACGTCGGGACCCGGTACGGGCAGACCCGGTGGGGTCGTTCTCGCGGATGCCCGCGCGGAGGGCGACGACCCCCGGATCGGCGAGCTCCTGCGGGTGGCCGTCGACGACCTGCGGGCGCTCCTCCAGCGCGACCCGGAACACCCGTCCGACGTCCACCTCGCCGGCGGAGTGCCCTGGCGCTGCGGACCTGCCACCGCCGAGGCGCTCTGGGCCGCGCGGATGGCCCTCCCGCTCGGCACCCGGCTCGCCGTCACGACGCTCCGCGCCCTGGCCCGCACCCAGCTCGACGGGCCGGGACCGGCGAACGGGCGCATCCCGGGCCCCCTCCGAGACGCCGGCCCGTTCCTCCCTCCCCGCTGCACTGGCATCGAGGCCACCCTTGCCTTCCCCACCGTCCTCGCCGAGGCGAGGCGGTGGGGACTCCCCGAGCAGGACCTCGCCGAGCTCCTTCCCGCTGCGGAACGGTGCCTCCGATGGCTCAGGGCCGCGGCCGACCCGCAGGGGTTCGTCCCGGACCCGGGGCCCGCCGGGCCGTGGCGGGCGGAGACCCAGGCGCACGCCCATCGCGCGGCCCTGCTCGGTGCCGATCTGCTCGACGCCTGCGGGCGGCCCGGGGGAGACGAATGGCGGGACTGGGCACACGCCCTGCGCGAGCGGTTCCGGGCGGTGTTCTGGCTCGACGACAGGTCCGGCGGCAGACCCGCCGCAGCCCTCGTGCCGGGCGGCCGACCGTGGACGCAGCTGGGCGGCTGGGCGGCACACCTCCTCGACACAGGTCTCCTCGGCGGCGGCCGGCACGCCCCCGGCCTGCTGGACAAGGCCCCCACCGAGCAACTGGCCCGTCTGCTGGGCACACCCGCGCTGGACTCCGGCTGGGGACTGCGCAGCCTCGGTGCCAAGGAGCCGGGCCACAACCCCTTCGGACACCGGGCCGGTGCGGTGCGGGTCCATGAGACGGCGGTGGCCGTCGCGGGTCTCGCCGCGGCGGGATACGAGAAGGAGGCGGGGTCCTTGCTGATGGGGGCCGTCGACGCGGCGGAGGCGTTCGGCCACCGGCTGCCCGAGATGTACGGCGGCGGCATGCGGACGAGCGGGGCGATCCCCGTTCCCCACCCGACGGCCTGCCGGCCGGCGGCGGTGGCAGCGGCAGGCGCGGTCCACCTCGTGACGGCCCTCGTGGGCATCCGGCCGGACGCCCCGGGCGGGTCGGTCGCCCTGCACCCGGTACGGTCGGCTCCCCTCGGAGCCGTACGGCTGTCGGGTCTCAGGGTCGCCGGGGAGGCCTTCGCCGCACGGGTGAGCCGACTGGGGCTCGGGATGGTGGAGGAGGCCGCCGCGGGACTCCAGCTGGGGGTCTGACCGGATGCGGCCCGGCAGCGCCGGCGACGTCCCGGGGGAGGGAGAAGAAGTCGAGTTCGATGCACGGGAGGGGCGTGTTTATCGTCAGGAAGACGACTATGATCGCGTGCATGCCTCCCTACGACCCGTCGGCCTTTCCGCCGTTCGCCGTCACTGTCGATCTGGTCGTGCTCACCGTGCGGCGCCACGCCCTGTGCGCCTTGGTGGTACGGCGGGGAGAGCCGCCGTTCCAGGGCAGGTGGGCGCTGCCCGGCGGATTCGTCCGGGCCGACGAGGACCTGGGCGCGGCCGCCGCGCGGGAGCTGGTGGAGGAGACCGGCCTCTGCGTCCACGACCCGGGTGCCCCCGCGCCCATGCCGGGCAACGGCGCCCACCTGGAGCAGCTGGCCACGTACGGCGACCCCGAGCGCGACCCCCGGATGCGAGTGGTGAGCGTCGCGCACCTGGCGCTCTCCCCGGACCTGCCCGCGCCGCGCGCGGGCGGTGACGCGAACAGCGCCCGCTGGGCCCCGGTGGAGGAACTGCTCGGCAAGGAAGGGGTCGACGACGACGGGCAGGCCGAGCCGCTCGCCTTCGACCACGCGCGGATCCTCGGCGACGGTGTCGAGCGGGCCCGGTCGAAGATCGAGTACTCCTCGCTGGCAACGGCCTTCTGCCCGCCGGAGTTCACGGTCGGCGAGCTCCGCAGGGTGTACGAGGCCGTGTGGGGCGTCGCGCTCGACCCGCGCAACTTCCACCGGAAGGTGACGGGCACGCCCGGCTTCCTGGTTCCGGCTGGCGGCACCACGACCCGTCAGGGCGGGCGCCCCGCGCAGTTGTTCAGGGCGGGCGGGGCGACACTGCTCAACCCGCCGATGCTCCGCCCCGAGGTTTGATCGCTTCACCCCGGGGCGACCCGGGGCTCCAACCCTGCACGAAAAGTCCGAAATATGGCGTTATCTTGCTTCGATAGCCGCCCTGCCGCGGAGCGGTCTCACCTACCGCGAGAGAAGCGATGCTCCAGGCCATCGGACTCACCAGCAGCCCCCGCCGTGACCTCCCGCCCGCCGTGGACGATCTCACCTTCGACGCTCGGCCGGGCCAGGTCACCGCCCTTCTCGGCCCGGCCGGATCGGGGAAGACCACCGCTCTACGGCTGATGCTCGAACTCGAGCCCGGCCGAGGCGTCACCTACTTCCGCGGCCGCCCTCTCCAGCGCATCGCCCACCCCGCCGGTGAGGTCGGGGTGCTGTTCGGCGACGTTCCCGGACACCCCTCGCGGACCCTGCGCAGCCAGCTGCGGATGCTGAGCGCCGCAGCGGGGGTCCCCGCGTCCCGGGCCGACGAGATGCTGGAGTTCGTGGGGCTCACCGGCCTGCACGACCAGCGCATCGGCCGGCTGTCCCGGGGCATGGACCGCCGACTCGGCCTCGCCTCGGCCCTGTTGGGCGATCCGCACACGCTGCTGCTCGACGAGCCCGGCGCCGGGCTCTCCGCACGCGAGCGCGCCTGGCTGCACGAACTGCTGCGCGCCCACGCCGCCGACGGCGGCACGGTCCTCTACACCACCGAGGACCCCAAGGACGCGGCCCGCAACGCCGACCGGATCATCACCCTCGACAAGGGACGACTCGTCGCGGCACAGGCCGCTGCCGACTTCGCGCACACCCGGCTCCGGCCACGCGTGGCCGTCCGCACACCGCACGCCGCACGGCTCGCCGCCGCCGTGACCCAGGAGGCGCGCGCCGCGCGCCGCACCGTCGAAGTGGTCGCCGAGCGGGGCAACCGCCTGTCCGTCTACGGCAGCGACTGCGCCGCCGTCGGCGAGACCGCCTTCCGCCACGGCGTCCTCATCCACCGGCTGACCGACGAGGTGGGCGACACCGCCCCCGTCGGCGCCGAGACCCGGGACGCAGCCCCGGCCCCCCGGCAACGGGAGTCCGAGCGGTCGGAACCGGGGCAGTCGGAAGGCCGGACGCCCGAGCCCCGGCGGCGGCCGGCCCGGTCGCCGTTGCGGCCGCTGAGGTACGAGATCCGCAGGCTGCTCGGCGTCCCGGCGACACCGCTGGTCATGGCGTCGGTCCTGGTCGCGTCCGTGGTGATCGCGCTGCTCCTCGCGCGCGGCGGCCGGACGCCCCTGCCGACGGTCCTCGCCGGCTGGCCCGTGCTCTCACCGCTGCCGCCCGCCGCCCTCGGGGCGGGGCTGCTCGGAGCCTTCTCCTTCGGCGACGAGTACCGCTACCCGGCGCTCACGACCGGCCGGGGCGCCGTCCCGCGCAGGCTGGGGTTGCTGCTCGCCAAACTCGCGGTCGCCGCCGCCGTGGCCGTGGTCCTGGCGGTGCTCGTCGTCGTGGCCGACCTGGAGGCGCTCCGGCTCGTCTACGGCGGTGAGTTGATTCCCGTACCGGAAAACTGGCCGAGCCTGTGCGCGAATTGGCTCGGTCTGATCGTCGGCTGCGCCTGGGCGGGGGTGCTCGGGGCCGGCGTCTTCCGGGTGGCGGCCGCGGGAGTGGCCGCGGTGCTCGCGGTGCCCGTCGTCGTCGCTCCGCTGCTGCGGCAGGCGACCTCTGGCCCCGCCGGCCGCTCGATCGCCGGACTTCCCGGCCGGCTGAGGGAATTCGTCAGCATGGAGTGGCCGGTGGCGGCCGACCGCTGGCTGCTGGGTGCGCTCCGGGTGGTCGCCCAGCCCGTGGGGGTGGCGCTGGCGCTGGCGTTGACCGCCCTGCTCTGCGCGTATGTGATCACCGGCCTTCACCGTAAGGCGCGTTGGTGATCAAATGCGGATCGAAAAGTTCCGCTTCCTCGGCAACTCTCTTGAAAATGCCCGACTATGTCCGAATAATCGTCAATTGTGTAGGGGGTGCCGATCACCCTTTCGTGTGCTTTTCACCAAAGACCTCAAGGGTCGCGAGAGCAGCGCCGACAAAGGATGCGTGAGTACCCTTGCGCACACCATGATGACCGCCGCCCGCTCCGTCGACTCCGGCCTCGGCGCCCCGGGCGATCTCGATCGATACCCGTACGCGGAGGCGCCCGTCGCCGAGCGCGTGGGTCCGCCCTCCTGGGAGGGGGTGGAGACGGACCTCGGCCGGGTCGGTCGTCGCAGCGCCGGCAGCCGCGGCCGGGGGCTGCACGGCCAGCTCGTCCAGCAGCTCGGGCAGATGATCGTCTCCGGCGATCTCGGTGCCGACCGCCCGCTCGTCCCGGAGGAGATCGGGCAGCGCTTCGAGGTCTCCCGCACCGTCGTCCGCGAGTCGCTGCGCGTCCTGGAGGCCAAGGGCCTGGTCAGCGCCCGCCCGAACGTCGGCACCCGGGTCAGGCCCGTCAGCGACTGGAACCTGCTGGACCCCGACATCATCGAGTGGCGCGCCTTCGGCCCGCAGCGCGACGACCAGCGCCGTGAGCTGAACGAGCTGCGCTGGACCATCGAGCCCCTCGCCGCCCGCCTCGCCGCAGGTCACGGCCGCGACGACATCCAGCAGCGACTCTCCGACATGGTCGAGATCATGGGCCACGCCTATGCCCAGGGTGACGGCATCACCTTCTCCCGGGCCGACGCCGAGTTCCACTCCCTGCTCATCCAGCTCGCCGGCAACCGCATGCTGGAGCACCTCTCCGGCATCGTCGCCGCCGCACTCCAGGTCTCCGGCGGCCCCGTCACCGGCTGTGACCGCCCGGGAGAGTCCTGCCTGGGGCACCACGCGCGCATCGCCGACTGCCTCGCGACCGGAGACGCTCAGGGGGCCGAGGCCGCCATGCGGCAACTGCTCACGGTCCACCCGGAGGTGGAGCGCGTCGTGCCCGCCCCGCGCGAGCACTGACCCGCGGGCCGCGGCCGGGCGCGCGAGGCGCACGCACCGCGTGCCGTCGGAGCCGTGCGGAACCCGGGGATCACGGCGAGCCCCTGGGGCCGCGGGGGCTCCGACGGTGCGAATGTGCGACGAACGCCTGTTCTGTCCGTTTCGTCGCACATGGGGTGTGACTCGGGCCACGCGGATTGGGCGTAACACTCCTCGAAGCCGTGCGATGACCTAAGAGGTGACAGCCGAGGAAGGAATACAGCAGCCGTCTCAGGCGCTGTGCAGTTCCCCGGTCCAGCCCGCGCCGTCGGCACATTCCCCGTCGACGGTCGTCGGCTCCGGCCCGATCATGGGCGGGGCCGGAAGCCGTTTTCCATCGTTCCGAGAGGTTGTTCGTGTCGGCCAGCACATCCCGTACGCTCCCGCCGGAGATCGCCGAGTCCGAGTCTGTGATGGCGCTCATCGAGCGGGGAAAGGCTGATGGGCAGATCGCCGGCGATGACGTGCGTCGGGCCTTCGAGGCTGACCAGATTCCGCCAACCCAGTGGAAGAATGTTCTGCGCAGCCTCAACCAGATCCTCGAGGAAGAGGGTGTGACGCTGATGGTCAGTGCAGCGGAGTCGCCGAAGCGCGCCCGCAAGAGCGTCGCAGCGAAGAGCCCGGCCAAGCGCACCGCCACCAAGACCGTCACCGCCAAGACGACCGTGACGAAGACCGCCACGGCCGCAGCGGCGGCACCGGCGGCAGAGAGCGCGGACCCGGCCGACGAGGCCGGAGCGCCGGCCAAGAAGGCGGCCGCGAAGAAGACCGCCGCCAAGAAGACGGTGGCGAAGAAGGCCGTCGCCAAGAAGACGACGGCCAAGAAGACCGCCGCCAAGAAGGACGCCGACGAGGTCGTCGAGGGCGAGGAGCTTCTCGACGACGTCGCACCCGGCAAGGGTGAGGACGAAGAGGCCGAGGGCGAGAACAAGGGCTTCGTCCTGTCCGACGAGGACGAGGACGACGCTCCGGCGCAGCAGGTCGCCGTCGCCGGTGCCACCGCCGACCCGGTCAAGGACTACCTCAAGCAGATCGGCAAGGTCCCGCTGCTCAACGCCGAGCAGGAGGTCGAGCTCGCCAAGCGCATCGAGGCCGGTCTGTTCGCCGAGGACAAGCTGGCCAACTCCGACAAGCTGGCGCCCAAGCTCAAGCGTGAGCTGGAGATCATCGCCGAGGACGGCCGCCGCGCCAAGAACCACCTCCTGGAGGCCAACCTCCGTCTGGTGGTCTCGCTGGCCAAGCGCTACACCGGCCGCGGCATGCTCTTCCTGGACCTGATCCAGGAGGGCAACCTGGGTCTGATCCGCGCCGTCGAGAAGTTCGACTACACCAAGGGCTACAAGTTCTCCACGTACGCCACCTGGTGGATCCGTCAGGCGATCACCCGCGCCATGGCCGACCAGGCCCGCACCATCCGTATCCCGGTGCACATGGTCGAGGTCATCAACAAGCTCGCGCGCGTCCAGCGCCAGATGCTCCAGGACCTGGGCCGCGAGCCCACCCCGGAGGAGCTGGCCAAGGAGCTCGACATGACCCCGGAGAAGGTCATCGAGGTCCAGAAGTACGGTCGCGAGCCGATCTCCCTCCACACCCCGCTGGGTGAGGACGGCGACAGCGAGTTCGGCGACCTGATCGAGGACTCCGAGGCGGTCGTCCCGGCCGACGCGGTCAGCTTCACGCTCCTCCAGGAGCAGCTGCACTCCGTCCTCGACACGCTCTCCGAGCGTGAGGCCGGCGTGGTCTCCATGCGCTTCGGTCTCACCGACGGTCAGCCGAAGACGCTCGACGAGATCGGCAAGGTCTACGGCGTGACGCGCGAGCGCATCCGTCAGATCGAGTCGAAGACCATGTCGAAGCTGCGCCACCCGTCCCGTTCGCAGGTGCTGCGCGACTACCTCGACTAGTCCGCGCTTGTTCGAATCGAAGGGCCCGGTTCCCCGAAAAGGGGGCCGGGTCCTTCGGCATTGCGCGGGTGCACGGTGGGAAGGCCTGGACGACGCTGGGTGAAAAGACATCACCGGAGAGTCAGGAGGCTCTATGCGTCGCCCCATCGCCCGAGCAGTGACCACTGCCCTCGGCCTGCTCTCGGCGGCGGCCGGTCCGTTCGCCGCCGCCGCTCCCGTGGCCGCCGACAGCGTCGTGGTGGGCGGTCAGCCCACGACGGCCGAGGAGGCTCCGTGGGCCGTGGCGCTCTCCAGCCGTGACCGGTTCGGGGGTACGCGAGCGGGACAGTTCTGCGGGGGAGTGGTCGTGGCGCCCACGCGGGTGCTGACCGCGGCCCACTGTCTGGGCAGGGACGTCCTGGGAGGCGAGCCCGGGGACCTGGCCGACTTCAAGGTGATCGCGGGCCGGAGCACCCTGCTCGGCCAGGACGGCCACGAGGTGCTCGTCTCCCGCACCTGGATCAGTCCGGACTACGACCCGACGGCGAACACCCACGACCTCGCCGTACTGACGCTGGCGAGCCCGCTGCCGCAGTCCTACGTGATCAGGACCGCGGTCCCCGGGGACGCAGCCGAGGCGCCGGGGACAGCCGCGGACGTGTACGGATGGGGGGACACCACCGGAAACGGGACCTACGCGTCCACTCTGCGCTCGGCCCGCGTCGAGGTACGGCCCGACAGCGCGTGCGAGCGGGCCTACCCGGGCGGCTTCGGGGCCGCGTACCGGGCCGACACGATGCTGTGCGCGGGCGATCCCCAGGGCGGCAGGGACGCCTGCCAGGGGGACAGCGGCGGGCCGCTGGTGGCCGGCGGGCGGCTCATCGGGCTGGTGTCGTGGGGCAGCGGTTGCGGACAGCCCGAGAGCCCGGGCGTCTACACCCGCGTCTCGACGGTGCTGCCGGAGAACTTCTGAGCCTTCGGGTGCGAGAACGGGCGGTCACCCCCTGTATGCGGGGGTGACCGCCCGTCGTCCGATCAGCGACCGGCCCTTGGCTCGTCGTGGATGCGAGGCGTCAGCGGTCCTCGTCTACTGCCTTGGCCGGCACGTCGGTGAGCCGGTCCGTCTCATCCTGTATTTCCGCGGCGATCTTCTTGAGTTCCGGCTCGAACTTGCGACCGTGGTGGGCGCAGAAGAGCAAGTCACCACCGCTGGTCAGGACGACGCGCAGGTACGCCTGGGCGCCGCAGCGGTCGCAGCGGTCAGCGGCCGTCAGGGGGCTCGCGGGGGTCAGAACAGTAGTCACGTCGCCTCTTCTCTAGCTCGACGAGCTGTCGTACCAGGGTCAACATCCAACCAGGCCGAAAACGTTCCCGCTCGTGGCTTTTCCTCGAAACTTCTTCCCGAGGTGGCTGTCTGCTGCCGGTTGGCGGCGAATGAGCCGTATTGCGTCGCTCTACGGATTTCGCATTGCTTGTCTCGGTTTCGTCCTCCCGGCTGGGTTGCCGGTTGTTCATGAGGACGTGCCCGGAGCCTAAATGGTTCATGCCTGGAAGGGAACGTGATGTTCACGTCACCCCTTCGAGAGATCGAACACGCATGCGACTCTGCACTAGCATGAGAAATCAGGAGGGTGGCGTGACAACGGCTCTACCAGGCATCGGTACCCTCTGACCGGTGACCGACGCCGGGCCTTACCCCACCGGGCCAGTTTTCAAATTCAGCGAGGAGCGAACCGCGTGACCGCCGAGACGTCCGTGCCGTCCAGTGCGCTGCTGACCGCAGACCGTGACGGTTCCAACTACACCGCGCGGCACCTGCTCGTACTCGAAGGGCTCGAAGCGGTCCGCAAGCGCCCCGGTATGTACATCGGGTCCACCGACAGCCGCGGCCTCATGCACTGCCTCTGGGAGATCATCGACAACTCGGTCGACGAGGCTCTCGGGGGCTACTGCGACCACATCGACGTGATCCTCCACGACGACGGCTCCGTCGAGGTGCGCGACAACGGCCGGGGCATCCCGGTCGACGTCGAGCCCAAGACCGGGCTCTCCGGTGTCGAGGTCGTCATGACCAAGCTGCACGCGGGCGGAAAGTTCGGCGGCGGCTCGTACGCGGCCTCCGGCGGTCTGCACGGCGTCGGCGCGTCCGTGGTGAACGCGCTCTCGGCCCGGCTCGACGTCGAGGTCGACCGGAACGGCGCCACGCACGCGATCAGCTTCCGCCGCGGCGTCCCCGGCATCTTCACCGAGCAGGGCCCCGACAGCCCCTTCGACCCGTCGAACGGCCTGCTGAAGGGCAAGCGCGTCCCCAAGCCGCGCACCGGCACCCGCGTGCGGTACTGGGCGGACCGCCAGATCTTCCTCAAGGACGCCAAGCTCTCCCTGGAGCACCTGCACCAGCGAGCCCGGCAGACCGCCTTCCTCGTCCCCGGCCTGACCATCGTGGTCCGCGACGAGCGTGACCTGGACGGCGTGGGCAAGAGCGAGGAGACGTTCCGCTTCGACGGCGGCATCAGCGAGTTCTGCGAGTTCCTCGCCCAGGACAAGGCCGTCTGCGACGTGCTGCGGCTGACCGGGCAGGGCACCTTCAAGGAGACCGTCCCGGTCCTCGACGACCGCGGACACATGACGCCCACCGAGGTCACCCGTGAGCTGGGCGTCGACGTCGCCCTGCGCTGGGGCACCGGCTACGACACCACGGTCAGGTCGTTCGTCAACATCATCGCCACCCCCAAGGGCGGCACCCACGTCTCGGGCTTCGACCAGGCCATCACGAAGACGGTCAACGAGGTCCTGCGCTCCGCGAAGATGCTGCGCGTCGCCGAGGACGACATCGTCAAGGACGACGCCCTGGAGGGGCTCACGGCCGTCGTGACCGTCCGGCTGGCCGAGCCGCAGTTCGAGGGGCAGACCAAGGAGGTGCTCGGCACCTCGGCGGCCCGCCGGATCGTCGCCAACGTGGTCGCCAAGGAGCTGAAGGCCTTCCTGACGTCCACCAAGCGTGATGCCAAGGCCCAGGCCCGGGCGGTCCTGGAGAAGGCCGTGGCGGCCGCCAGGACCCGTATCGCGGCCCGCCAACACAAGGAGGCACAGCGCAGGAAGACCGCGCTGGAGTCCTCCTCCCTGCCGGCGAAGCTCGCCGACTGCCGCAGCGACGACGTGGAGCGCAGCGAGCTCTTCATCGTCGAGGGAGACTCCGCGCTCGGCACCGCCAAGCTCGCCCGGAACAGCGAGTTCCAGGCGCTGCTGCCGATCCGGGGCAAGATCCTCAACGTTCAGAAGTCCTCCGTCTCCGACATGCTCAAGAACGCCGAGTGCGGGGCGATCATCCAGGTCATAGGGGCCGGCTCGGGCCGTACCTTCGACATCGACGCGGCCCGCTACGGCAAGATCGTGCTCCTCGTCGACGCCGACGTCGACGGCGCGCACATCCGCTGCCTGCTGCTGACCCTCTTTCAGCGCTACATGCGCCCCATGGTCGAGGCCGGCCGGGTCTTCGCCGCCGTACCGCCGCTGCACCGGATCGAGCTCGTCCAGCCCAAGAAGGGCCAGGACAAGTACGTGTACACGTACTCGGACAACGAGCTGCGCCAGACCCTGCTCGAGTACCAGCGCAAGGGCATCCGGTACAAGGACTCCATCCAGCGCTACAAGGGCCTCGGTGAGATGGACGCCGACCAGCTGGCGGAGACCACGATGGACCCGCGCCACCGGACCCTGCGCCGGATCAACATCGGCGACCTGGACTCGGCCGAGCAGGTCTTCGACCTGCTCATGGGCAACGACGTGGCGCCCCGCAAGGAGTTCATCACCAGCTCCGCGGCGACGCTCGACCGTTCGCGGATCGACGCCTGACCGACTTCCGGACCCGGGCCGACCGGTACGCATATCGGCCCGGGCTCGTCGCACCACCTGGGCAGACCATCACCTGATGGGGTGAAGTGGGGGAGGAGAAGAGTCCAGGATCTTCCCGCTCTGTCCATTCTTGGCACGCGGCCGAAACGGTTCGCTGACAAGGAGAGTTCAGGGTGGAGAAGCACGAAGGGCCGGGCGTCCCCGCGGTGCGGATCGACGACCCCTGGTACGACGCACTGGCCTCCGGCTGGGGCGAGTCGGCCGACGCGGAGACTCCGGGCGCCGAAGCCGCCGGGCCGGCGGCCGGAGCGGCCGTGACGGCCGCCGGGGGCGTACCGCGGCAGCAGGCGGACGGCGGCGCGGCCGCCATCTATCTGGAGGTCCAGCGCAGCCCGGCCTTCCAGGAGGTACGCAGCCGCTACCGGAGGTTCGTGATCCCTGCGGCCCTGGCGTTCCTCCTCTGGTACCTCGCCTATGTCGTGGCGGCGACGGCGGCGCCGGGGCTGATGGCCCGGCCCGTCGTCGGCATGGTGAACGTGGCGATGCTCGCCGGGCTCGGGCAGTTCCTCACCACCTTCCTGCTGACCTGGGCCTACGCCCGGCATGCCCGGCTGCGCCGGGACCGGGCCGCCCTGGAACTGCGTTGGACCGTCTTCGACGAGACGCGGGCACAGGAGATGACGCGGGGAGCGCAGCGGTGACCAACGACCATCAGATGCTCGCGCTGCTGCTGTTCAGCGCCTTCGTCGCCGTGACCCTCGGGATCACCACCTGGGTGAGCAGGAACCGGCACGGCTCGGCCGAGGAGTTCTACGCCGGAGGCCGACTCTTCTCCCCCCTGGAGAACGGTTTCGCCATCGCGGGCGACTACATGTCCGCCGCCTCCTTCCTCGGCATCTCCGGCCTGATCGCGCTCTTCGGCTACGACGGCATGCTGTACTCCGTCGGCTTCCTCGTCGCCTGGCTGGTCGTCCTCCTCCTGATCGCCGAACTGGTCCGCAACTGCGGCCGGTTCACGCTCGCCGACGTCGTCGCGGCCCGCATGGCGGAGCGCCCCGTCAGGATCGCCGCCGGCACCTCCTCCGTCACCGTCTCCGTGCTCTACCTGGTGGCCCAGATGGTCGGTGCGGGCAGCCTGGTCGCGCTCCTCCTCGGAGGTACGAGCGAGGCGGCCCGCTCCTGGACCGTGATCGGCGTCGGCGCCCTGATGGTGATCTACGTGTCGCTCGGCGGGATGCGGGCCACCACCTGGATCCAGATCGTCAAGGCCGTGCTGCTCATGGCCGGCACGATCGCCCTCACCGTGCTGGTCCTGCTCCGCTTCCACGGGGACTTCAACCAGCTGCTCGCCACGGCCGCCGAACACAGCGGCCACGGAAGGGACTTCCTCGCACCGGGACTGCGCTACGGGGGCGGGTGGACCGCCCGTCTGGACTTCATCAGCCTCGGTCTCGCGCTGGTCCTGGGCACGGCGGGCCTGCCGCACATCCTGTCCCGGTTCTACACCGTGCCGACCGCGCGGGCCGCCCGCCGCTCGGTCGTCTGGGCCATCGGACTCATCGGCGGCTTCTACCTCATGACGATCGTCCTCGGCTTCGGTGCCGCCGCGATCATCGGCTCCGACGCCGTCCGCGCCTCCAACGCCGCCGGGAACACGGCCGTACCGCTGCTCGCCCTCGATCTCGGCGGGGGAGCGGGTTCGACCGGCGGCACGGTGCTGTTCGCGATCGTCGCCGCCATCGCCTTCGCGACCATCCTGGCCGTCGTCGCCGGCATCACGCTCGCCTCGTCCGCCTCCGTCGCCCACGACCTGTACGCCTCGCTGCGCCGCCGGGGCGATCGGGCGAAGCCGTACAGCGAGGTCACCGTGGCGCGGATCGCCGCGGCCGTGATCGGCGCGGCCGCGATCGGGCTCGGCCTGCTCGCCCGCGACCTCAACGTGGCGTTCCTGGTCGGCCTCGCCTTCGCGGTCGCCGCCTCCGCCAACCTGCCGGTGCTGCTCTACTCGCTGTTCTGGCGGAACTTCACCACGCGCGGCGCCGTCTGGTCGGTCTACGGAGGGCTCGTCCCGGCGGTGCTGCTCGTCGTCCTCTCACCGGTCGTCTCCGGCAGCCCCGAGGCGCTCTTCCCCGGCGTGGACTTCCATGTCTTCCCGCTCCAGAACCCCGGCCTCGTCTCCATCCCGCTCGGCTTCCTGGCGGGCTGGATCGGCACCGTCACCTCCGCCGAGCCGCCGGACGCGGCCAAGCACGCGGAGACGGAGGTCAGGGCGCTGACGGGGGCCGGGGCGGTCTGAGGGGCGGTCGGAGGGGATCCTTCCGGCCCTCAGACCGTGGCCTTCACCCAGACGTACCGGTGCTCGGGGCGGCCCGTCTCGCCGTACTTCAGCGAGAGCCGCACCCGGCCCGCCCGTTCGAGCAGCTTCAGATAGCGCTGGGCGGTCTGGCGGCTCACCCCCGCCCGCTCCGCGATCTCCTGCGTGGACAGGGCACCGTCGGCGGCCAGCAGCACCTGGCGTACGAGTTCGGCGGTGGTGGGGGAGTGGCCCTTCGGGAGGTCCGGCTCCACGGCCCCCGCGGAGAGGGCGCCGAAGATGCGGTCGACCTCGGCCTGTTCGGCCTCGCCGCCGCTTTCGAGGGTGTGGCGCAGGGCCGCGTACGCCTCCAGCCTGGTGCGCAGCCCGGCGAAGGCGAAGGGCTTGACCAGGTACTGCAGGGCGCCGTGGCGCATCGCCGCCTGGACGGTCGCCACGTCGCGCGCCGCCGTCACCATGATCACGTCGGTCTGGTGGCCGAGGCGGCGCAGCTCCCGTACGACCGCGAGGCCGTTCTCGTCCGGCAGGTAGTGATCGAGGAGGATCAGGTCGACCGGGACCTCGCTCAGCCGGGCGAGCGCCTCCGCCGTGGAGTGGGCGGTCGCGACGACCCGGAAGCCGGGCACCTTGGTCACGTAGGCCGCGTTGATCCGCGCGACGCGGGTGTCGTCGTCCACGACCAGTACGTCGATCATCGCGGCTCTCCCACGGCGGCAGCCTGCTCCGCCGGCTCCGGCTCGTTCAGCGCCTCCGGCAGGACGACGGTGAACTCGGCGCCGTCGCCCGGCCCCGTGCCGACCCGGGCGGTGCCGCCCTGACGTTCGGCGAGCCGCCGCACCAGGGCCAGGCCCAGGCCCCGCTTGCCGTGCGAGGGCAGCTCCTTCGTGGTCCAGCCCTCGGTGAAGATGAGTTCGCGCCGGTCGTCCGGGACGCCCGGCCCGCTGTCGGTGACCCGCAGGACGGCCGTACGGCCCTCGGCCCGCAGGGCGATCTCGACGCGTGCGTCGACGGTGCCCGCGGCGGCGTCCAGGGCGTTGTCGACGAGGTTTCCGACGACCGTGACCAGCTCGCGGGGGTCGACCAGCCGGTCGGGGAGGAGCGAGTCGGCCGAGATCCGCAAGGACACGCCCCGCTCGGCGGCGACCGTGGCCTTGCCGACCAGGAGCGCGGCGAGCAGCGGGTCGTGGATCTTCTCCGTGACCTGCTCGGCGGTGGCCCGGTGGACGCCGACGACCTCGGTGACGAACTCGACCGCCTCGTCGTGCATCTCCAGCTCCAGCAGGCCCAGGAGGGTGTGCAGCCGGTTGGCGTGCTCGTGGTCCTGGGCGCGGAGGGCGTCGATGAGGCCCCGGGTGGAGTCCAGCTCGCGGCCGAGCCGCTCCAGCTCGGTCCGGTCGCGCAGGGTCGCGACCGCGCCGCCGTCGTCCGTCGGCATCCGGTTGGCGATCAGCACGCGGTTGCCCCGGACGGTCACCAGGTCCTTGCCCGTGACCCGGCCGGCGAGCACATCGGCCGTACGACCCGGGCCGAGGGTCTCCTCCAGCGGTCTCCCGGTCGCTTCGGGGCCTATGCCGAGCAGCCGCTGCGCCTCGTCGTTCATCAGCCGGACGCGGCCGGTGCGGTCCAGGGCGACGACGCCCTCGCGGATGCCGTGGAGCATGGCCTCGCGTTCGGCGAGGAGCGCGGAGATGTCCGAGAACGCCAGGTCGTGGGTCTGCCGCTGGAGCCTGCGGGAGATCAGGTACGCGGCCAGGGCGCCGGCCGCCAGGGCGCCGCCCGCGTACGCCAGGAGCCCGGGGATCGCTCCGAGGAGCCGGTCGTGGACGCTGTCGTACTCGATGCCGACGGAGACCGCGCCGACGATGGCCCCGTCCGCGTCCCGTAGAGGGGCCTTGCCACGGGCGGAGCGGCCGAGGGTGCCGTTGTCGATCTCCATGACCTCGCGGCCCGACAGGGCGGCGCTGGGGTCCGTGGAGACGATCTTGCCGATCTGCCTCCGGTCGGTGTGGGACCAGCGGACGCCCCGGGTGTCCATGACCACGACGTACTCGGCGCCCGTGGCCAGCCGGATCCGTTCGGCCTCCTGCTGCACCGGGCCCTCGGCGGAGGGCCTGGAGGTCTGCAGCGCGCCCGCGACCTCGGGGGAGGCGGTGGTCTCGGCGATGGCCAGGGCGCGTCGCATGGCCTGGTCGTCGAGCTGGTCGCTCAGCGGCGCGAGGAAGAGGCCGGTGGCCAGGACGGTGACGCCGGCGGCGATGGCCAGCTGCATGAGGAGGACCTGGGCGAAGACCCGCCGCGGCCAGCCGAAACGCCTGCGCCGCGCGGGGGGCGGCGCGTGGCGTGGCGTGGGGGCGGTCGGTGCGGAGGTCATGCGGGAACGGTACGGGGGTGGGGGCTGGGACCGGAAATGTGCGGGGCCCTTGGGCGGGCGGCGGGGCCCTTGGGGGGGCGCGGTGGGGGCCGGGTGCGGGGCGTGTGGGACGAGAGCGGGGGCGTGGGTGCGGGGGCGTGGGTGTGTGGGGTGGGTGCGGGTGCCGGGCGGCTGCGGGTCGTGGGGGTGCGCCCGGCCTTCGGCCGGGCTGGGGTTCCCAGCCGCACCACCCGTGCGGCTGGGAAGGCAGAGGTGCGGGTCCGCCTGTGGGTGGTGCCCCGCCGTCGGCGGCCGGAGCCCGTGTGATCGTGTCGTCAGCCGACTGCGGGCTCGGGGTTCCTGGGCGGCGTGCCTATTCTGGGGGCTTTGACCGGGTCGAGTCTTCGGAGGTTTCCTTGACCACGCAGCAGATTCCCGTCGTCGTCCTCTCGGGGTTCCTCGGGTCGGGGAAGACGACGCTGCTCAACCATCTGCTGCGCAGCGCCCGGGGTACCCGGATCGGTGTCATGGTCAACGACTTCGGTGACATCGGGATCGACGCCATGACCGTCGCCGGACAGGTCGGCTCCACCGTCTCGCTCGGCAACGGCTGCCTGTGCTGCGCCGTCGACGCGAGTGAGCTGGACGAGTACCTGGAGGTGCTCACCCGCCCCGAGGCCCGGCTCGACGTGATCGTCATCGAGGCGAGCGGCCTTGCCGAGCCCCAGGAGCTGGTGCGGATGGTGCTCGCCAGCGAGAACGAGCGGGTGGTGTACGGCGGGCTCGTGCAGGTCGTCGACGCCGCCGAGTTCGCGCGCACCCGGGCCACGCACCCCGAGACCGACCGGCACCTCGCCCTCGCCGACCTGGTCGTCGTCAACAAGTCCGACCGAGTGGCGGAGGCGGAGCTGGACGCCGTCCACGAGGCCGTCACGCGGCTCGCGGGGCCCGCCGCGGTGGTCCGCGCCGCGCACGGCCGGGTCGACCCGGAACTCCTCTTCGACCGGGTCGTGCCCGAGGGGGAGATCGAGGGGCAGATGTCGATCGAGGACCTGCTCTACGGGGACGACGACGCACACGACCACCCGCACGCCGCCTACGAGACCCTCTCCCTGGCCTCGGACACCCCGCTCCACCCCCGCAGGCTCATGGAGTTCCTCGACTCCCGCCCCGAGGGCCTCTACCGCATCAAGGGCTTCCTCGACTTCGGCGCCGCCGACCCGGCCAACCGCTACGCGGTGCACGCCGTCGGCCGGTTCCTGCGCTTCTACCCCGAGCCCTGGGCGGCCGGGCAGGAGCGGCTCACCCAGCTCGTCCTCATCGGCTCCGGCATCGACGCCGGCGCCCTGCGCAAGGAGCTCGACGGCTGCCGCGTGAACGGCCCGCAGGACGCCCCCGACGAGCACAGCATGTGGGGCGTCCTGCGGTACGTACAGCAGTCGGACTCGGAACCGGACGAGCAGCCGGCCGACGAGGTCTAGCTCGCCGGACCCGCCACCACCGCGACCGGCTTCGGCAGCGGGGTGCCCGAGCCGTCCCGGCGGGGGTCGATGTCGGGCAGCTCCACCGGCGTGCCGTTCTCCTGTGCGGCGTACGCCGGGGTCGCGCCCGCCCACGCCAGGGTGAGCACGTCCTCGCCCTTCAGGAACCGCTGGCAGCGCACACCACCGGTCGCACGGCCCTTGCGGGGGTACTGGTCGAACGGCGTCAGCTTCGCCGACGTACCGGACCCGTCGTCCAGCGTGCCCGTGGAGCCCGCGACCGTGAAGACGACCGCGTCCGCCGCCGGGTCCACCGCCGTGAACGAGATCACCTCGGCGCCCTCCGCCAGCTTGATCCCCGCCATACCGCCCGCCGGGCGGCCCTGCGGGCGTACCTGCGCGGCCTGGTAGCGCAGCAGTTGGGCGTCGGAGGTGATGAAGACCAGGTCCTCCTCGCCCGTCCGCAGCTCGGTCGCACCGACGATCCGGTCACCCTCCTTGAGGGTGATGACCTCCAGCTCCTCCTTGTTCGCCGGGTAGTCCGGGACCACCCGCTTCACCACGCCCTGCAGCGTGCCGAGCGCCAGACCCGGCGAGGACTCGTCGAGCGTGGTCAGGCAGACCACCGTCTCGTCCTCCTCCAGGGTCAGGAACTCCGTCAACGGCGCCCCGCCCGCCAGGTTCGGCGCGGCGGCCGTGTCCGGCAGCTGGGGCAGGTCGATGACCGCGATGCGCAGCAGCCGTCCCGCCGACGTCACCGCACCGACGTCACCACGCTGCGTCGCCGGGACCGCCGACACGATCGCGTCGTGCTTGGCCCGCTTGCCCTCCTGCGCGGCCGGGAGCGCCTCCGTCACCGTCCGGGCCAGCAGGCCCGTCGAGGACAGCAGGACCCGGCACGGGTCGTCCGCGACCTCCAGGGACGTGGCCGCGACTGGCGCACCCGCCGACTCCAGCAGGACCGTCCGCCGGTCGGTGCCGAACTTCTTCGCCACCGCCGCCAGTTCCGACGAGACCAGCTTGCGCAGCTCGTTGTCGGACTCCAGGATCCCGGTCAGCTCGTCGATCTCGCCGTTGAGCCGGTCGCGCTCGGTCTCCAGCTCGATCCGGTCGAACTTGGTGAGCCGGCGCAGGGGGGTGTCCAGGATGTACTGCGTCTGGATCTCGCTCAGCGAGAAGCGCTCGATCAGCCGCTCCTTCGCCTGCGCCGAGTTGTCGCTGGAGCGGATGAGGCGGATGACCTCGTCGATGTCGAGCAGTGCGACGAGCAGGCCCTCGACCAGGTGCAGCCGGTCGCGCTTCTTGCCCCGGCGGAACTCGGAGCGGCGGCGCACCACGTCGAAGCGGTGGTCGAGATAGACCTCCAGGAGCTCCTTGAGGCCCAGTGTGAGCGGCTGGCCGTCGACCAGCGCCACGTTGTTGATGCCGAAGGACTCCTCCATCGGCGTCAGCTTGTAGAGCTGCTCCAGGACGGCCTCCGGCACGAAGCCGTTCTTGACCTCGATGACCAGGCGCAGACCGTGGTTGCGGTCGGTGAGGTCCTTGACGTCCGCGATGCCCTGGAGCTTCTTGGAGCCGACCAGGTCCTTGATCTTGGAGATGACCTTCTCCGGGCCGACCGTGAACGGCAGCTCGGTGACGACGATGCCCTTGCGGCGGGCGGTCACGGTCTCGATCGTCGCCGTGGCGCGGATCTTGAACGTGCCGCGGCCGTTCTCGTACGCGTCCTTGATTCCGGAGAGGCCGACGATCCGGCCGCCGGTGGGCAGGTCGGGGCCGGGCACGAAGCGCATGAGCGCCTCAAGGTCCGCGTTCGGGTGGCGGATCAGGTGCCGGGCGGCCGCGATGACCTCGCCCAGGTTGTGCGGGGGCATGTTCGTCGCCATGCCGACCGCGATCCCGGAGGCGCCGTTGACCAGCAGGTTCGGGTACGCGGCGGGCAGCGCGACCGGCTCCTGCTCCTGGCCGTCGTAGTTCGGCGTGAAGTCGACGGTGTCCTCGTCGATCGACTCCGTCATCATCAGCGCCGCGGCGGCCATCTTCGACTCGGTGTACCGCATGGCGGCCGGCGGGTCGTCGTTGCCCAGCGAGCCGAAGTTGCCGTGGCCGTCGACCAGCGGGAGGCGCATGGAGAAGGGCTGGGCCATGCGCACCATCGCGTCGTAGATCGACGCGTCGCCGTGCGGGTGCAGCTTGCCCATGACCTCGCCGACGACACGGGCGCACTTCACATAGCCGCGGTCGGGGCGGAGCCCCATCTCGTTCATCTGGTACACGATGCGGCGCTGCACCGGCTTCATGCCGTCGCGGGCGTCCGGCAGCGCGCGGGAGTAGATCACCGAGTACGCGTACTCGAGGAAGGAGCCCTGCATCTCGTCGACGACGTCGATGTCGAGGATTCGCTCCTCGAACGCGTCGTCCGGCGGCGGTGTCTTCGTGCTGCGGCGGGCCATCGCGGCTGCGGCTCCTTCACCAACAAGGTTGATCTGACGCGGACCATTGTGGACCGTCCCACCGACAACGCCGACCGCGACCCGGGCATGGCCCGTCCCGAGCGGCCCGTGACCCGTACGCGACACCCGCGCGACCCGGAAGAGGGACGCCGTGAACCTGTGGGAACTTCGCGAGGTGTCGGTGCGCTTGCATAGGGTGGCAGGACTTTTCCATATCGCGATCGAAGGGACGTACATGCCCATGGGTCACACGGCCACGGCAGAGGCCGGCTCCGGCGGCCTGACAGCGACCGAGCACCGGCTGGCCAACGGCCTGCGCGTGGTGCTCTCCGAGGACCACCTGACCCCGGTCGCCGCGGTGTGCCTCTGGTACGACGTCGGCTCCCGCCACGAGGTCGCCGGCCGCACGGGCCTCGCCCACCTCTTCGAGCACCTGATGTTCCAGGGCTCGAAGCAGGTCCACGGCAACGGCCACTTCGAGCTGGTGCAGGGCGCGGGCGGCTCGCTCAACGGCACGACGAGCTTCGAGCGCACGAACTACTTCGAGACCATGCCCGCCCACCAGCTGGAGCTCGCGCTCTGGCTGGAGGCGGACCGCATGGGCTCCCTGCTGGCCGCCCTGGACGACGAGTCGATGGAGAACCAGCGGGACGTCGTCAAGAACGAGCGCCGCCAGCGGTACGACAACGTGCCCTACGGCACGGCCTTCGAGAAGCTGACCGCCCTCGCCTACCCCGAGGGCCACCCCTACCACCACACGCCGATCGGCTCCATGGCCGACCTGGACGCGGCGACGCTGGAGGACGCGCGGGCCTTCTTCCGTACGTACTACGCGCCGAACAACGCGGTCCTCTCGGTCGTCGGCGACATCGACCCGGCGCGGACGCTGGCCTGGATCGAGAAGTACTTCGGCTCCATCCCGTCCCACGACGGCAAGCTGCCGCCGCGCGACGGCACGCTGCCCGACACGATCGGGGAGCAGCTGCGCGAGGTCGTCGAGGAGGAGGTGCCGGCCCGCGCGCTGATGGCGGCCTACCGGCTCCCGCACGACGGCACGCGCGCGTGCGACGCCGCCGACCTCGCCCTGACCGTCCTCGGTGGCGGCGAGTCCTCCCGGCTCCACAACCGCCTGGTGCGCCGCGACCGCACGGCCGTGGCCGCCGGCTTCGGCCTGCTGCGGCTGGCCGGCGCGCCCTCGCTGGGCTGGCTCGACGTCAAGACCTCCGGCGGTGTCGAGGTCCCCGAGATCGAGGCGGCCGTCGACGAGGAGCTGGCCCGGTTCGCCGCCGAGGGCCCGACGCCCGAGGAGATGGAGCGCGCCCAGGCCCAGTTGGAGCGCGAGTGGCTGGACCGGCTCGGCACGGTCGCGGGCCGCGCCGACGAACTGTGCCGCTACGCGGTCCTGTTCGGCGACCCGCAGCTCGCCCTGACCGCCGTCAACCGGGTCCTGGACGTCACCGCCGAGGAGGTGCGGGCGGTCGCCGAGGCCCAGCTGCGCCCGGACAACCGCGCGGTGCTGGTCTACGAGCCCATCGGTACCGAACAGAGCGACAGCGACGAGGAAGAGGGAGCGGACCAGTGACCGACGCTGCCGCGTCTTTGACGAGCATGACGTTCCACCCGCAGCCGGAGCCGGGCACGGCCAAGCCCTGGGCCTTCCCCGCCCCGGAGCGCGGATCCCTGGACAACGGCCTGACGGTGCTGCGCTGCCACCGCCCCGGCCAGCAGGTCGTGGCCGTCGAGATCTTCCTCGACGCTCCCCTGGAGGCCGAGCCCGCCGGTCTCGACGGTGTCGCCACGATCATGGCCCGCGCCCTCTCCGAGGGCACCGACCAGCACACCGCCGAGGAGTTCGCCGCCGAGCTGGAGCGCTGCGGCGCCACGCTCGACGCGCACGCCGACCACCCGGGCGTACGGGTCTCCCTGGAGGTTCCCGTCTCCCGGCTGCCCAAGGCGCTCGGGCTGCTCTCCGAGGCCCTCATCGCGCCGGCGTTCCTCGACACCGAGGTCGAGCGCCTGGTGCGCAACCGGCTCGACGAGATCCCGCACGAGACGGCCAACCCGGCCCGCCGGGCGGCAAAGCAGCTCTCCAAGGAGCTCTTCCCGGCCGAGTCCCGCATGTCCCGGCCGCGCCAGGGCACCGAGGAGACGGTGAAGGCGATCGACGCCGCCGCCGTCCGCGCCTTCTTCCAGGCACACATCCGTCCGTCCACGGCGACCGCCGTGGTCGTCGGTGACCTGACCGACGTGGACCTGGACAAGGTCCTCGCCGAGTCTCTGGGCGCCTGGACGGGAGACAGTGCGGAGCCGCGGCCCGTCCCGCCGATCACGGCCGACGACACCGGCCGTGTGGTCATCGTCGACCGGCCGGGCGCCGTCCAGACCCAGCTGCTGATCGGCCGCGTGGGCGCCGACCGGCACGACCGCGTCTGGCCCGCCCAGGTCCTCGGCACGTACTGCCTCGGCGGCACGCTCACCTCCCGCCTGGACCGCGTCCTGCGCGAGGAGAAGGGCTACACCTACGGCGTGCGGGCCTTCGGCCAGGTCCTGCGCTCCGACGCCGAGGGCAACGGCGCCGCGATGCTCGCCATCAGCGGTTCCGTGGACACCCCCAACACGGGCCCGGCACTTGACGACCTGTGGAAGGTGCTGCGCACCCTCGCCGCCGAAGGCCTCACGGACGCCGAGCGCGACGTGGCCGTGCAGAACCTGGTGGGTGTGGCGCCGCTCAAGTACGAGACCGCCGCGTCCGTCGCGGGGACGCTCGCCGACCAGGTCGAGCAGCACCTCCCGGACGACTACCAGGCGCAGTTGTACGCGCGCCTCGCCGAGACCGGCACGGTCGAGGCGACCGCGGCCGTCGTCAACGCCTTCCCGGTGGACCGGCTCGTCACCGTGCTCGTGGGTGACGCGGCGCAGATCGCGGAGCCGGTGCGCGCCCTCGGTATCGGTGAAGTGACCGTCGTCACCGGCTGATTGAGCCGACCGGAGCCGCGCTCCGGAGGCAGGTGAGGACCCCGACGTCACGGTACGTCGGGGTCCTCCTCTTTGTCCGTATTGCTGGAGAGGGTGATCGTTTGCCCTGTGGCATGTCTTACAAACTGGCGTGTCTGTTTGGTGATTGAAAGATGGTCCGCATAGCGTCGGTCCGGCTGTTCGCCAGTTGCACCCGCCGCACCCGCGGCATCGGACAGTCATCGCCGAGTCCCCGTCAGGCGCGAGCCTGGGGAGCCGGGGACCCATACGTAGTCCCTGGGGTGAATCGGACGCCTTCGCACCCGTGCGGAGGGGCCCGTAGGAGACCTTCCTGCTCCGAACCCGTCAGCTAACCCGGTAGGCGAGAAGGAAGGAAAGGATCAGCCTCTACATGGCGTTCACCCGTGCCACCGGGAAGCATCGTGGTCCGAGCCGTCTGGCGCGCCGCGGCGCAGGCATCGCCGGCATCGCGACCCTCGCCACCACCGGCGTCATCGGCACCCTGGCTTCCCCGGCGCTCGCCGACACGGAGGCCCCCTCCCCGGAGGACACCGGCCTGACCCAGGTCGTCGCCGCCGACGAGGCTCTCGCCGACACCCTCGACGCCCAGGCCGCCGCCCAGGAGCGCGAGGCCGCCGAGGCGGAGGCGAAGCGCGTCGCCGAGGCCCGCGCCAAGGCGGAGGCCAAGCGCAAGGCGGAGGCCCGCGCCAAGGAGATCCGCGAGGCCAAGGAGCGCGCCGCCCGTGAGGCCGAGCGCAAGCGCCTGAACTCCTTCCAGCTCCCCGTGGCCGGCTCGTACGTCTCCACCGGCTACCAGACCGGCGGCTCGCTGTGGTCCTCCGGCAGCCACTCCGGCGTCGACTTCCACGCCGCCTACGGCACCAAGGTCGTCTCCGTCGGCTCCGGCACCGTCGTCGAGGCCGGCTGGGGCGGCGCGTACGGCAACAACATCGTCATCCGGATGAACGACGGCACGTACACCCAGTACGGTCACCTCTCGGCCATCAGTGTCTCCGTCGGCCAGTCCGTCACCCCGGGCCAGCAGATAGGCATCTCCGGCTCCACCGGCAACTCGACCGGCCCGCACCTCCACTTCGAGGCCCGCACCACCGCCGAGTACGGCTCCGACATCAACCCGGTCGCGTACCTGCGCGCCCGTGGCGTGAACGTCTGACCCGTCCGACCGGCGAGGCCCCAGCGCACGTCGAAAAGCCCCGGCTCGTACTGAGCCGGGGCTTTTCGCTGCCCCGTTGGCCAAAAGATATCCATGATTTCTGAGGAGCCGTCGGAAATACCCCTCCGCTGCAATAGAGTCGCCGGACAACCGGTTTCGCGCGTATTAAGGCGGAGGTCGATCATGCGCATTCCCGCGCACTCGGTGTGCACGGCGATCCGGGACGACATCGTCACCGGCGTCTTCGAGCGCGGCAGCCGGCTGACCGAGGAGCAGCTGGCCCGTCGGTACGGAGTCTCCCGCGTCCCGGTCCGCGAGGCGCTGCGCACCCTGGAGTCCGAGGGCTTCGTGATCACCCGCCGCCACGCGGGCGCCCAGGTGGCCGAGCCCACCGAGCAGGAGGCGGCGGACCTCCTGGACATGCGGTCGCTGCTCGAACCGCTCGGCGCGGCCCGCGCCGCCCACCGTCGTACCGAGGCGCACCTCAAGGTGCTGCGCGGCCTGGTCAGGCTGGGGCAGGAGCGCGCCAGGCGCGGCCAGGGGGACGACCTGCGCTCGCTCGGCGGCTGGTTCCACGAGACCCTGGCGCAGGCCTCGGGCAGCCCGGCGCTCACCGCCCTGCTCACCCAACTGCGGCACAAGATCGCCTGGATGTACGCGGTCGAGGTCCCCGCCCAGCCCGTGGAGGCCTGGGCGGAGCACGGGGCGATCGTGGACGCGGTGGCGCGCGGCGACGCCGAACGGGCCCGTTCCCTGACCGCGCTGCACGCCGAACGCTCCCTGCTGCTGCACCGGCTGAAGCTCCCCGAGCGGGCCGGCCGGCCGGGAAGCGGGCGTGTGAGGACTTCGCAACACGTCGTCAACATCGCGAGCGGCCGGAATTAACGAGCGGGCCGTATACAAAGAGCGTTGAATTCAGGCGCTTTCTTCGTGCTGCCCGGAAACGGTTCGAAATCGGTTGGCGGGAACGAAGAAGCCGCACCCGCCGGCATTTCGGCGTGTGCGGCTTCCTCGGAATATCGAGCCGGAGGAAATCCGGTCGGAAATCCGTCAGACGGTCTCGGGGAGCTCCTCGAGCCCCTCGGCAACCAGCTTCGCCAGACGGTCGAGCGCGACCTCGGCGCCCTCGGCGTCCGAAGCGAGCACGATCTCCTCGCCGCCCTGCGCGCCCAGACCGAGCACCGCGAGCATCGACGCGGCGTTCACCGGGTTGCCATCGGCCTTGGCGATCGTCACGGGGACGCCGGAGGCCGTGGCGGCACGGACGAAGATGGAGGCGGGGCGGGCGTGCAGGCCCTCGGCCCAACCGACGTTGACGCGGCGCTCAGCCATGGTGTTGCCCTTCAAGTCTCAAGCGGGTTGTCTAGACCAGTCTCTCATGGGTGGCGGTGTGCTCGTCGCCGACCATCGGCCCCCGCTGCAGGGCCGATCGGTCCTCCCTACCTTGCACGGCGCGTACGCACCGCGCGACCGGTGCCCGTGTCGGACCCCAGTCGTACGCTTGCCCCATGCAGAGCGCGTCGGAACGGCCTGAGCAACCGGAACACGACTACCCCGACCACTGGGAAGCGGATGTGGTCCTCCGCGACGGCGGCACCGCGCGCATCCGGCCCATCACCGCCGACGACGCCGACCGGCTGGTCAGCTTCTACGAGCAGGTCTCGGACGAGTCCAAGTACTACCGCTTCTTCGCACCGTACCCCCGGCTCTCCGCCAAGGACGTGCACCGCTTCACCCATCACGACTTCGTGGACCGGGTGGGCCTCGCGGCCACGATCGGCGACGAGTTCATCGCCACCGTCCGGTACGACCGCATCGACGACCGGGGGAGGCCCGCCCCCGCGCCCGCCGACGAGGCCGAGGTCGCCTTCCTCGTCCAGGACGCCCACCAAGGACGCGGCGTGGCCTCCGCGCTGCTCGAACACATCGCGGCGGTGGCGCGCGAGCGGGACATCCGGCGGTTCGCGGCGGAGGTGCTGCCCGCGAACACCAAGATGATCAAGGTCTTCACGGATGCCGGGTACACCCAGAAGCGGAGCTTCGAGGACGGCTCCGTACGGCTCCACCTCGACCTGGAGCCCACCGACCGCTCCCTCGCCGTGCAGCGCGCCCGGGAACAGCGGGCCGAGGCCCGCTCCGTGCAGCGGCTCCTCACCCCCGGCTCGGTCGCCGTCGTCGGAGCCGGCCGCACCCCCGGCGGGGTCGGCCGGACGGTCCTGCGCAACCTCCTGGAGGGCGGGTTCACCGGACGGACGTACGCGGTGAACCGCGCGCTCCCCGAGGGAACCGACACGCTCGACGGGGTGCCGGCCTTCCGCTCCGTGGGGGACATCGGCGAACCGGTGGACCTCGCGATCGTGGCCGTCCCCGCCGAGCGTGTGCCGGAGGCGGTCGCGGACTGCGGGGAGCACGGGGTGCGCGGCCTCGTCGTGCTCTCCGCGGGGTACGCGGAGACCGGCTCCGGGGAGGGGCGGGAACGGCAGCGGGAACTGGTGCGGCAGGCCCGGTCGTACGGGATGCGGATCATCGGGCCCAACGCGTTCGGGATCATCAACACCTCCGCCGGCGCCCGGCTGAACGCCTCGCTCGCGCCGCAGTTGCCGGCCGCCGGGCGGATCGGGCTCTTCACCCAGTCCGGCGCGATCGGGATCGCGCTCCTCGCCGGGCTCCACCGGCACGGCGCCGGCATCTCCTCCTTCATCTCTGCGGGCAACCGGGCGGACGTCTCGGGCAACGACTTCCTCCAGCACTGGTACGACGACCCGGAGACGGACGTCGTCCTGCTGTACCTGGAGTCCATCGGAAACCCGCGGAAGTTCACCCGCCTTGCCCGGCGCACGGCCGCGGTCAAGCCGGTCGTCGTGGTCAAGGGCGCACGGCACAGCGGGAGCGCGCCGCCCGGACACCGGGTGCCGGTCACCCGGATCCCGCACGCCACGGTCTCCGCGCTGCTCCGGCAGGCCGGAGTCATCCGCGTCGACACGGTCACCGAGCTCGTCGACGCCGGGCTGCTCCTCGCGGGCCAGCCGCTGCCGACCGGGCCCCGCGTCGCGATCCTCGGCAACTCCGAGTCGCTCGGGCTGCTCACGTACGACGCCTGCCTGACCGAGGGCCTCCGTCCGCTGCGCCCGCTGGACCTGACGACCGGCGCGAGCCCCGCGGACTTCCGCGCCGCGCTGGCGGCGGCCCTCGCGGACGACGCCTGCGACGCGGTCGTCGTGACCGCGATCCCCTGGGTCGGCGAGAACGGCGCGGTGGAGTCCGGCGACGGCGAGGTCCTCGCCGCCCAGCTCCGCGAGGCGGTCGCCTCCGCCCCGCCCCCGGCGAAGCCGGTGGTCGTCGTCCACGTCGAGATGGGCGGCCTGGCGGAGGCCCTCTCGGCGGCCACCAGCACCCGACCGCCCGCACGTCGCACGCCCCGGGACAGCTCGCCCGCCCCGGCCCCGAAGTCGGCCACGCCCCCCGCCGCCCCGACGGACGAGGCACCGCCGCGCCCGGCGGCCCCGGGCGCCACGCCCGCCGCCGGAACGGCCCCTGCTTCCGCCACGGCCCCCGCCCCCGCCTCCGTCCCAGCCCCCACGTCCACCTCCGCCCCCGCCTCCGGAGCGGCCCCCGCCCCCACCGCCCCGCGTCCCGGCGCGATCCCTGCCTACCCCGCTGCCGAGCGGGCCGTGCGGGCCTTGGCCGAGGCCGTGCGGTACGCGCAGTGGCGGCGGCAGGCAACCGACCCCGGGCGTGTGCCCGAGTTCGAGGAGATCGACGAGGGTGGGGCCGCCGCCCAGATCGAGCGCGTGCTCGGTGCGACCGTGGACGCGGAAGCGGCCGCCCGAGGCGTGACCCTCGACGCCGACGCGGCCCGCGAGCTGCTCGGCCGGTACGGCATCGACGTGCTGCCCACCCTGCCCGCGCCCACCCCCGACGCCGCCGTCCAGGCCGCCGCCCGGCTCGGCTACCCGGTCGCCCTCAAGACGACGGCCCCCCACCTGCGCCACCGCCCCGACCTCGGAGGCGTGCGCCTCGACCTCGCCGGCGAGGAACAACTCCGTACCGCCTACGCCGAGTTGACCGACACCCTCGGCAAGCCCGTCGAGCTTCAGCCGGTCGTCCAGGCCATGGTGCCGCGCGGCGTCGACACCGTCGTGCGCTCGGCCATCGACCCGGCCGTCGGCGCCGTGCTCTCCTTCGGCCTCGCCGGCGCCGCCTCCGAGCTGCTCGGCGACATGTCCCACCGCCTCGTCCCGGCCACCGCCCGGGACGCCGCCGAACTCGTCCGCTCCATCCGCACCGCCCCGCTGCTCTTCGGCTGGCGCGGCTCCGCCCCGGTCGACACCCCGGCCCTGGAGGACCTGCTGCTGCGCGTCTCCCGGCTCGTCGACGACCATCCCGAGGTCGTCGCGATCGCCCTGGAGCCCGTCGTCGTCGCCCCGCACGGCCTCTCCGTGCTCGGCGCGACGGTCCGGCTCGCCCCGCCACCGCCCCGCACGGACCTCGGCCCGCGCAGCCTTCCGAGCTACTAGGGGGTGCCTCGCGGATCAGGGCCGGACACCCCCTGGACGAGACGGCCGGACCGTCCCGGAGTGCCCCTTCCGACGGATTAGGATGGAGTCCATGGCGAAGACCGGTACGACGACCCAGGGGCTGCGCGCGGCGATCGAGCGCAGCGGCTACTACCCGGCCCTCGTGGCCGAGGCGGTGGAGGCCGCCGTCGGTGGCGAGCCGATCGCGTCGTACCTGGTGCACCAGGAGACCACCTTCGACTCCAACGAGGTCCGTCGCCATGTCACGGTCCTCGTCCTGACGGCCAACCGTTTCATCGTCAGCCACACCGACGAGCAGGCCGCCGACAGCAGCTCCCCGACCCCGTACGCCACGACCTCCACCGAGTCGGTCAAGCTCGACCGGATCTCCTCCGTCGTCGTCAGCCGGGTCGTCGCCAACCCGGAGTCGTACACCCCGGGCACCCTGCCCCGTGAGGTCGTCCTGACCATCGGCTGGGGCGCCGTCTCGCGGATCGACCTGGAGCCCGCCGCCTGCGGCGACCCCAACTGCGACGCCGACCACGGCTACACCGGCAACGCCACCGCCGACGACCTCAGCCTGCGCGTCAGCGACGCCGGCGACGGGCCGGACACCGTGCGCCAGACGCTGGCCTTCGCCCAGTCGCTCTCCGAAGCCACCGCGGCGACCCGCTGATGGTCCAGCCCACCGCCGTCGCTTCCGGCTGGCCGGACGACCCCGTCCCGCTCGATCTCGCCACCGCGCCCGTCCCCGAGTACGGCACCGGCTCGCTGGCCGACGTCCTTCCGACGCTCGTCGCCGGTCAGGGCGCACCGGGGTTCGACGCCCGGATCGCCGAGCTCACCCCCGCCGACCGGAACTGCGTCTTCCTGATCGACGGGCTCGGCTGGGAGCAGATCAGGAGCCATCCGGACGAGGCCCCGTACCTCACCTCCCTCCTCGGCTCCTCGCGCGGCGGCACGGGACGCCCGATCACCGCCGGCTTCCCCGCCACCACCGCGACCTCGCTCGCCTCGGTCGGTACGGGACGCTTCCCCGGCACGCACGGGCTGCCCGGGTACACCGTCCGCAACCCCGAGACCGGCGAGCTGATGAACCAGCTCCGCTGGAAGCCGTGGACCTCGCCCCGCGTCTGGCAGCCGTACCCCACGGTCTTCCAGCTCGCGCACGAGGCCGGCATCCACACGGCCCAGGTCTCGTCGCCGATCTTCCAGGACACCCCGCTCACCAAGATCGCGCTGAGTGGCGGAACGTTTCACGGCCGGCTCTCCGGCGAGGAGCGGATGGACTTCGCCGCCGAGCAGCTCGCCGGCGGCGACCGCTCGCTGGTGTACACGTACTACAGCGAACTCGACGGGGCCGGACACCGCTTCGGCCTCGACTCCGACGCCTGGCGCGGCCAGCTGATGTTCGTCGACCGGCTCGTGCAGCGCCTCGCGGAGCAACTGCCGCCCCGCTCGGCCCTGTACGTCACGGCGGACCACGGCATGGTCGACATCCCCTTCGACGACCAGCACCGGATCGACTTCGACGAGGACTGGGAGCTGCGCGCCGGTGTCGCCCTTCTCGGGGGCGAGGGCCGTGCCCGGCACGTCTACGCGGTGCCGGGGGCCGGGGCCGATGTGCTCACGTGCTGGCGGGAGGTGCTCGGCGAGCAGTTCTGGGTGGCGAGCCGCGACGAGGCCATCGCGCTCGGCTGGTTCGGCGACGAGGTCGACGAGCGGGTCCACGGGCGGATCGGCGACGTCGTCGCCGCGGCCCACGACGACGTCCTCATCATCGCCTCCGTCAACGAGCCCCACGAGTCGGCGATGGTCGGTGTGCACGGGTCGATGACGCCCGCGGAGCAGCTGGTGCCGCTCCTCGAAGTCCGCTCCTGACCCCGTACCCGTACGCCCGTCCTCCCTTCACCCACCCCGACCTGAAAGGTCCCCGACCTCCCATGCCCGAGCTGGTGTTCTTCTCCGGAACGATGGACTGCGGAAAGAGCACCCTCGCTCTTCAGATCGAGCACAACCGGTCCACGCGCGGGTTGCAGGGCATGATCTTCACGCGGGACGACCGGGCGGGCGAGGGCAAGCTCTCCTCGCGCCTCGGCCTGGTCACGGACGCCGTGGAGGCGGCGGAGGGCTTCGACTTCTACGCGTACCTCGTCGCGCACCTCTCCAAGGGCGGCCGCTGCGACTACGTCATCGCGGACGAGGCGCAGTTCCTGTCGCCCGATCAGATCGACCAGCTCGCCCGGGTCGTGGACGACCTGGAACTGGACGTCTTCGCCTTCGGCATCACCACCGACTTCCGCTCGAAGCTGTTCCCCGGCTCCCAGCGGCTCGTGGAGCTCGCCGACCGGGTCGAGGTGCTCCAGGTCGAGGCGCTCTGCTGGTGCGGGGCCCGGGCGACACACAACGCGCGCACCGTCGGCGGCGCGATGGTCGTCGAGGGTGCGCAGGTCGTGGTGGGCGATGTGAACGCGGGGGACGAGATCGGCTACGAGGTGCTGTGCCGACGCCACCACCGCCGTCGGATGACGGCGGCGACGGCTCGGGCGGCGGCCCTTTCCCCGGACGTGCTGCCGGTCAGCTCAGCCTGACCGGCCGACCGGCGGCGAGCGCCTCGACGGCCGTGGTGGCGAAGCCGTGGTCCTGGTCGGGGGCGCCTCCGCCGACCCCGATGGCTCCGACGAGGTGGCCGTCCCGGTGGACCGGCAGGCCGCCGGCGATGAAGAGCAGCGGGCGGTCGAGGGCCGTCGTGAGGCTGTGGAACGGGCCGTCCGGCTTCACCAGGTCGACCAGGTCGGCGGTGGGGGCGTTCAGCTGGAGGGCCGTGTACGCCTTGCGGGTGCTGGTCTCGCCGGAGATCAGCACGGCGCGGTCGTCGCGGCGGAAGGCCAGCAGGTGGCCGCCCGCGTCCAGGACGGTGACGCTGACGGTGACTCCGGCGTCCTCTGCGGCGCGGCGCGCGGCGGAGAGCAGGATCTCGGCGTCCTGAGTGCTCAGCGGGGTGAGGGTGGCCGGGGCGGAGGTCGTGGTGCTCATGGTGCTGTCGTCCTTCGGGGTTGGGGGGATGGTGTCAGGGGGTCGGTGTGGCCCGGCCGGTACCGAACGGGGGCCTGGCCCTCGGCCGGTACCGACCGAGGGTCACCGCAGCCCGGCCGGTACCGGCGCGGCGGCCTGGCCCGGCTCGGAGGCGGAGGCAGGCACAGAGGCCGCGCCAGTGGCGGCCCGGGTCCGCCTGTCCAGGAAGGCGGCCAGGAAGGCCAGGAGCAGGGCCGTGCCGGAGAGCAGCGCGCCGACCCAGTTCGGGGCGGTGAAGCCGAGGCCCGCGGCGATGACGACACCGCCGAGCCAGGCGGCCAGGGCGTTGCCCAGGTTGAAGGCGCCGATGTTGGCGGCGGAGGCGAGGGTCGGGGCCTGCTTGGCCTGGTCCAGGACCCACTTCTGCAGCGGCGGTACGGTCGCGAAGCCGAGCGCGCCGATCAGGGTGAGGGTGATCGCGGCGAGGACCTGGTGGTGGGCGGTGGCCGTGAAGAGCAGCAGGGCCAGGGACAGCGCGCCGAGCGACACGAACAGCATGGGCATCAGGGCGCGGTCGGCGAACTTCCCGCCGAGCAGGTTGCCGAGGAACATGCCGATGCCGAAGAGGACGAGCAGCCAGGTCACGGCGCCTTCGGTGTAGCCGGCGACCTCGGTCATCATCGGCGTGATGTAGGTGATGGCCGCGAAGACACCGCCGTACCCGAGGACGGTCATCGCCATGGCCAGCCAGACCTGCACGTTCCTGAAGGCGGCGAACTCGGTGCGGACGTTCTCCGTCCGGGCCCGGCCCGTCTCGGGGATCAGCCTGGCCACGCCGAGGAAGCCGACGACGCCGAGCGCGGCGACGATGGCGAAGGTGACGCGCCAGCCGGCGGCCTGGCCGATGTAGGTGCCGAGCGGGACGCCGACGATGTTGGCGACGGTCAGGCCCATGAACATCAGGGAGATCGCGGACGCCTTCTTCTCCGGGGCCACCAGGTCCGCGGCGACGACCGAGCCGATGCCGAAGAACGCGCCGTGGGCGAGGGAGGCCACGATCCGGCCCACCAGCATCATGCCGAAGGACGGGGCGACGGCGGAGAGCAGGTTCCCGACGATGAAGAGGCCCATCAGGAAGAGGAGCATCTTCTTCCGGGAGACCTTGGTGCCGAGCACCGTCAGGAGCGGGGCCCCGAACACGACACCGAGGGCGTAACCGGTCACCAGCCAGCCGGCCGTGGGGATGGAGACACCGAAGTCGCCGGCGACCTGGGGCAGCACACCCATGATCACGAACTCGGTGGTGCCGATCCCGAAGGCCCCGATGGCGAGGGCCAGGAGCGCGAGAGGCATGGCGAAGCACCTTTCAGAATGTTTGCAGAGGGGGTTTGCGTGCTTCGACAATAATTGCAGACGCTGGCTAATGGCAAGCGGTGGGTATTGCGCAGGACGGCTACCGCCGTGCGCGGGCTTCTGTGCGTCCGGGGAAGGGGGAGATCAGGGCGGCCCAGGCGTAACACCTCGTGTTCACCTCCGGTGTGCCGGAAGCCCGCCTGCTGATCGGATACGAGTCGCCCGACTCGGAGGTAATGGCAGTCGGCCCATGACGTGGACGTGAACACCGGGCCTACGCGCAACCGCGCACCGCGCGAGACACCCCGGAGGACGTGTGCCCCCTGCTGCCGAGACCGTGCCCGATCAGGGCGAAGGCGTGCGCACCGAGGGCGGGCGGCCGGTCGCCCCGGACGGCGCGGGGGGCCGCCCCCGCGAGCAGCGGTTCCTCGCACGGGCCCGGCGCAGCATCCGGGTCAGGGCCGCCGCCGCGGCCGCCCTGCTGACCTGCCTCGTCTTCTGTCTCGGCGGTCTCGTCGCCGGCGTCCACCCGTTCGGGCCCACGACCCGCAACACCGTCGACCTCGGCCAGCAGTACCTGCCCTTCCACGCCCACTGGCGCAGGGTCCTCCTCGGCCAGGCCGACGGCGACATGTTCCTCAACTGGAACGCGGGCTTCGGGACGAACTTCCTCGGCGACTACGGCACGTACCTCAGCAGCCCCTTCGACCTGCTGGTCGTGCTCTTCCCGGCCGACCGGATGGAACTCGCCCTCTACGTCATCACGGCAGCCAAGATCACCGCCGCCGGCGCGGCCATGGCGGTCCTGCTCCTCCGGCTGCGCAGGGGCCCCTGGCAGGTCGCCGCCGTCCTGGGCGCGGCGTACGCGCTGTGCGGCTGGACCCTCAACTACGGCGCCACCGTGCCGATGTGGCTCGACGGACTGCTCGCCTTCCCTCTCCTGTGCCTCGTGGGGGAGTGGGCCCGTGCAGGCCGCCGACCGGTCCTCGGACCGCTCGTCGTCGCCCTGGCCTGGTACGCCAACTTCTACACCGCGTACATGGCGACGCTCGGCGCGGCCGTCGTCCTGGCGGTCCGGCTGCTCACCGCCGACGCCTCGGCCCGCAGGCGCCTGTCCGGGCTGCTGCGCGCCGCCCGGTCCGTGCTCCTCGGCATCGGCCTCGCGACCCCGCTCGTCCTGGTCGTCTACCTCGCCACCAAGGTCGCCGACCCCACCCCCGAGGTGTCGTTCACCGCCGTCGCCTGGACCGAGGTGTTCGCCCGGCTGCTCCCCGCCACGGCCAGTGTCGCCAGCCCTGCCCTCTTCATCGGCACCCCGGCGCTCGCGCTCGCGCTCACCATGCCGTTCAACAGCACGGTGGCGGCCCGGACGCGCGTCGCCTGGACGGCCGCGATCGTCCTGGTCGCCCTCTCCCTCCAGTGGGGCCCCACCCACCTCCTGTGGCACGCGGGCGCCTCGCCGAACGGCATCCCGTACCGGCAGACCTTCGTGCTCTGCGGACTGCTGCTGATCGCGGCCTGGCTCTCCACGGCCCGTGGACTTCCCCCGCTGCCCGCCCTCCTCGGCGGGGCGAGCGTCCTCGCCGCCCTCGCCTTCGGTGCCCGGGGCAGCCTCCTCGTCGACCGCTGGACCTACCCTGCCTTCGCCGCCGCGCTGGTCCTCGCGACGCTCGCCGCCGTGGCCGTGCTGCTCGCCCGGCGGTACGCGGTCGGCGTCAAGGTCCTGCCCGCCCTCGCCGTCGTCCTCCTCGCCCTCGCGCAGGCCGGCGAGGCCGCCGTCACCGGCGGCAGGATCACCGAGAAGGAGCTGACCCAGGTCCACTGGTCCCCGCGCGTCGGACCCTGGCAGGAAGACATGGGGCGCGCCGTCGCCGAGAAGGACGCCTGGCCACGCCGCCGTACGGACCCCGGCGAAATGCCGGGCGGCAACGACGTCCTGCTGGTCGGCGGCCAGGGCGCCGAGTACTACTCAAGCCTCACGTCGCGGACGTACACCCGTACCCTCTCCGCCCTCGGCTTCGGCTTCTGGGCCAAGGGCCGCCACCCGGTCACGCTCGACAACCCCGTCACCGACGCGATCTTCTCCATCGGCACCCGGATGCGGTCCACGCCCTCGGCACCCCTGAGGCCCGACACCCTTCCCGAGGCGGACATCACCGTCACCGACACCCCCGTGCCGCCGCTCGTCACGGTCCGCCCGGACGTCCGGCCGGCCGCGCGCGAGACCGCCTTCGGCGATTCCCCCTTCGCCAACCAGGAGTTGCTGCTCGGATCGGCGGTGTACACCGTGCCGGAGCAGGTCCGGCGCACGGACCGACCCGGCGGTGTCACCACCCTGACGGCCTCCTGCCCGGCGGGCTCCGGCCTGTGGCTCTGGGCGCCCGAACTCAAGGGCACCGCGGCCCTGGACGGCGGCCGGCCCGTCTCCTTCTTCGGCGGACTCCCGTCCGTGCAGGGCCCGATGCGGACCCTCGGCACCGTCCCGGCCTCCGGCGCCGTACAGGTCGAACTGCGTGGCCCCGAGCGGCCGTCCCTGCCCCAGCAGCCCGTCGGCTGCCTGGAGAAGAAGCGACTCGACGCCGCTGTAGGGAAGTTGACGGCGACCGGCGCCACCGACGTGCGCGTCTCCGGCCACACGCTGACCGCCGAACTCCCGGCCGGCAGCACGGGAACCGCCGTCATCGCCGTACCGCGCATCTCCGGCTGGAGCTGCGCCGCCGGGGACGCCGCGCCGGCGCCCGCCCAGCGCCACCTCGGCCTCCTCGCCGTCCCGCTCGACTCCACGACGACGTCGGTCAGTTGCACCTTCCGGCCGCCGGGGCTGCGCATCGGCGGTGCGATCGGCGCCCTGGCACTGCTCACCCTCCTTGCGCTCGGATTCCGGGCGAGGTTCGCCCGGAGGGCGACAAGAGTTCACCTGGAGTCCGCGCCGGCCTCGTCCGGCGGGAGATGACGGTGGTTACGCTGCCCGTCCGACCGGCGTTCGCCCAGGTGAACGCCGCCGCGAGTCCGCTCGCGCGCCGAGCGACCGATCGCTCGTCCGCCGATCCGTTCGTCTGCTCTTCTGTTCGTCTGGCTTGAGTGTGGGGATGTCCGAGTGCCCAAGTTGTCCGTCATCGTGCCGTTCCACAACGTCGGGCTCTATGCCTCCGACACCATGCGCAGCCTCGCGAGCAACGCGGACCCGGATTTCGAGTTCCTGCTGATCGACGACTGCTCGACGGACGAGACACCCCACATCCTGGACCGCTGGCAGAGCCGTGTCCCGAACGCCACCGTGATCCGCCACGAGACGAACCTCGGCGTGGCCCAGGCGCGCAACACCGGCCTCGACGCGGCCACCGGCGACTACGTCACCTTCCTCGACGGCGACGACTGGTACGCCCCCGGCCACCTGCGCGCCATGGTCGACGGCATCGACGCCCTCGGCTGCGACTTCGCCCGCACCGACCACGTCCTGTCGACCGGCCCGAAGCGCGCCATCCGCTACGCCCCCGCCAAGGTGCGCGAGACCGTGATGGACCCGCGCGACGGCATCGCGCCCGCCAGCATGATCACGATGGTCGACTACCCCTTCGTCCCCTTCGGCATCTACAGCGGCCGACTCTTCGAGAACGGCGCCTCGCGCTTCGAGACGAAGCTGCGCACCGCCGAGGACCGGCTCTGGATCTGGCGTCTCCACCTGAACGCCACCACCTACGCCTCCCTCAGCCTCCACGGCGTCTTCTACCGGCGCGGCGTCACCACCTCGCTCACCCAGATCACCGACAACCGCCAGCTCGACTTCATCCCCTCGTACGACCTCCTCCTGGAGGAGGTCTCCGCCGACCGCGACGCCGACCGCTTCCTGCCGAAGGCGGTGCGCACCTACTGCGCCATGATCGCCTTCCACATGGGCAAGGCCGACCAGTACGAACCGGCCGTGACCAAGCGGCTCAAGCAGAACGTGACCGACGCCCTGCGCCGGATGCCGCAGCAGGTGCTCGACGAGACCCTCGCGACGATGGACACCGCGCGCAGCACCCTGCTCCGCGGCCTGCGCGCCACCGGAAGGACCGCCTGATCATGACCGCGACGCCCGCCAACCCGCGTACGACGACGGCGAAGCCGCGCATCCAGATCTTCGAGGTCTCCACGCTCTACGGCGCCGCCACGCTCGCCGCGGCGATCGACGCCGGCCGGTTCGGCGCCCCCGACGACGCCCGGCGGATCCTGCTGATCTCGAACAACGCAGCGATCCCGGAGACCGCGCTACGCCTGGAGACGATGACCGGTTACGACCGGATCGCCACCCGCTTCGACGAGGTGATCGACTGGAACGAGGCGATCCAGCCGCACCACCCCGCCACCTGGTCGCCGCGCACCGAGGAAGCCCCGCTCTGGCAGCGCGTGTTCCGCACGGCGTGGGACCTGGGCAGCGCCCCGGTCGAGCTGATCGTCGAGTCCATCCAGGTCAACCCCGCCAAGGCGCTCGCCTTCGTCTTCGCCGAGAGCACCGTCCAGGTCTACGCCGACGGCCTGATGAGCTACGGCCCCACCCGCGAGGAGCTGCCGCAGTCGATCGCCTGCCGGATCGGGCGGCTGCTCCACCTCGACCTGGTGCCCGGCCTGCGCCCCCTGCTGCTCTCCGAGTACGGCGTCCAGCCCGAACTCGTCCCCGACGAGGCCTTCCGCGCGGTCCTCGCGGAGATCGCCGAGGCGGCCGAGGGCGACCGGACGGTGACCGAGGCGGTCGAGGCCGAGCCCACCGCCCTCCTCCTCGGCCAGTACCTCGCGGCGCTCGACATCCTCACCGCCGACGAGGAGGAGGAGCTGCACATCCGGATGATGCGCGGAGCCGCCACGGCCGGACACACATCGGTGATCTTCAAGCCGCACCCGACCGCGCCCGCCCGCTACTCGACGGCGCTGAACGAGGCGGCCGAGGAGGTCGGCGTACGGCTGACGGTCCTGGACGGCCCGCTGCTCGCCGAGACCTTCTACGAGCGGTGCCGGCCGCGGCTGGTCGTCGGCTGCTTCTCGACCGCCATGGTCACCGCGTCCGTCTACTACGGCGTGCCGATCGCCCGCGTGGGCACCGACACGGTCCTCGAGCGGCTCAAGCCGGTCGAGAACAGCAACCGGGTGCCGCTGACGGTCGTGGACCACATCGTGCCCGACCTGGAGACCGGCTCCGGCCCGGCCGTCCCGGGCGCGGGCCCGGAGACGCTCACCCCGCTGGTGCGCGCCGTGGGCTTCTGCATGCAGCCCAAGCTCTACCCGCTGCTGCGGGACGAGACCGTCCGGTTCCTCGAAGCCCACGCGGGCGACGCGGACATGACGCGCTACTTCGACGGCGAGCGCCTGACGAAGCTCGCCCTGCCCGGCGGCGACCCGGCCCCCCGCTCCGGCGCCGCACGACTCCGCCGAAGCCTGATCCGGAGCGGCAGGGGCTGAGCGGCGCGGGCCGCCCGGGGCGGGGGCGAGCTGCGCGGCCGCCCTGCCCGGCGGTTGAGCTGCCGGGGCCGTTCCGGGCGGGGGGTGAGCTGCGGGGCCGTGCTGGGAGCGGGGTCGAGCTGCGGGGCCGTCCGGGCGGCCGCCTCAGGCGTCCGGCGCCGAGTGGACGATCGTGAAGACCGCCCCCTCCGTGTCCGCCACCAGCGCGACCCGGCCCTGCGCACCCTCCCTGGGCGGCCGCAGGACATGGCCGCCCAGCTCGGTGACCAGCCGGGCGGCCGCGTCGGTGTCGGCGACCTCGAAGTACGTCATCCAGTGCGGTCCCCGGTCACGGGGGAGCGCGGTGCCGAGGCCGTGCAGGGCCGCCACCGGGCGCCCCTCCAGGAGAAGGGTCAGATAGTCGAAGTCGGCGGAGACGACCGGCTCGGCCTCGTAGCGGAAGACCGTCTGGTAGAACTTCGCGACCGCCGACGTCTCGTACGTCAGGAGCTCGTTCCAGACCGGCGTCCCGGGCGAACCCGCGGTCGCCGTGCCGAGGTGGAGACCGGCCTGCCAGACTCCGAAGACGGCGCCGACCGGGTCCGAGCAGATCACCAGCCGGCCGGCCTCGCCCGCGTCGAGCGGGCCGACGGCGACCGTGCCGCCGCAGCAGCGGATGGTCTCCGCGACCTCGTCGGCGTCGTCGGCGGCCAAGTAGGTGGTCCACGCGACCGGCAGGTGCCGGTCGGGCGGCAACTGGCCGATGCCCGCCACTTCCTTGCCGTCGAGCAGGGCGCGGACGTACGGACCGAGCTGCTGCGGACCGGGGACGAACTCCCAGCCGAAGAGCGCGCCGTAGAACTCCTGCGTCGCGTCAAGCCCATGCACCATCAAGCTCACCCAAGAGGGTGTACCGGGTGTGCGCCGAGTCGCCTCGGTCATCGTCACTCTCTCCTCGGACCATCGTCGTGGCCGTGCGGGGGGACCCGGGCGCACGGACTCGTACGGGCGGGTGGGAGCGGGGCCCTCGGCTTCCGCAGCGGGTTACTGCCCGCCCTCCACGTGCCGTACACGCGACTGGGGGCGCGCCTGTGCACGATGCTCGCACCAACGGGCGCCGTACGCCCCGCGGCCGCGCCGACATTCCGTCACCAGGGCGTGGTCCGCTCCGGCGCGCGCTGCGCGAGGATGGCACGCATGAAGCCCATCATCACCGCAGGCGATCTCGCGAGCGACCTGGCCGGGGCGCGCCGCCCGGTCCTGCTGGACGTCCGTTGGCAGCTCGGCGGCCCGCCTGGACGGCCCGATTACGACGCCGGACACGTGCCCGGCGCCGTCTACGTCGACCTGGACACGGAACTGGCCGCTCCACCCGGCCGTGGCGGCCGGCACCCGCTGCCGGACCTGGAGGTCTTCGGCGCGGCGATGCGCCGGGCGGGAGTCTCCGCGGACACTCCGGTCGTCGTCTACGACGGCGGCCTCGGCTGGGGCGCCGCCCGGGCCTGGTGGCTGCTGCGCTGGACCGGCCACACCGACGTACGGGTCCTGGACGGCGGCCTCGCGGCGTGGACGGCGGAGGGGTACGAGCTGTCGAAGGAGACCCCGAGCCCCGAGCCGGGCGACTTCGCGCCGCACCCGAGCGACGTCGGGCTCCTCGACGCCGACGGGGCCGCGGCACTGGCCCGTTCGGGCCTGCTGCTCGACGCGCGGGCGGCTGAGCGCTACCGGGGCGACGTGGAGCCGATCGACCCGGTCGGCGGCCACATCCCGGGCGCGGTCTCCGCCCCGACGACGGAGAACGTGGACGAGCACGGCCGCTTCCTCCCGGCGCCCGCCCTGGCGTCCCGCTTCGCCGGTCTCGGCGCCCAGGAGGAGGGCGCGGTCGGCGTCTACTGCGGCTCGGGCGTCTCGGGCGCACACCAGGTCCTCGCCCTGGCGATCGCGGGCATCCCGTCCGCCCTGTACGCGGGCTCCTGGTCGGAGTGGTCCAACGACCCCACCCGGCCCGTGGCCAAGGGCCCGGACCCGCAGTAGTCCCGCGCATGCGAGCGGCCCGCACCGACGCCGGGTGCGGGCTTGTACGTGAAGGGCCCGCACCAACGGCCGGTGCGGAGCCGTACGTGAAGGGCCCGCACCGACCGCCGGTGCGGGCCCTTCACGTATGCCGTACGGGTGTCAGTCCTGCTTCTTC
>NZ_JBSGWV010000043.1:0-50712 GCF_053609105.1 Streptomyces sp. NPDC054975
CAGACGACGCGCGGAGCGTGTTGGGCGAGGTCCCGGAATCCCCATGATCGACCTGATAAGGATGAGGCCACAGGTTCAAATCCTGTTAGCCCCACATCGAAGATCGGCCCGGACGGTTCACCCGTTCGGGCCGATTGCTTTTGGCGGGACGTGCCCGGCCTAGGTCACCGATCGGTATCGGTCCATGTGTAGAGTGGGCGTCAGAAGTCTCCTACGTCAACGAAAGACGAGGTCGCGCGGTGAAGAAGCTTCTCCTGGTCGCACTGGCCGCCATCGGCGGGCTCCTCGTGTACCGCCAGATCCAGGCGGATCGCGCCGAGCAGGATCTGTGGACGGAGGCGACCGACTCCGTGCCCGCAGGTTCGGGTGTCTGAGTCGCACATTGCTTGAGGGCGAAGCCCCGGCCGCGTTCCAGCGGCCGGGGCTTCGCGCTGTTCCGGGGGTTCGGGCGCTGTTCCAGGACCGTGACGACGACACTCTTGAGTTCACCCGAGCAAATCACTACGTTGCGAGAGCAAAATCTGACTCGGGAGTCACGATCCTCCTGCGGATCGAGGTCGCTGTGGAGTCCACGGGGCCCGAGACAGCGGCGGGACGGGCGGGGCAGGATGGGCCGTCACCGAGGCCGCCGGAGCGGGCGGCGCAACGGTCGTACGGATCGCGGGGGCCGTGTTCCTCGTGAGGCGCGTACGGGGCGGGACAGCGACAGACACGAGGAGAGGCGCGTGAAGACGCAGCGCGTGGGGGTTCGGGCGGACGGGGCCGGCGGTTCGCCTCGGGCGGGTCGGCGTTGGGCGGCGGCGCTGGGCGCGACGGTGTGCGCGGCCGTGCTCACGGCCTCGGCGCTCCCCGGAACGGCGTGGGCGGCCGGTGAGGGTCCGTACGGGTTCGACGGTGGTGCCGAGCCGATCAAGGGCGCCGCCACCAGTGCGGACGCACGGCAGTTGACGGCGGGTCAGAGCTACCGGGACGCCATCAAGAAGGACGGCAAGCTCTACTACCGGGTCGACCTCGACGACAAGAAGAACGCGTACGTCTCCGTGGTGGCCGTGCCGAAGCCCGGCGGCAAGCCGGAGTACGGCGACGGCATCAAGGTGACCCTGCAGGACGGCTCCGGCGCGCAATGCGGCTACCAGGACTCCACCTTCGAGTCGGCCGCCTTCACCCGGCCGCTCGCCGCGTACGCCCACCGCACGATCGAGGCCGACAGCTCCACCTGCCAGCAGGCGGGCGCCTACTACGTGCTGGTCGAGCGGACCTCGAAGGCCGTCACCACGCCCGACGACTGGGAACTGGAGATCCGGTACGTCCCCGAGCCGGGCGTGAAGCAGACCGGCCCGACCACACTCCCCGAGAACTGGCCCTCCGCCACACCCCCGCCGCCGACGGGCGGGCCGCAGAAGCGGCAGGGCGGCGCCGGCTTCCACGACGCCACCTCGCTGCGCCAGGGCGAGTGGCGCGCCGACATCAAGCCCGGTCAGACGCTCTTCTACCGGGTGCCCGTCGACTGGGGGCAGCAGATCTTCGCCAGCGCGGAGCTCGGCAGCAGCCCCACCGGCGCCACCGGGTACGTACCCAACGCGCTGGTGCTCTCGCTCGACAACCCGGCCCGCGGCCATGTCGACCAGGACACCGTCAGCTACGACGGCAAGCCGGCCACGCTGGCGCTCGACCCGCACCGGCCGGTCGCCTTCGAGAACCGTTACGCCTCCAACAGCTACACCAACGCCCTGCGGTTCGCGGGCTGGTACTACCTGACGGCGACGCTCAGCCCGGAGATCGTCAAGGAGTACGGGGACAAGCCGGTGCCGCTGATCCTGCGGGTGAACGTCACCGGGACGGCGAAGGCGGGCCCCGCGTACGACGGTGACGCGGGCCCCTTCAAGGTCACCGCCGACGACCGGGACGCGGCCGCCAGCGGGGCGAGCGGGGCCGAGGCGCAGACGGACGACGGCATGGTCCTGGTCGCGGCGGCCGGGTTCGGCGCCGGAACGGTGCTGCTCGTCGGGCTCGGCGTCTGGACCCTCGCGGGGCGGCGACAGGCCAGGAGGGACGCGGCGCGGGGCGCGTCACAGGGTGGACCGCAGGGCGGGCCGCCGCAGTTCGGGCCGCCGACGGCCTGGTAGCCGCGCCGGTCAGGTCTGGGTGAGCGCCCAGATGCCGACGGCGAAGCAGACCAGCGCGAGGAACAGCACCGGGACCGCCACCTTCGGGGGCGGTCCCGGTCGCTTTGCCGGGGCCGCCGCGAGGACGGAGGGTGCCGGCTGGGTGGGAACCTGTCCGGCCTGAGCGGTGTACTGAACCGTGGAGGCGTGGGGGCGCGACACCGCGGCCGTCGGGGGGTGGGCGAAGTCCGTGGCGGCGGGAAGGGGGGAGCCCGCGTGGGCGGAGGAGGCGGGGGCCGGCTGTGCGGGCGGCGGGGGCAGGTGGAAGCTGCCCGTCTCTGAAGGGCTCGGCAGGGGCCGCTGGGGCTGATCCGGTGCCTGCTCCGGACCCTGGTGGGGGTGTGGTGGTACGTCCACGGGAGCGGCGGTCGGCGTGTGTGGGGGCGCGGCCGGGGCCTGGGGCTGTGGGGCCGGGTCCTTGGGGGCCGGAGTCTCGGGGCCGTTCGGGCCGAAGCCGGCGGGCAGCGGGCCGATCTGGTCGAAGACCTCGACCGGCTCCTCGTCCGGGCGGGGCTCGGGCAGCATCTCGATCGCCGCGGTCAGCGCCTTGCGTACGCCCGTGGCCGTCTTGAAGCGGGCCTGCGGGTCCGGCTGGAGCAGGCCGGCCAGGACCTGCCACAGCGGCTCGGGGATCCCCTGCGGGGCTCCCGGCGTCCCGTGCGTCATGAAGTACTCGATCAGGGCCCGGGAGTCCGGCTTCTGGCCCTGGAGCAGATAGAGCGCGACCAGGCCGACGGCGAAGAGGTCGGCCGGGAAGTCCGGCTCCGCGCCGAGCATCTGCTCGGGCGCGAAGTAACCGGGCGTCCCCACCACGTAGTTGGTCTCCGTGAGGCGGGGCTCGCCCTTGCGCATCGAGATGCCGAAGTCGGACAGCCGCAGATGCGGCCGCCCGGTTCCGGTGACGTCGAGCAGGATGTTCGCCGGCTTGATGTCGCGGTGCACGACCCCCTCCGCGTGCACCGCGGCAAGTCCGGAGAGCAGCTGGTCCAGCAGGGTGCAGACGAAGCGCGGCGGCAGCGGGCCGTAGTCGCCGATGACGTGCGCCAGAGACCCGCCGGCCACCAGATCCATGGTGAACAGCACCTTGTCGTCGTCGGCGGCCCAGCTGGCCGGGGCGAGGACGTGGGGGTGGTCGATCCGGAGGGCCTGCTCCCGGACGAAGCGGAGCAGCGTGTGGGCGTCGCTCTGCTGGAGCACCTTGGCCGCCACGTACCGGCGGCGCCGGTGGTCCCACGCCCGCCAGACCGCTCCGACACCGCCCCGTCCGATCGGGTCGACCAGTTCGTACCGACCAGCGAAGACCTCACCCATTGCGCTGCGCCCGCTCCCCGTCGTGCCTCGTCGGGCCGGCAGTGGACGCCGGACCGGCTGCTCTGCGTCAGTTCTGGTGCGACTCGTAGTGGGCGACCGCGTCGGCGGTGCGCCCGGCGCCGTACACCCGGAGGAACTCTGCCAGTTCCGGGTGGGCGGGGGCGAGGGAGTCGGCCGCATCGATGATGTCGCCGGCGGCCGCGACCGAGCGCAGCAGCGACTGGATCTCGCGGACCACCCGGCGCACGGTCGGCGCACCGGAGCTGGTGGTGGTCTGGCTGGTGCCGGTGAGCACGGAGCCGCCCTGGGACTTCTTGATCTCGTCCATGCGGTCGGTGGCCTCGGCGGCGCTGACACTGCCGTCGGCGACCTGGCCGGCGAGCTCCTGCAGAGCCTGGACACGCTGGACGACGGCCGGGTTGCCGATCTTGGCTCGCTGGCCGCTCATCAGCTGGGAGAGCATGGGTGCCGACAGTCCGAGCACAGCCGCGAGCCGGGCCTGATTGAGGCCGAGATCGTCGATCAGTCGACGGAAGAGCGCCCCCAGCGGCTCTCCGTACCAACTGCGCTGAAGCTCGCGGGCTCTTGCCGTGGCTTCTTGCTGCACTGCGTCCATTACGTCTCCCCATCCCTTAGGTTCGCCACTGCGAACCTCGATCAGCATCTTACGGAGCGTGGTCGCCGACCGGGAGTCCCAATCCTTTTGCGGGAAAGAGGGGGTGACCCGGTACTCTGTTCTCGTTCCGGGGCCTTAGCTCAGTTGGTAGAGCGCTGTCTTTGCATGGCAGATGTCAGGGGTTCGACTCCCCTAGGCTCCACCGGACAAGCCCCTCCGAGCCGTGGAAACGCGGCGCGGAGGGGCTTTTGTCCGTGCCCCGTCGACCCTGTCGTGCGCCCCTTGATTGGCCCACGATCAGGGGGCCGCATTGGACCTGCCCCGCTGGGCCACCGGGCCCTAGCGTCGTGTCCATGGCGAACCCTTCCTCCCCGGTACCGCAGGCTTCCCGGGCTCCCCGCGCGCTGCTCCTCGCCCAGCTGAGCAACGCGATCGGCGACGGCGCCTTCTACGTCACCTCCGCCCTCTACTTCAGCCAGATCGTCGGCCTGTCCGCCGCCCGGATCGGCATCGGCCTCACCCTCGCCTGGGCCGTCGGATCGGTCGCGGGAGTCTGGCTCGGGCACCTCGCCGACCGGCGCGGACCGCGCACCACCGCCGTCCTGCTCGCCCTCGCCACGGCTGCGGCCGTCGCCTCGTTCCTCCTCATCCGCTCCTTCGTGCCGTTCCTCGTCGCCGCCGCCGTGTACGCCACCGCCCAGAGCGGCCTCGCCGCCGCCCGCCAGGCGCTGCTCGCCGGGCTCGTCGAACCCTCGGCCCGTACGGAGGTACTGGCAAGGCTGCAGTCCACCCTCAACGCGGGGCTCGCCATCGGCGCGGGCCTGGGCGGGCTCGCCCTGCACGCCGGCACGCGCACCGCATACCTCTCCGTCTTCGCGCTGGACGCGGTCGGCTTCCTGGTCTGCGCCCTGCTGCTGCGCGGACTGCCCTGTGTGGCACCCGCCCCGGCGGCGGCCGTCGGCGAGCCGCGCCTGGCGGTGCTCCGCGACCGCCCGTACGCGCTGCTCACCCTCCTCAACGCGCTGATGCTGCTGCGGCTGCCGCTGCTCAGCCTCGCCCTGCCGCTGTGGATCGTGCAGCGCACCGCGGCGCCCGGCTGGATCGTGTCGGCGCTCTTCGTCCTCAACACCGGTGTCGTGATGCTCTTCCAGGTGCGGACGGCGCGGAAGGTCACCGGCCTTCCCCAGGCCACGCGCGCGGTGGGCCGGGCCGGTGTCGTCATGCTCGCCTCGTGCGCCGTCTTCGCCGCGACGGCCGCCGGCCTCGGGCCGTGGACGACCGTGGGTGTCCTCGTCCTCGGCGTGGCGCTGCAGGTGGTCGCCGAGATGCGCCACTCCGCGGGTTCCTGGCAGATCGGGTTCGCCCTCGCGCCCGCGGGCCGGATCGGCCAGTACCAGGGCTTCTACGGCACCGGCGTCCCCGTGGCGCGGACCCTCGGCCCGTTCCTGGTCACGGCGCTTCTGGTCACCTGGGGCGCGCCCGGCTGGCTGGTGCTCGGCGGGATCTTCCTGCTGGTCGGGGCGGTCACCGGGCCCGCCGTGCGCTGGGCCGAGCGGTCCCGCACGCAGGCGCCCGCGGCACGGGGCGCGACGGAGCTGCTCGGCGCGCATTGAGCCGGACGAGTGGTGTTCATCGGAAGAACTGCGCGCGGACGGCGTCGCTCCGGGACATCCGGATCCGCGTCCCCATCATGAGGAATGTACGAAAAACGCGCAATCCAAAATGAACCATCCGAGAACCTGACGAACACCACGACCGTCTTGAGCACCACGTCACGAAAGCGAGGGGCCATGGCCACCGCCAAGGTCAAGCAGTTCTGGACCGCCTTCATCTCCGTACTCTTCGCCCTGCTCGCCTCCGTCGGCCTGGCGTCCACCGCCGCCGCCGCGCAGGCCCCCGCCGTCCAGCAGCCGGAGGAGCCGGCCGCCGCCCCCGCCCCGGCCGGAGCGCGCAGCGCCGTCTCCGTACCGGCCCAACGGGCCGCGTATCAGTGGCCCACCACGGTGCGCGAGCGCTCGCTGCCGCCCACCATCAAGCAGCGCATCGGCGCCGAGGCGCACAACTCCTCGCCCTCCGTACGCCACCTGCGCGCCGACGCCCCGACCGAGACGACGCTCGCGGACCAGACGGAGCTGTCGGGCCTGGCGCTCGCCGCGGCGGCCTAGGGCGCGGGGAGTCGAGTCGCTCCTCCCCACGTCCACCGCCGCACGCCACCCGTACGCGGAGGAAGCCCCCGTCAGCGACGCTCGTCGCGATCCGGGTCCACCTCCCCCTCGGCTTCGGCCTCCTTGGCCTCCACCTCGGGATCGAGAGCTCCACTGCCGTCGACGGACGACAGCGGCGAGGTCCGGGACGACGGTTCCGCGAGACTCTCATCGACCTCGGTAGGAGCGGGCGGTTCGACCAGCCAGTCCGGGTTGGCCTGCTTGTCCCACCACTTCCACGCACAGAACGCGCCGGCGGCCACCACGCCCAGGACAGCGAGTCCCGTGGCGACACGTCCGGCCCTGGCACGGCGCTCGTGCTTGCGCACGAGCTTCTCGATCTCCCTCGGTGTCACCTGACCGCGCAGCGCGGCCCAGGCGGCCACCGAACGCGATCCGGCCTCGTCGAGAACGGGACCGGTGGCGGCCACCGCCTGCTCGACACGCGGAACGGTGTAGTCGGCCGCCTGACGGGCGGCCTTGCGGGTGACCTGCGCGGCGCGATGCGCGGCGTCGTCGACCCGCGGCGGTACATGAGGTGCGACATGGCATCGGTACTGCACACGAGCTTGCTTACGGGCCTGCTGAGCGGCCTGTGAGACCTTCGGCCCGAGCCGGACACGTGCCTCGTGCGCATAGCGCGCGGCCTGGTCCTTGGCTGTGCCGGCGTACTGAGCGGCCTGCTCCTTGGCCGTGTCCGCATAGGGCGCCACCACTTCCGCGGCGTGCAGCACGCTGTCCTTGGCCGAATCGGTCGCCGCGCGCACGCTGTCCATCCGGGTCACGGGATCCTCCTACTCGGTGGTGTCGCTTTTTCGCCTTTCCACCCTTTTCGAAATCATGCCTGCCCGATCGCGGTCCGGCATGCGGGGCGGGCATCCGGGGCATACCCACGACGCTTCCGTGCGAGGATGCGATGCGCGTCAGTGTGCAGACTTACGGGAAGGCGGGCCGTGGCCGAGCAGCTCTACGCCACTCTCAGGACCAGCAGGGGTGACATCGAGATCCGGCTGCTGCCGGACCACGCCCCCCACACGGTCAGGAACTTCACCGAACTCGCCCGGGGCGAGCGGGAGTGGACGCACCCGGCGACCGGCAAGGTCGCCGCGGACCGGCTGTACGACGGCACCGTCTTCCACCAGGTCATCGAGGGCTTCATGATCCAGGGCGGGGACCCGCTGGGGAACGGCACGGGCGGACCGGGCTACGAGTTCGCCGACGAGTTCCACCCGGAGCTCTTCTTCGACCGTCCTTATCTCCTGGCCATGGCCAACGCCGGGCCGGGCACCAACGGCTCGCAGTTCTTCATCACCGTCGGCGCGACGACCTGGCTGAACCGCAAGCGCACGATCTTCGGCGAGGTCCTCGACGCGAAGAGCAGGAAGGTCGTCGACGCGATCGCGTCGGTGCCGGTCAACCCGAACACCAAGCGGCCGCTGGACGACGTGGTCCTGGAGTCGGTCCTCATCGAGACCCGCACCCCCGCCGTACCGCCGAGCTGACCCCTCGGCCCACCTTGGCCGACCGGGCCCGCCGGCCCGTCCCCGTCGACCGGGCCGGCCGCCCCGCCGGTCGATCAGGGAACCTTTCCGCTCCGCCCGTCCGTACAGGTAAGGCGGGGCGCTGCCTCGCCGCCCCATCTCCTCGGGAGGGACCTCCATGGAGCCGCAGTCCGGCCTGCCGCGCTGTTACCGCCATCCGGACGTCGAGACAGGCATCCGCTGCACCCGCTGCGACAAGCCGATCTGCCCGCAGTGCATGGTCTCGGCGTCCGTCGGCTTCCAGTGCCCGGACTGTGTGCGCGGCGGCTCCGGCACGGGGCACGCGCCCGACGCCAACCAGCCCCGGACGCTCGCCGGCGGCCGGGTCGCGTCGGACGGACGTCTCGTCACCAAGATCCTCATCGCGATCAACCTCGCCCTCTTCATCGCCGTCCAGGTGGCCGGCGACCGGGTCGTGGACGAGCTGTCGCTGATCGGCTACGCCTTCAGCCCGCCGCTCGGCGAGGTGGTGGGGGTTGCCGACGGAGAGTGGTACCGGCTGCTGACCTCGACCTTCCTCCACCAGGAGGTCGCGCACTTCGTCTTCAACATGCTGGGACTCTGGGTCATCGGCGGCATCGTCGAACCGGAGCTCGGCCGGATCCGGTTCGCCGCGCTCTGTCTGCTCTCCGGACTCTCCGGCTCCGCCCTCGCCTATGCGGTGGCCGCGCCGAACCAGGCCTCGCTGGGCGCCTCCGGCGTCGTCTTCGGCCTGATCGGAGCCTGGGCGGTCCTCACCCGGCGACAGCGGTACGACATGCGGCCGGTGGCCCTCTTCGTCGCTCTGTCGCTGCTGCTGACCTTCACCCGACCCGGGATCTCCTGGGAGGCGCACATCGGCGGACTCGTCGGCGGAGCGCTGGTGGCCTACGGTCTGCTGCACGCGCCGAAGGCCCGGCGGAACGTCGTGCAGTACGGCGCCTGTGGACTGGTGCTCCTGATCGATCTGGGCATGGTCCTGGCTCGCTCAGCCGCGCTCACCTGAGCGACGAGGGCTGTGGACGAGCTTCTGGCGAAGCTTTCCCCAGAGTTATCCACAGTGCGTGGTGGATCTTGTGCACCTCGTGGAGAACGACCGCGCCCCCCGCTCCTGAGCTGGCCTTTTCCAGCAGGAGCGAGGGGCGTCGTGGATGCCGGGCGGCGCCGCCGCAGTCACACCGGCGTCAACCCGGCCTGAGTTATCCACAGATCTTCGTAAGTTATCCAGTGCTGTGCACAACGCTGTGGATAAGTTCAGGGCAAGGCTTGACGGGCGCGTCGGGCGCCCGCTACTTCCACTGCGTGGAGACGCCGAACCCGGCCGCGATGAACCCGAAGCCCACCACGATGTTCCAGTTGTTGAGGGACTTCACCGGCAGCGAGCCGTCGGTGACGTAGAAGACGACGATCCACACGAGCCCGATCAGGAACAGCGCCAGCATCACCGGAGCCACCCAGCTGCGGTTGGTCAGCTTGATGTTGGTGGCCTGCTTGGCGGGCGGGGGCGTGAAGTCGGCCTTCTTGCGGATACGTGACTTCGGCACGAGGGACTCTCCTGTCGATGCGCTGCGTGACCGCGCAGGGAACTGTGGCTGGCGCCGGGGTGGGACGGCTGGGTGACGTAGGAGGACCACTGCGTCCCCCGGGCGTCCGTTAGCGTAGTGCTTCCACGGCACCGAAGGGGATCAGGGTACGTTGAGCAATTCTGCCGACTCTTCCCCCGGGCCGGGTCGACCCACCAGGTGGCGCCCCGTCCGGGTGCTCACCGCTGCTGTCTTCGCGCTCGCCGGGCTCATCTTCGTGACCAGCTTCAACACCGCGAAGGGCACGAACATCCGGACCGACGCCTCCCTCCTCAGGCTCTCCGACCTGATCCAGGAGCGCAGCCACAAGAACGCCGGCCTGGACGAGTCCACCGCCGCCCTGCGTGACCAGGTCGACTCCCTCGCCGCCCGCGACGACGGCTCCACGAGCGCCGAGGACAAGCGGCTGCACGCCCTGGAGGCGGCCGCCGGGACCACCGAGACGTCCGGGGCGGGCCTCACCGTCACCCTCAACGACGCCCCGCCGAACGCCCAGGCCGCCCCCGGCTACCCCGAGCCGCAGGCCAACGACCTCGTCATCCACCAGCAGGACCTCCAGGCGGTCGTGAACGCGCTCTGGCAGGGCGGCGCCCAGGGCATCAAGGTCATGGACCAGCGGCTCATCTCGACCAGCGCCGTGCGCTGCGTGGGCAACACCCTGATCCTCCAGGGACGGGTCTACTCACCGCCGTACAAGATCACCGCCGTGGGTGACCGGGGAAAGCTGGCCAAGGCGCTCGCCGCTTCGCCGGCCGTGCAGAACTACCAGCTGTACGTGAAGGCCTACGGGCTCGGCTGGAAAGTCGACGAGCACAAGGCGGTGACTCTTCCCGGCTACTCCGGCACAGTGGATCTCCACTACGCGAAGCCGGTGAGCTGACGCCTGGGGGACCCGATGCGGCTGATCGTCAGGACGTTCAGCGAGCTGTGCCTCACCGTCGGGACCCTGATCGTCCTCTTCGTCGGGTACCTCATGTTCTGGACCGGCGTGCAGGCCCAGAGCGCGAGCGCCGGGCAGATCGACACCCTGGAACGGCAGTGGGTGGACCGCCCGGTGGCCGACACCGCCCCGGCACCGCCGGCTCCGAAGCCGTACACGGCCGGCCGGGGCATCGCCGTGATGTACGTCCCCCGGCTCGGCAAGGACTGGGAGTGGCCCGTCCTGGAGGGCACGTCCCCGGCCGTCCTCAAGAAGGGCCTCGGCCACTACGCCGCCACCGCCCGCCTCGGTGAGACCGGCAACTTCTCCGTCGCCGGCCACCGGCGCACGTACGGAGATCCGTTCAAGGACTTCCCCCGGCTGCGGCCGGGTGACGCGGTCGTCCTCACCGACGGCACCACCTGGTTCACGTACCGCGTCGAACGCGCCCCGTACCGGACCGTCCCCACCGACGTCGGCGTGATCGACCCCGTCCCGCGCAGGTCCGGCTTCGACGGTCCGGGGCGCTATCTCACCCTCACCACCTGCGAGCCGGAATGGGGCAGCAGCCACCGGCTGATCGTCTGGGCGCACCTCGACGCCACCCAGCCTGTGACGCAGGGCAAGCCACCGGCTTTGGCGGGCTGACCCCTCAACGATCCTTCGGACCCGTACTCTGGTGCCCGTAACGAACGGAAGGGGCAGTGGACGTCATGTACGGCTGGATCTGGCGGCATCTGCCGGGCAACGCGTGGGTCCGGGGCATCATCTCGCTCGTCCTCGTCCTGGGAGTCGTGTACGCCCTCTTCCAGTACGTGTTCCCCTGGGCGGAGCCTCTGCTTCCGTTCAACGATGTGACGGTGGACGGCCAGTGAGCGCGCGGATTCTCGTCGTCGACAACTACGACAGCTTCGTCTTCAACCTCGTTCAGTACCTCTACCAGCTCGGCGCCGAGTGCGAGGTGCTGCGCAACGACGAGGTCGAGCTGAGCCACGCCCAGGACGGCTTCGACGGCGTCCTGCTCTCGCCCGGTCCGGGCGCGCCCGAACAGGCCGGTGTCTGCATCGACATGGTGCGCCACTGCGCGGCGACCGGGGTGCCGGTCTTCGGTGTCTGCCTGGGCATGCAGTCGATGGCCGTGGCGTACGGCGGTGTCGTCGACCGCGCCCCCGAGCTGCTGCACGGCAAGACCTCGCTGGTCACGCACGAGGGCCAGGGGGTCTTCGCGGGCCTGCCGTCGCCGTTCACGGCGACCCGCTACCACTCGCTGGCCGCCGAGCCCGCGGCGCTGCCGGCCGAGCTGGAGGTCACGGCGCGCACGGAGGACGGCATCATCATGGGCCTGCGCCACCGCGAACTCGCGGTCGAAGGTGTGCAGTTCCACCCCGAGTCGGTGCTCACGGAGCACGGCCACCTGATGCTCGCCAACTGGCTGGAGCGGTGCGGCGACAAGGGGGCGGTGGGCCGGTCGGCGGGGCTCGCGCCGGTGGTGGGCAAGGCCGTCGCGTGACGGCGGGGTCGCCGTGGTTCCGGGCGACGAACCTGCCGGAAGAGGAGCAGGAGCCCGTACCGCCGCAGACGCAGGCGATACCGGGGCCCGTGGCGGGGTACGAGGCGCCGGTCCACGAGGACCCGGCGTACGCGTACCAGCAGGAGTACGCGTACGAGCCGATACCGGACGCCGGGGCCGTACCGGACCCGGTCGGTGGCCCCGCGCCGGCCCCCGAGAGTCCGTACGAAGCGCCGCAGGAGGCCTACGAGGCCCCGTACGAGCCTCGGGACGAGACGATGGCCCTGCGGACGGTGGAGTCCTCCGGGGCGCCTGAGACGCCCGTGACGCCGCTTCCCGGCCCCGGCAGGGCCGAACGCCGACGCGCCGCCAAGGGCAAGGGGAAGGGCCGCCGTGGTGGACCGGCGTCCGCGCCGCACGCCGAGGGCCCCGCCACGCCCGCCGCGCCGATGTCCCGCGTCGAGGCCCGGCGCGCCGCGCGCGCGGCCAAGGACAGCGTCGGCGTCGTCGCCAGCCGGGTCGTGGGCGAGCTGTTCATCACCTTCGGCGTCGTGATGCTGCTCTTCGTCACGTACCAGCTGTGGTGGACGAACGTACGCGCCGACCAGCAGGCGAACCAGGCCAAGGGGCAGATCGAGGACGCCTGGACCAAGGGCAGGGCGCCGGGCGCCTTCGAGCCGGGACAGGGCTTCGCCATCATGTACATCCCCAAGCTGGACGTGGTCGTCCCGGTCGCCGAGGGCATCAGCAAGCCCAAGGTCCTGGACCGGGGCATGGTGGGCCACTACAGCGAGGGCACGCTGAAGACGGCGATGCCCGGCGACAAGCAGGGCAACTTCGCGGTGGCCGGGCACCGCAACACGCACGGCGAACCGTTCCGGTACATCAACCAGTTGAAGCCCGGCGACCCGATCGTCGTGGAGACGCAGGACGCGTACTACACGTACGAGATGGCCAGCATCCTCCCGCAGACGGCGCCGTCGAACGTCGCGGTGATCGACCCGGTGCCCAAGCAGTCCGGCTTCAAGGAGCCGGGACGCTACATCACGCTGACGACGTGTACGCCCGAATTCACCAGTACGTACCGCATGATCGTGTGGGGCAAGATGGTCGAGGAACGCCCGCGCAGCAAGGGAAAGCCGGACGCGCTCCTAGGCTGAGAGCCGATCGACGAACGACCCCACACCTCAGGACAGGACGACGCAGTGGCACGTGCGCGCAACTGGATCGCCGGAGTCATCAGTGTCTTCGGTGAACTCCTCATCACCGCGGGCCTGGTGCTCGGTCTCTTCGTCGTCTACTCCCTGTGGTGGACGAACGTCCTGGCCGACCGGGCCGCCGACAAGGACGGCGACCAGGTCCGCGACCAGTGGGCGGCCGGCCCCGGCGCCCTGGACACCAAGGACGGCATCGGCTTCCTGCACGTCCCGAAGATGGGCGGCGACGAGATACTCGTGAAGAAGGGCACCGACAGCAAGACGCTGAACAACGGTGTCGCCGGCTACTACACGGAGCCGGTCAAGTCCGCCCTCCCCCAGGACAAGCAGGGCAACTTCACGCTTGCCGCGCACCGCGACGGGCACGGGGCGAAGTTCCACAACATCCACAAGTTGAAGAACGGCGACTCGATCGTCTTCGAGACCAAGGACACCTGGTTCGTCTACAAGGTCTACAAGAGCCTGCCGGAGACGACGAAGTACAACGTGGACGTCCTCCAGCCGGTCCCGAAGGAATCGGGCAAGTCGAAGCCGGGCCGCTACATCACGCTGACGACCTGCACGCCGATGTACACCTCGGACTTCCGCTACATCGTCTGGGGCGAGCTGGTCCGCACGGAGAAGGTCGACGCCGAGCGCACACCGCCGGCCGAACTGCGCTGACCCGGGCGGGTACGCGGAGAGCCCCGGCATCCTTCCGGATGCCGGGGCTCTCCCCTTGTGTGCTCGCGGCTGCGGCTTCAGGCCGAGGAACTGCCGACCAGTCGCAGGCCTGCCGACTGATCGCCGGCGCCCTGCCGACTAGTCGAAGAAGCCGCCGCCGTTGCCGCCGTTGTTGCCGTTGCCGTCGCCGCCACCACCGGTCGTGAAGACCGTGACGGTCTGCCCGGTGGTGACCTGGCTGCCCTCCGGCGGGTTCGTGCCGAAGACCGTGGCGTCGCCCTTGTCCGAGCCCTGCTGCTGCACGACCAGGCCCAGGGCCTCCAGCTGCGCCTTCACCTCGTCGAACTTCTTGCCCGTCAGACCCGTCGGAATGGTCGTCTGCGTCTGCTGCGGGCCCTTCGAGACCCTCAGCGTGATCTGGACGTCCTTGGGCTGGTTGGTGTTGCCGTTCGGCGTCATCCCGAGGACCGTGCCGGCGGGCTGCTGCGAGTCCTCGTCCTGGCGGGCGACGTTCTCGAAGCCGAGCGTCTTGAGGTCCTGGATGGCCTGGTCGACGTTACGGCCGGTGACGTCGGGCAGCAGCGACTTCCCCTGCTTCGCCACCGTGATCGTGACCTCGGAGTTCTGCTCCGCCTTGGAGCCGCCCGTCGGGTTCTGCTTCAGAACCTTGCCCGGGTCCTCGTCGGACTCCTCCTGCTTGACGACGACCTTGAAGCCCTTGTCCTTCAGGAGCTGCTCCGCGCTCTCCTGGGACTTCTCCAGCACGTCCGGGACCTCGATCTGCGGCGCGCCCTCGGAGACGACGACGGAGATCGTCTCACCGACGGTCATCTTCGCCGTGCCGTCGGCCGCCGGCGTCTGGCTGCAGATCTTGCCCTTCGGCTGCTCGCACCGGTCGGTGCTCGACTGGACGACCTTCACCTGGGCGTTGAGCGCCGCGTTGTTGGCCTCCGCCATCGTGTGACCGACCAAGGAGGGGACCGTCACCTGCTGCGGATCCTTCTCGGTGTCGAAGATCGAGCGGCCGATGAGGATCGCGCCGACCAGCACCAGGATGCCCGCGAGGACCAGCAGGATCGTCGAGGTGTTCGACTTCTTCTGACGGCGGCGGTCCGGGCGGTCGTCGTAGCCGTAGCCGCCGTCGTCCGGGTTCATCGGCGGCAGCATGGACGTCTGGCCCGCCGCGTCGGTCTGGCGCAGCGCGGTCGTCGGCTGGTCGTCCGGGGCGTAGCCGCCGTAGCCGTTGCCGTAACCGCCGCCGTACGCCGCCGCGCCCATCGCCGCGGCAGCCGCGACGGGCTGGCCGTCGAGGCAGGCCTCGATGTCGGCGCGCATCTCGTCGGCGGACTGGTAGCGGTAGTCGGGGTCCTTGACCAGCGCCTTCAGGACGATGGCGTCCATCGAGGGCGTGATCTCGGGGTCGAAGTTGCTCGGCGGCTGCGGCTCCTCCCGTACGTGCTGGTAGGCGACCGCGACCGGGGAGTCGCCGACGAACGGCGGCCGGACGGTCAGCAGCTCGTACAGCAGGCAGCCGGTGGAGTACAGGTCGGAGCGGGCGTCGACCTGCTCGCCCTTGGCCTGCTCCGGGGAGAGGTACTGGGCCGTGCCGATCACCGCGGCGGTCTGCGTCATGGTCATGCCCGCGTCGCCCATGGCGCGCGCGATGCCGAAGTCCATGACCTTGACCTGGCCGGTGCGCGTCAGCATGACGTTCGCCGGCTTGATGTCGCGGTGCACGATGCCGGCGCGGTGGGAGTACTCCAGCGCCTGGAGGATGCCGACGGTCATCTCGAGCGTCCGCTCGGGCAGCAGCTTGCGCCCGGAGTGCAGCAGCTCACGGAGGGTCGAGCCGTCGACGTACTCCATCACGATGTACGGGATGGAGACCCCGGAGCCCGCGCCGGCGCCGCCGTCGTACACCATGTCCTCGCCGGTGTCGTAGACCGCGACGATCGCAGGGTGGTTGAGCGAGGCGGCCGACTGGGCCTCACGGCGGAACCGGGCCTGGAAGGACGGGTCGCGGGCGAGGTCGGCCCGCAGCGTCTTCACGGCGACGGTGCGGCCGAGCCGGGTGTCGTGGGCGAGGTAGACCTCTGCCATGCCACCACGGCCGAGCACCGAGCCCAGCTCGTACCGGCCGCCGAGGCGACGCGGCTCTTCCATAACTGATCCAGCCCTCTCCGTCTGTCCCGACCGCACCCGTGTGTGGTCCGGCGGTGTGCTGTTCGCGCAAAGGCTACCGGCCACGGGAGGGCGATCCGCCCGTGACCGCTACCTGATACCTGACCGGTACCTGGCCGGTGCCAGGCCGCAAGGTCAGCTCCTGCTCTTCAGTACCGCCTTCATCACGTCCTTGGCGATCGGTGCGGCGAGGCCACCACCGGAGATGTCCTGGCGGTCCGTGCCCGCGGCGTCCTCGACGATGACGGCCACCGCGACCGGGGAGCCCTGGTCGGTCTTCGCGTACGAGATGAACCAGGCGTAGGGACGCTTGGCGTTCTTCTCGCCGTGCTGGGCCGTACCCGTCTTGCCGCCGACCTTCACGCCGTCCATCTTGACGTCGGCGTTGCCGCCGGTGCCGTCGCTGACGACGTTCTCCATCATCTGCTGGAGCTTTTGCGCGGTCTCCGCGGAGACCGGGCGGCTCATCTCCTCCGGCTCGTTCTGCTTGAGCACGTCGACGTTCGGGGACTCGAGCTTGTCGATCATGTACGGCTTCATCAGCTTGCCGTCGTTGGCGATCGCGGCCGTGACCATGGCCATCTGGAGCGGGGTGGTCGCGGTGTTGAACTGGCCGATGGAGGAGAGCGCGTTCTCGCTTCGCTCCATGTCCTTGTCGTAGACCGAGGCGGCCGAGCGGACGGGCGTGAACTGCTCGGCGTTGAAGCCGAACTTCTCCGCCATCTCCGTCATCTTCTCCAGGCCGACCTCGTCACCGAGCTTGGCGAAGACCGAGTTGCAGGAGACCTCCAGCGCCTGGTTCAGGCTGGCGTTCTCACAGCCACGGGCGTGGTTCTTCATGGGAACCCGGGTGAGCGGGAGGTTGTACGGCTCCGGCGTGTCCGTCGGCGCGTTGATGTCCGTGACCTTGCCGTTCTCCAGCGCCGCGGCCGCCGTGACGACCTTGAAGACGGAGCCGGGCGGGTAGATCTCGCGCAGCGCACGGTTCTGCTTCGGCTTGTTCTTGTCGTTCTCCAGGGCGACCCAGGCCTTCTCGTCCTTCGCGGAGTAGCCGGCGAAGGTCGAGGGGTCGTACGACGGAGTGGACGCGAGGGCGAGGATCTTGCCGGTCTTCGGTTCGATGGCGACGACCGCGCCCGTCTTGTTGCCGAGGCCCTCGAAGGCGGCCTTCTGAGCGGCGCCGCTCAGCGTCGTGACGACATTGCCGCCCTTCTTCTTGTCACCCGTGAACATCGACAGGGTGCGGTCGAAGAAGAGCCGGTCGTCGTTGCCGGTGAGGATGCCGTCCTCGATCTTCTCGATCTGGTTGGCGTCGTACGCCTGCGAGGCGTAGCCGGTCACCGGCGCCCACATCGGGCCGTCCGTGTAGGTGCGCTTGAAGCGGTAGTACGGGTCCTGGGAGTCGATCGAGCCCGTGATCGGCTTGCCGTCCACGATGATGTTGCCGCGCTCGTTGGCGTACCGCTCGATCTGCACCCGCTTGTTACGCGGGTGCGCGTTCAGCTCGTCGGCGCGGACGTACTGCAGCCAGTTGTCCCGGATGAGCAGGGCGAGGACCAGCAGGCCGCAGAAGATCGCGACCCGGCGCAGGGGCTTGTTCACGGACGGACCACCTGGGTCATCTCGGCGTCGGGGGACGGTGCGGGGGCGGGCGCGGGGCGGCGCGCGGTGTCGCTGATCCGGATCAGGATGCCGATCAGGGCCCAGTTGGCGATCACGGAGGAACCGCCGTACGCGAGGAACGGCATCGTCATACCGGTCAGCGGGATGAGCCCCATCACACCACCGGCGACGACGAAGATCTGCAGCGCGAACGCGCCGGAGAGGCCCATGGCGAGCAGCTTGCCGAACGGGTCTCGGGCCGCGAGGGCGGTGCGGACGCCGCGCTCGATGATCAGGCCGTACAGCAGCAGGAAGGCCATCACGCCCGTCAGACCGAGCTCCTCGCCGACGGTGGCGAAGATGAAGTCGGAGTTGGCGGCGAAGCCGATCAGGTCCGAGTTGCCCTGGCCGAGGCCGGTGCCGAGGATGCCGCCGGAACCGAACGACATCAGCACCTGGGACATCTGGTCACAGGCGGCGGCCATGTTCGATCCCTCGGGAGCCGTCTTGAGGCATCCGAAGGGGTCGCTCCACGCGGCCACACGGGACTGGACGTGTCCGGCGAACGAGGCCACGCCGACGGCGCCGGCGACGGACATCAGCAGACCCATGACGATCCAGCTGGTCCGCTCCGTCGCCACGTACAGCATGATCACGAACATGCCGAAGAACAGCAGCGACGTACCGAGGTCGTTCTCGAAGATCAGGATGAGGAGGCTGACGGCCCAGATCGTCAGGATCGGGCCGAGGTCACGCCCGCGCGGCAGGTAGAGGCCCATGAAGCGGCGGCTGGCCAGGGCCAGCGCATCGCGTTTGACCATCAGATAGCCGGAGAAGAAGACCGCCAGGACGATCTTGGCGAACTCACCGGGCTGGATGGAGAACCCGCCGACGCTGATCCAGATCTTGGCGCCGAAGACGTCCGCGCCGAGGCCCGGGACCAGCGGCAGCAGCAGCAGGACGAGCGCCGCGACCATCGAGATGTACGTGTAGCGCTGCAGGACGCGGTGGTCCTTCAGGATCAGCAGCACGCCCACGAACATGGCGATGCCGATCGCCGAGTACAGCATCTGGTTCGGCGCGTCCGGGCTGAACGTCTTGTACCGGGCGATGATGCGCGGCGACTGGTCGAGGCGCCAGATCAGCACCAGGCCCAGACCGTTCAGCAGCGTCGCGAGCGGCAGCAGCAGCGGGTCGGCGTACGGGGCGAACTTGCGCACCACGAGGTGCGCGACGGAGGCGAGCAGGCCGAGGCCGAGGCCGTAGCCGAGCATGCCGGAGGGCACCTCGCCGTCGATCGCCAGGCCGACGTTGAGGTACGCGAAGACCGGGATGACGACGGCGAACGCGAGCAGCGCCAGCTCGGTGTTCCGGCGGCTCGGCGCCTCGATCGCGCCGATGGTGGTCGTGTTGGTGACAACGCTCATGGTGGTGAAAGGCCCCCTACGGGTGCTTACTGCTTGCCGCAGTTCGAGGCCAGCTTCTGCTCGTCCTCCGTGAGGGTGGGGCCCGGGGAGGGAGCGGCTGTGGTGGGCTTGGAGTCGGGGGTCGAACCGTCGGCGGGCGGCTTGCTCGCCTGGTCGGCGGCCTTCTCGGCGGCCTCACGGCGCTGCTCGGTCTTCTTGCAGGCCGAGGCCTGCGCCGAGAGCTCCGCGATCTTCGTCTCGGCCTTGCCGAGGCTGCCGCCGGCGATGGTCTCCTCGACCTGCTTCCGCTGGTAGGGCGGGAGGTACTTGAGTTCGATCTCGGGGTGGTCCTTCTCCACGTCCGAGAGCGAGACCCACGCCAGGTCCTGGCTGATGCCCCGGTAGAGCGCGACGTGCTGGTCCTTGGAGCCGACGTAGTACTGCGTCTGCGTCCAGCGGTAGCCGCCGTACAGACCGCCGCCGACCACCGCGAGCGCCAGGGACAGGAAGAAGATCCGCTTCAGCCACTTCAGGCCGGTGCGCGGCTTCTCGAACTTCTCGTACTTGTCGAAGTCCTCGTCCGTGTACTGCCCGAACGAGCCCTGCGGCGGCATCCCGCCGTACTCGTGGTCGTCTCCACTGCCGGGCGGACCGAAGCCCTGGGGCGGCTGACCGCCGGGCTGCTGGTGCGGCCCCGTGCGGCCCAGGCCGGAGGCCCGGCCGGCCGGGGTCTGCATCGCGCCGCCGTCGGACTGCTGCACCTGGTTCTCGGCGACCGCGCCGACGATGACCGGGGTGTCGCTGAGCTGTCCGGCGAGGGTGTCGCCGCCGTCGACGTCGAGGACGTCGGCGACGATCACCGTGATGTTGTCGGGGCCGCCGCCGCGCAGCGCGAGCTGGATCAGCTCCTGCACGGTCTCCTGCGGGCCCTGGTAGCTGGCGAGGGTGTCTTCCATCGTCTGGTGGGAGACGACTCCGGACAGCCCGTCGGAGCAGATCAGATAGCGGTCGCCGGCCCGGACCTCACGGATCGACAGATCCGGCTCGACGTGGTCGCCGCTGCCGAGCGCGCGCATCAGGAGCGAGCGCTGCGGGTGCGTCGTGGCCTCTTCCTCGGTGATCCGGCCCTCGTCGACGAGCCGCTGCACCCACGTGTGGTCCTGGGTGATCTGCGTGAGCACCCCGTCCCGCAGGAGGTAGGCGCGCGAGTCGCCGACGTGCACGAGACCGAGGCGCTGGCCCGTCCACAGCAGGGCGGTGAGCGTCGTGCCCATGCCCTCCAGCTGGGGGTCCTCCTCGACCATCAGCCGCAGCTGGTCGTTGGCGCGCTGCACCGCGGCGCCGAGGGAGGTGAGGATGTCGGAGCTGGGCACGTCGTCGTCGAGGGTGACCAGCGTCGAGATCACCTCGGAGGAGGCGACCTCACCGGCGGCCTGGCCGCCCATGCCGTCGGCGATGGCGAGCAGCCGCGGACCGGCGTAGCCGGAGTCCTCGTTGCCCTCGCGGATCATGCCCTTGTGCGACCCGGCGGCGAAGCGCAGTGACAGGCTCATGCGCACCTGCCCTGTCGCCGCTGCCTCGGGGTACAGCCGGTCTCGAGCCACACTGCCCACCCTCCGGTCGGGAGCCCGTGCCGGGACGTGGCCCGGGCCTGACGGTCCGCCGCGCGGTCCGTCCCGGCCCGCTCGCTCCGCTCGCGCTCATTCATGACGTAGCACTACTTCCGCAGCTCGATGACGGTCTTGCCGATGCGGATCGGCGCGCCCAGCGGAATCGGCGTGGCGGTGGTGAGACGGGTCCGGTCGAGATACGTGCCGTTGGTGGACCCGAGATCCTCGACGATCCACTGGCCGTCCCGGTCCGGGTAGATCCTGGCGTGCCTGCTGGAGGCGTAGTCGTCGTCCAGCACGATCGTCGAGTCGTGGGCGCGCCCGAGCGTGATGGTCTGCCCCTGCAGGGCGACCGTCGTGCCGGTCAGCGTCCCCTCGGAGACGACGAGTTTGGTCGGGGCGCCGCGGCGCTGGCGGCCGCCGCCCCCGTTCTGCTGTCCGCGCTGCTGCGGCGGCTGGGCCGCCTGGCGCGCGTTCTGCTGCGGACGGGCGTCCTGGCGGCGCGAACCGCGCTGCGTGACACGCGTGCCGAACAGGTCGCTGCGAATGACCTGGACGGCCACGATCACGAACAGCCACAGAACGGCCAGGAAACCCAGCCGCATGACCGTCAGGGTCAGCTCTGACATTGCCCCCGCTTCACCCTTCGGCTTGCCGGTAAACGATGGTGGTGCTGCCCACGACGATCCGCGAGCCGTCGCGGAGCGTAGCGCGGGTGGTGTGCTGCCCGTCCACCACGATGCCGTTGGTGGACCCGAGATCCTGGATCGTCGAGGGCGTTCCGGTCCGGATCTCGCAGTGCCGGCGGGAGACGCCGGGATCGTCGATCCTCACGTCCGCGTCGGTGCTGCGGCCAAGGACCAGAGTCGGGCGGGAGATCTGATGGCGGGTGCCGTTGATCTCGATCCACCGGCGCACCTGTGCGCCGGAGGCAGGCATGGGGCCGGGGCCACCGGCCGCGGGACGGCCGACGGAGGGCGCCTGGCCGGGCGTGTGGCCGGGCCGCTGGCCGGCCGCGCCCGGCGGCGGGGCCGCGGGCATCGGCGGAGCGCCGACCGGGGGGTAGCCGTAGCCGCCCGGCGCGTGGCCGCCCGGCTGGGGGCCCGCGGAGGGGGACTGCTGCTGTGACGAACTCGACGCGAGCGTGCGACTGCGGACCCGGTACAGACCGGTGTCGAGGTCGTCGGCCTTCTCCAGGTGGACCTTGATCGGCCCCATGAAGGTGTACCGCTGCTGCTTCGCGTAGTCGCGGACCAGACCGGCGAGCTCGTCACCGAGCTGGCCCGAGTACGGGCTGAGGCGATCGAAGTCCGGCGTGCTCAGCTCGACGATGAAGTCGTTGGGGACGACGGTCCGCTCGCGGTTCCAGATCGTCGCGTTGTTGTCGCACTCACGCTGGAGAGCGCCCGCGATCTCGACGGGCTGGACCTCGGACTTGAAGACCTTGGCGAAGGTGCCGTTGACCAGACCTTCGAGCCGCTGTTCGAAACGCTTCAGGACTCCCATGGGGCACCTCCTCCGTCGTTGTCGTCCTGGTACTGCTTACTGATCGTATCCACGCGTCGGGAAATCGGCTGGTTCCCCTTCTCTGCCCTGTGGACGAGTGTCACCTCTCACAGACCTTCCCCACGGATCGTAGAGGCGGCCCCTGGACAGTGTCCCGCACCCGGGGAGCAAGCAGGAGGAGTGGGGCCGGGCGGTGGGGTCGGTCCGTCCCGTTCCTCCCGTTACCCGTCCACTCTTCGTCTTCTCTTCGCCCGGCCGCTTCTCCCCGTCCTCGGCCGCCCGTCCCTTCCTCGTCCCTTTCTCCCCTTTCCTCGCGCCTCCATCCCGTCTCCATCGCGTCTCCCTCCCGTCTCCCTCCCTGCGTCCTTCTCCCTTGCTCCTCCGCTCCCTGTGTCCCTGTTCGTTCGCGGAGGGGGTCAAACAACGGATGTGAATCCACCGTCTGCGACGTGCTAATCTTCAGATGTCGCCAGGCGATCGCACCGAAAGGTGAGGGAGCCCGGAGCACACCCAATGCGCGGGTGGCGGAATAGGCAGACGCGCTGGATTCAGGTTCCAGTGCCCGCAAGGGCGTGGGGGTTCAACTCCCCCCTCGCGCACCAGACGGAAGCCCCGTAGGTCATCGACCTACGGGGCTTCCGCGTTGTCCGCCTCACTGTTGCGCCGGGTGGGGCGGGGCGGTGTGAGTGATGCGACGTTCGTCGTTGGGGAGCGCGACGAAAGAGAGCCGCGGGTGAGGTGCGCCGCTGCCTAAGGTGCGAGCGTGGACGCGACTTCGAAGATCAGGGCAGGGATCGGCGCCGCGTGGGACTGGTTCGCGGCACCCGGGATGTGGTCGCGGCGCAGGACCGCCGGCGAGGCGGTGCTCGCCGTCGTGATGGGGCTGCTCGCCGCAGGCACCGACGAACTGCTGGGCGGCGAGGGGTGGCGGCTCGCGGTGGTGGGCCTGGCGGCCGCCGCGCTGTCGCTGCTGCGCCGCCGGCTGCCCGTGGCTGTGCTCATCGTCACGGGAGGCTGCGCACCGGTCGTGCCCGGCTTCCTCGTCCTGCTGATACTCGTCGGCTGGTCGTCCGGCCGGTACATCGCCGGGGCCGGACGGGCGCTGATCGCCTACACCGTCGCGTACGTGTTGAACGTCTCGGCGAGCCTGGTCGAGATCTGGGACCTGCACCGGACGCTGACCATCGTCTTCATGTCGACGCTCTACTTCCTGGCGACGACCCTGGCGCCCGGCCTCGCCAACCGGTACTGGACGCAGCGCAGGACCCTGCTCCACGCCCTGCAGGAGGGCAACGCCCAGCTGCTGCGCGAGCGCGCGATGGTGGTCGGGCAGGCCCGGCTTCTCGAACGGCAGCGGATCGCCCAGGACATGCACGACAGCCTCGGGCACCAGCTCGCGCTGATCGCCGTCCACACCGGCGCCCTGGAGGTCGACCGGGAGCTGACCGACCGCCAGCGGGAGGCCGTGGGGGTGCTGCGCAACGCGTCGGTGACCGCGATGCACGAGCTGCGCGAGGTCGTCGGCATCCTGCGCGACGGCGTCCACGCCGGGCCGGAGACGGCGGCGGCCCTGCCGGCGGGGGCGGGCGACGGGTCGGGACGGGCGGCGCGGGGAACCGCCGGTATCGAGGGGCTCGTCCACGCGTCGCGGGCCGCGGGGAACCGGGTGGAGCTGCGGCGGCGCGGGGAGCACCGGCCCCTGCCGCCGGCCGCCGACCACGCCGCGTACCGGATCGTCCAGGAGGCGCTGACCAACGCCTACAAGCACGCGCCGGGCGCGCTCATCGACGTCGAAGTGCGCTACGAGCCGGACTCCCTGGTCGTGGAGATCGTCAACGAGGCGGCCGAGAAAGCCCCGGAGGGGGTGGTCAGCGGGGGACAGGGGCTGACCGGGCTGCACGAGCGGGCCCGGCTCGTCGGAGGCATCGTCCACGCGGGGCCGGTGGACGGCGGGGGGTTCCGGGTCGCCGGGATGCTGCCCTACGGGGTGGTGGAGGCAGCGCCTTTGGTCGATGCGGCCGACGACTTCCGGCAGCAGTCGACGAAGCCCCTGGTCGGCCACCGTGGTGGGGTCGCGGTCGGACAGGCCGACTGGACGGTCACGGAACGGGAGCTGGCGATGGCGATGCGCGGGGGCAGGAACACGGGCGGCGGGGTCGCGCTGGGATGCGGGATAGCGTTCGCGGCTCTGGTGCTGCTGCTGGTGGCGGGCGGCTTCGGCATCTACTTCCTGGTCGGATCCGTGGAGAAGGGCATGATCGAACCGGCCGAGTACGACGCCGTCACGGTCGGCGCCCCCGAGCAGGAGGTACGCGACCGGCTGCCGTCCGGCGACACCATCGCCACCACCGGACTGCACGGCAAGGGCCCCAAGGAGCCCGAAGGATCGAAGTGCCTGGTACTGATGTCCTCCGAGATGGGGAGCGACATGGAGTCCGAGCCGGTTTTCCGGTTCTGCTTCAAGGACGGCAAGCTGATCGAAAAGAAGTCGTACGAGGTCACGCGCTAGTGCTGACCCGCCCGAACCGGTAGCCGTTGGGGAGTAGCTGTGGCAGGGCAGCGCATCAGGGTCGTGATCGCCGATGACGAGCCGCTGATCAGGGCCGGGATCCGGATGATCCTCACCTCGGACGAGGCCATCGAGGTGGTCGCGGAGGCGGCGAACGGCAGGGAGGCCGTCGAGCACGTGCGCGCGCACGTCGCCGACGTCGTGTTGCTCGACATCCAGATGCCAGTGCTCGACGGACTGTCCGCGCTGCCGGAACTGCGCCGCGTGGCGCCCTCGACGAGGGTGATCGTGCTGACGACGTTCGGCGAGCGGGAGAACGTGCTGCGGGCCCTGGAGCACGGGGGCGCCGGGTTCCTGCTCAAGGACACGGCACCGGCCGAGCTGATCCGCGCGGTACGGGCCGCGGCGGCGGGAGACGCGTATCTCTCGCCCGCCGCCACCCGTCACGTCGTGGAACAGCTGGCCTCGGGCCGTGAGGTGGCCCGCGCGGAGCAGGCCCGGGGGCGGGTCGCGGCGTTGAGCGAGAAGGAGCGTGAGGTCCTCGCCCTTCTCGGCGAGGGGTTGTCCAACGCGGACGCGGGGCGCCGCCTGCACATGAGCGAGGCCACGGTGAAGACGTACGTCAGCCGGATCCTGGCGAAGCTGGGCTGTGAGAACCGGGTGCAGGCGGCGCTGCTGGCACGGGACGCCGGGCTCTAGGCCTCGGTCGTCGAGGCGCGCCGGTCGCTCGGGTCGCTCGGGGCACTCGAGGCGCCAAGGGCGCTGGGGCCGGTGGTGGGGAGGACCGCGGTGCCCGCGGCGTTGTAGCGGAGCAGGTACGAGGCGAAGCGGGCGAGGTCCTCGGCCGACCAGTCCTTCAGACGCTCCTGGTAGGCGGCATGACGGCTCGCCTGAGTGGCCGCGAGCACGCGGCTGCCCGCCGCGGTGGGATGCAGGACCTGGACCCGGTGGTCCTCCGGGTCCGCTCGGCGTTCCACCAGGCCGAGCTTCTCCAGGCTGCCGATCTGACGGCTGACCGTCGACTTGTCCAGCAGGTAGTGGGCGGCGAGGTCCGTGGCCCGGCAGCCCTGCTGGTCGTCGATGTGGGCGAGCAGGGTGTACGACACGAGCGGCAGGTCCGGATGGAGCCGGGCGGCCGTGGCGCGGGCGCGCCGGGCGAAGGCCGTCAGCTCCCGCTGGATGGTGTCGACGGAGGCCTCGCGCGGGCCGTCGCCGTCGGTCATGGTGCGCTCCGGGGGTCGTTCACCGGTTCTGTGGGTTCAGTTGCAGAGTACAACCTCCAATTCTAGGTGTATGGTACAAGCGTATTCAGTTGTAAAAACCAACCATGGAGGTGCTCGGTGTCCGCAGGACTCCCCTCCGCATCCGCGGGAACGGCGTCGACAGGTGCGCTGCGCCATGTGCTCGGACATCTGCTCACCCCGCTGCTGATGTGCGTCGGCATGGGGCTCGCCTACCTCGGCGCGTTCCACGCCCCCCACCCCCACGACCTGCGCGTCGACGTCGTCGGCTCCGGGCCACCCGCCCAGGTCCTCGCCCAGACCCTCCACGACAAGGGCGACGGCGCCCTCGACGTCCGTACCGTCCCCGACCGGGCGACCGCCGTCGCCGCCCTGCGCCGGCAGACCTCCTACGGCGCCTACCTCCCCGGCACCCGCCCCGAACTGCTCATCGCCTCGGCCTCCTCCGACACCAGCGCCATGGCCGTCGAGAAGGTCTTCACCCAGGTCGCCGCCGGACAGGACGCACCCCTGAAGGTCACCGACGTGGCCCCCGTCTCGGACGGCGACCCCACCGGACAGGGCGTCTTCTTCCTCCTGGTCGCGCTCAGCATCGGTTCGTACGCGTCCGTCGCCGTCATCGGCGGCGCGGGCGCCGTCCTGCCCCTGCGCGTCCGCGCCCTGCTCGCCGCCGGAATGTCCCTCGTCGTGAGCGTCGTCGGCGCTGCCTTCGCCGGACCCCTCTTCCACCTCGTCGACCAAGGACTCGGCGGACTCTGGGCGATGTCCTGGCTGTACTCGGCCGGCATCCTGCTGATCGGCGTCGGACTCCACACCTTCCTGCGCCGCTGGACCACCCTCGGCGTGATGGTCCTCTTCGTCATGCTCAACTTCACCAGCTCCGGCGGGATCTACCGACCCGAGCTGCAGCCCGGCTTCTTCGGCGCCCTGCACGCCTTCTGGAACGGCGCCGGATTCGTCGAAGGCGTCCGCAGCCACGTCTACTTCGACGGCAACGCCCTGGGCGGACACCTCCTGGTCCTCGTGCTCTGGCTGCTCGCCGGCGTGGCTATCACGGTGTGCGCGGGCCTCGCCGAGGCACGCCGCCGCCCCGCAGCGGAGCCCGAGGCCGAGGCCGAGCAGGAACGTGAGCGCGGAATGGAGCAGGAACGGGAGCAGGAAATGGAGGAGGCCGTCGCGGTCTGAGCGTTGTCCACAGGCCGTTGTCCACAGGGGAAGACGGGCCGTCGAACCCGGCGGTACCGTCATCCCCGTTGATGTTGAACAGCACAGGACAGCACGAAGTCGGGGGAGGGCGTCTCATGGGCGAGATCCGGTCAGCGGTACCGGGACAGCGAGACACGGACGGCGGGCGCGTTCCACACGTGCCCGGATTCGCCCGGCGAGCCGCAGCGGGGGTCACCAACTCCCCGAAGAAACAGGGCAAGCACCTGCGCACGCGCGTCCCGCGCGCCACCCACGACACCCTCGCCCTCGCCGCGGACCGGCCCGACGCCCTCCGCGCCGTCGAGGACTCCAGCCGCGACCGCGTTCCGGAGCTCGCCCCCATACGCGTCGGACGCATGGCCGCGAGCCCCTTCGCGTTCCTCCGCGGCTCCGCCGGACTCATGGCCCACGACCTCACAGGCTCCCCGGTCACCGGCGTCGCCGCCCAGATCTGCGGCGACGCGCACGCCGCCAACTTCGGCCTCTACGGAGACGCCCGCGGAGGTCTCGTCATCGACCTCAACGACTTCGACGAGACCGTCGTCGGCCCCTGGGAATGGGACCTCAAGCGACTGGCCACCTCCCTGGTGCTCGCCGGACGGGAGACAGGCGCCGACGAGGACACCTGCCGCGCCGCCGCTTTCGACGCCGTCGGCGCCTACCGGCGGACCATGCGCCTGCTGGCCAAGCTCCCCGCCCTCGACGCCTGGAACGCCATCGCCGACGAGGAGCTCGTCTCCCACACCGACGCCCGCGACCTGCTCGGCACCCTCGAACGCGTCTCGGCCAAGGCCCGCAACAACACCAGCGCACGCTTCGCCGCCAGATCCACCGAGTCCGTGACCGACGCCGACGGCGGAGGCCGCCGGTTCGTGGACGCGCCGCCCGTCCTGCGCCGGGTCCCCGACGAGGAGGCGGCCGCGGTCGCCGCAGCGCTCGGCTCCTACCTGCACACCGTCTCGGAGGACCGGCTGCCGCTGCTCGCGCGGTACGCCGTCCACGACGTCGCCTTCCGCGTCGTCGGCACCGGCAGCGTCGGGACCCGCTCGTACGTGGTGCTGCTGCTCGACCACCGCGGCGAAGCGCTCGTCCTCCAGGTGAAGGAGGCGCGTGCCTCCGCCCTGCTCCCGCACCTGCCGGCCGTCGGCTTCACCGTCCCGGACGCGGGGCACGAAGGCCGGCGCGTGGTCCTCGGGCAGAAGCGGATGCAGGTCGTCAGCGACATCCTGCTGGGCTGGACCACGGTCCAAGGACGACCGTTCCAGGTGCGCCAGTTCCGTAACCGCAAGGGCAGCGTCGACCCGGCCGCGCTCACTCCCGACCAGCTCGACGACTACGGCCGCATGACCGGCGCGCTGCTGGCCCGCGCCCACGCCCACAGCGCCGACCCGCGCCTCATATCGGGCTACTGCGGCAAGAGCGAGGAGCTCGACGAGGCCATCGCGTCCTTCGCCGTCGCCTACGCCGACCGCACCACGGCGGACCACACCGACCTGGTGACGGCGATACGCGACGGTCGGATAGCGGCCGAACTCGGAGTGTGACGGCTCGGTGACGGCGGCCCAGTGACGGGTCGACCTGCTCGGGCGCCGGTCTGTCCGGAGGCCGGCCTGCCCGGAGGCCGGGACGCCGGGCGGGCGGGACGTCGGGCGGGCGGGACGCCGGCCTGCCCGGGCGACGGGTAGACCCGGGCGACGGGCCACGGGGGTGGGGCATCGGGGGTGGGGGAGGGGGGAGGGAGGGGGGAGGCCCCCCCCGAGGGACCGTAGGCTGGTGGGGTGACCGACCGGAGCGAGGACGTGGGCGTGGACCAGGACGAGCGGCCTGAGGCTCGGCTGGAGAAGGCCGTGCGGGTGGCCGAGCAGGCGCTGATCGAGTTCGAGATCGCCGTGGAGACCTTCCGCGTCGAGGTCGACAACTTCTCCCGGCTGCACCACCAGAAGCTCGGGCCGATGTATGCGCGGCTCGACGAACTGGACGCGCAGATCGCCGAGGCGCGGGCGGCCCGGACTGGAGACCCCGAAGATCTGCGGCGGGCGCAGGAGGCGCGGGCGGTCGTCATGCCGATGCCCGGCGTCGAGGAGCTCTTCCACGACTGGATCGACTCCGAGGGGCTCTCCCCCGAGGCCGCGGCGATGCTGACCGAGCAGCCCGTGCAGCCGCCCAAGCGGGTCCGGCCCGGTGAGGAGGCCCGGAAGCTGTATCGCGAGCTGGCCCGGCAGGCTCACCCGGACCTGGCGCGCGAGGAGGACGAGCGCAAGCGGCGCGAGGAGTTCATCACCCGGGTGAACGCCGCCTACGCCCGAGGTGACGTGGCGTTGCTGCGCGAGCTGTCCGCCGAGTGGGCGGCCGGTCCGGTGACCGAGGCGGAGCGGCTCAGCGAGAGCGAGGAGCTGTACGCGCGGCTGGAGTGGCTGTCGCAGCGCAAGGAGCTGCTGACCCTTGTCGCGCGGGAGCTGGAGGAGAGCGCGATCGGCGCGATGCTGAAGATGGCGCCCGACGACCCCGATCAGCTCCTTGAGGAGATCGCCGAGCAGCTGCTCGCGCAGGTCTCCGAGCGGGAGGGCGAGCTGGCCGCGCTGGCGCGGCCGGTGCAGTAGGTTTCCACAAGGCTCGATCCCTTCGAGCCGTTCGTACGAGAGAAGGCCTGTCCCATGAACTTCGCCCCGCTCCCCTCGGTGGACGTGGCTTCCGTGCCGGCCGACGCCCTGGTGCTGGACGTCCGTGAGGACGACGAGTGGGCGGCCGGGCACGCCGAGGGTGCGCTGCATGTGCCGATGAGCGACTTCGTGGCGCGCTTCGGTGAAGTGACCGAGGCGGTGGCCGACGGGCGTCGGGCGTATGTGATGTGCCGGGTGGGTGGCCGGTCGGCGCAGGTCACGCAGTATCTGGTGCAGCAGGGGATCGACGCGGTGAACGTCGACGGCGGCATGATCGCCTGGGACGAGGCCGGTCGGCCGGTGGTGACGGAGGCCGGATCCCCGGGCTTCGTGGCCTGATCCGTTTCCGGCCCGGGGCTCGGTCCTGGGGCTGATCAGCCGAGGGGGTGGGCGGCCAGCAGGTCGCCCAGGGCTTCTTCGTGCGCGGCGGCCGGGCCGAGGGCGAGTTCGAGCTGTTTGGCCCAGGCGTGGTAGCGGTGCAGCGGGTAGTCGGTGTCGGCGCCGAAGCCGCCGTGGAGGTGCTGGGCGGTCTGCACCACGCGGCGTACGCCTTCCGAGGCCCAGATCTTGGCGACCGCGATGTCCGCGGCGGGCGGGAGGGGGCCGCCTGCTCCGGTGCTGATGCGCCAGGCGGCCTGCCAGAGGGTGACCTCCATGGCGCGCAGGTCGATGTAGCGGTCGGCGGCCTGGACGGCGACGGCCTGGAAGGTGGCCACGGGGTGGCCGAACTGTTCGCGTTTGCCGGTGTATTGGCTCGTCATGGCGAGGACGTTCTCGCCGAGCCCGAGGGCGAGGGCACAGGTGCCGGTGGCGAGGACGCCGCGGAGCCAGTCCCAGGCGCCGTCGGTGTCGATGACGTCGGCGGTGTCGAGGCGTACGGAGTCCAGGTGTAGTTCGGCGAGGAGTTCGCCGCTGGTGGAGAACTGCGCGGCCAGGGTGAGGCCGGGCTGGGTGCGGGGGACCAGGGCGAGGACGGTCTGTCCTTCGGCGGTGTGGGCGGGGACGGCGATCCTGTCCGCTCCGTGGGCCCAGGGGACGGCGCTCTGCAGGCCGTCGAGGATCCAGTGGGTGCCGTCGAGGTGGGCGGTGACGGCGAGTTCGGCGGGGTCGTGGCCGGTGTGCCCGTTGGAGGCGGCGGTGAGGACGAGTTCGCCGCGGCCGACGCGGGGGAGGAGTTCTGCCGCGGTGCGCGGGTCGGCGTAGCGTTCGACGGTCATGGCGACCGCGCTGGTCTCCAGGAGGGGGACGCGGGCGAGGACGCGGGCGGATTCGCGCAGGACGAGGCAGAGGGCGATGGTGTCGAGTCCGGCGCCGCCGTGTTCGGGGGCGAGGACGAGGCTGAGCAGGTCGGCGCCGGCGAGGCGGGACCAGAGCGGGCGGTCGAAGTCGTCGGCGACGGCTCCGGGGGTGAGCGCGGGGCTCGGTACGGCGTCGGGGGTGACGCCGGAGAAGACCGCTTTGGCCGCCTCGACGGCCGCCTGCTGTTCCTCGGTGAAGGTGAAGTCCACGGCCATGCCCTCCCGTTGCCTGTCTGACGGATCGTCAAGATAGAACAGGTTCTAGTGGAAGGGAATGGGTGCGGGGGACGGTCAGGGACGTTCAGCGGTCGAAGTCCAGCTCCACTTCGGAGGTGGCCGGGTGGGACTGGCAGGCCAGGACGTATCCGGCTTCGGTCTCCTCCGGTTCCAGCGCGAAGTTCCTGTCCATGCGCACCTCGCCGCCGACGAGGAAGGCGCGGCAGGTGCCGCATACGCCGCCCTTGCAGGCGTAGGGGGCGTCGGCGCGGGCGCGGAGCACCGTTTCGAGGAGCGTCTCGCCTTCCTGTACGGGCCAGTTGCCGGAGCGGCCGTGCAGGGTGGCCGTCAGCGTGGCGTGGACGGGCGCGGCGGTGGTGGAGGCCGGGGCCGGTGCCGATCCGTCGTCGACGTGGAAGATCTCCTGGTGGATCCGGGAGCGGTCGACGCCGAGTCCGCGCAGGGTGCGTTCGGTGGCGGTGACGAGGCCGAAGGGGCCGCACAGGAACCAGCCGTCGATGTCGTCGACGGGCAGCAGCGCGGGGAGCAGTTCGGTCAGCCGCTCCTGGTCGAGGCGTCCGGAGGGGAGGCCTGCCTGCTGTTCCTCGCGGGAGAGGACGGTGACGAGCTGGAAGCGGTCGGGGAAGCGGTCCTTGAGGTCGGCGACCTCGTCCAGGAACATCGTGGAGGAGGCGGTGCGGTCGCTCCGGACGAGGCAGAACCGGGCGTCCGGTTCCTGGGCGAGGAGCGTGGCCGCCATCGACAGGACCGGGGTGATCCCGCTGCCGCCGACGACGGCGGCGAAGTAGCCGGGGCGGGGCGTGAGGGTGAAGCGGCCCTTGGGCTCCATGACCTCGACGGTGTCGCCGACGGCCAGTTCCTTCAGGGCGTAGGTGGAGAACTCTCCGCCGTCGACGAGCCGGATGCCGACGCGCAGGACCGGGTCTTCGCCGATGGGGGCCGCGGGCGTGCAGATCGAGTACGTGCGGCGGATCTCCTCGCCGTCCCGGGCGGTGCGGCGCAGGGCGAGGTGCTGGCCGGGGGTGTGGCGGTAGGCGTCGCGCAGCTCGGGCGGTACGGCGAAGGTGACGGCGACGGAGTCGTCCGTGAGCTGCTCGACCGCACTCACCCGCAGAGGGTGGAACCCGGCCCGTCCGGCGCCTTGGGACACCATCTACAACTCCTTGAAGTGGTCGAACGGTTCGCGGCAGGCCGTGCAGCGGCGCAGCGCCTTGCACGCGGTGGAGGAGAAGCGGCTGAGCAGCTCGGTCTCGGTGGAGCCGCAGTGCGGGCAGCGGATCGCCAGGGTGAGGGGGACGGGGCCGCCGGCCGGGCCTTGGGGGCGGGGCGGGGCGATGCCGAATTCGGCGAGCTTGCGCCGTCCTTCGTCGCTGATGTCGTCGGTGGACCAGGCGGGGGTGAGGACGGTGACGACGGAGACCTCGGGGACGCCGTGTTCGTGCAGGGCGTGCTCGATGTCGGACGACATCGCCTCGATGGCGGGGCATCCGGTGTAGGTCGGGGTCAGCTCGACCTCGACGCGGCCGGGGCCGAGGATCTGGACGCCGCGCAGGACGCCGAGTTCTCCGAGGGTGAGGACGGGCAGCTCGGGGTCGGGGACGGCGCCGGCGATCCGGCTCAGCTCCCGCTCCAGGTCGGTGGTCTCCCGGTCGGTCAGGTCGGTCACGGTGGTCACCATGTCGCCCCCGGGTGGCTGCGGTGCAGATGCTGCATCTCGGCGAGCATCCGTCCGAAGGGCTCGGTGTGCAGGCCCTGCCGGCCGGCTCCCGCGCGCCAGCCGCCGGTGTGGGGGCCGCTCGGGACGGTGAGGGTGGCCTGCGTGAGGACGGCGGTGACGGACTCCAGCCAGGCGGCCCGCAGGGCCTCGTGGTCCACGTCGAGACCGGCGACGGGCTGGAACAGCTCGCCGGTGTAGCGCCAAAGGGCGTCGCAGGCGCGCTGCATGCGGTCGTGGCTCTCGGGGGTGCCGTCGCCGAGGCGGAGGGTCCAGTGCTCGGCGTGGTCCTGGTGGTACGCGACTTCCTTGACGGCCTTCGCCGCGAGCCCGCTCAGGGGGCCGTTCCCGGCCGCCAGCCGGCCGTAGAGGAGCCGCTGGTAGGTGGAGAAGTAGAGCTGGCGGGCGATGGTGTGGGCGAAGTCGCCGTTGGGCTGTTCGACGAGCTGGGTGTTGCGGAAGGCGCGTTCCTCGCGGAGGTAGGCCAGTTCGTCCTCGTCACCGACGAGGGAGAGCAGGACGCGGGCCTGGCCGAGCAGGTCGAGCGCGATGTTCGCGAGGGCGACCTCCTCCTCCAGGACGGGGGCGTCGCCGGCCCACTCCCCCAGGCGGTGGGAGAGCACGAGGGCGTCGTCGCCGAGGGCCAGGGCGGCTTCGGCGATCCCAGCGGTGTCGGTGGTGTCGATGGTCCCGCTCACAGGTGCTTCACCCCCTCGGGGATCTCGTAGAAGGTCGGGTGGCGGTAGGGCTTGTCGGCCGACGGCTCGAAGAACGGGTCCTTCTCGTCGGGCGAGGAGGCGGTGATCGCGGTGGAGGGCACCACCCAGATCGAGACGCCTTCGCTGCGGCGGGTGTACAGGTCGCGGGCGTTGCGCAGCGCCATTTCGGCGTCCGGCGCGTGCAGGCTTCCGGCGTGGGTGTGGGACAGTCCGCGGCGCGAGCGCACGAACACCTCCCACAGGGGCCATCCGTCGGTGGTCATGCCCGTGCCTCCCCGTGCTTGCCGGCGTATGCCGCCGCTGCTTCTCTGACCCAGGCTCCGTCTTCGTGGGCCCGGCGGCGCCGGTCGAGCCGCTGCTCGTTGCAGGGGCCGTTGCCCTTCAGGACGTCCTGGAACTCGGCCCAGTCGATGGGGCCGAAGTCGTAGTGCCCGCGCTCCTCGTTCCACCGCAGGTCCGGGTCCGGGAGGGTGAGTCCGAGGGCCTCGGCCTGGGGGACGGCGATGTCCACGAACCGCTGGCGCAGCTCGTCGTTGGAGTGCCGCTTGATCTTCCAGGCCATGGACTGCGCGGAGTGCGCCGACTCGTCGTCGGGCGGGCCGAACATCATCAGCGAGGGCCACCACCAGCGGTTCACCGCGTCCTGGGCCATGGCGTGCTGGGCCTCGGTGCCCCGGGAGAGGGCGAGGAGGGCTTCGTACCCCTGCCGCTGGTGGAAGGACTCCTCCTTGCAGATGCGGACCATCGCGCGGGCGTACGGGCCGTACGAGCAGCGGCAGAGCGGGACCTGGTTGGTGATGGCCGCGCCGTCGACGAGCCAGCCGATGGCGCCGACGTCGGCCCAGGTCAGCGTGGGGTAGTTGAAGATCGAGGAGTACTTCTGGCGGCCGGAGTGGAGCTTGTCGAGGAGCTCGTCGCGGCTGGTGCCGAGGGTTTCCGCCGCGCTGTACAGATACAGCCCGTGGCCCGCCTCGTCCTGGACCTTGGCCATGAGGATCGCCTTGCGGCGCAGCGAGGGCGCGCGGGTGATCCAGTTGGCCTCGGGCTGCATGCCGATGATTTCGGAGTGGGCGTGCTGGGCCATCTGGCGGACGAGGGATGCGCGGTAGGCGTCCGGCATCCAGTCGCGAGGTTCGATGCGCTCGTCGGCGGCGACGGCGGCGTCGAACACCGCCTCGTAGGCCGCCTGCGCCGCTGCCTCGGCCGCAGCCGTGGCAGCGTCCGGCGCACTCTGCGCGGCCGCCTGCGTCTTCTGTGCGTCCGCGGTCACTGCGGTCGCTGCCGTCCCTGCGGTCATCGGACTCCCTACCGACCGATCGTTCGGTTGAATGACTTCAATGGTCGGTCGGCGGCCCGTATGGTGTCAACCCTGTGGATAACCGAGGGTGGACGGATCGGGATCGGGGCGGGATGGAAGCACACGTCGAGGCGGACGCACACGAGGAGCAGCCACCGCCCGGGCCGACGCCGCAGGACCGCCGCGGCCAGGGCGTCGGTATCGCCTCTCTCTCGCTTCCGTACCAGGTCGCCGCGGCGGTCGCCCTCGCCGCTGTCGCGGTCTTCACCTGCGTCCACCTCGCGATGGTGTTCCTGCATGTCGCGCCGTCGAACACGCTGACCAAGCAGCACGGCGCGGCGGTGGACGAGTGGGTCTACCCCGAGTTCGAGCAGAACTGGAAGCTCTTCGCCCCCAACCCGCTCCAGCAGAACGTCTCGGTCCAGGTCCGCGCCGAGGTCGCGGGCGTCGGCGGCACCCCGCGCACCACCGCCTGGATCGACCTGACCGCGCAGGACGCGGAGGCGATCCGGGGCAGCCTCGTGCCCAGCCACGCCGAGCAGAACCAGCTCCGTCGGGCGTGGGACTTCTACGTGAACACCCACACCGACGACCACCGGCCGAACGGTCTGCGCGGGAGGCTCTCCGAGGAGTACGTCCGCCGGCTCGTCATGCTGCGTCTCGACAGCGTGACGCTCGACGGTGAGAAGATCGCCGGCAAGGTGGAGCGGATCCAGCTGCGCTCCAGCACGCGTGTCGTTCCCGCCCCGCCGTGGAGCACCGAGAAGACGAACACGGACCCCGTCCACCGGGAGCTTCCGTGGTGGAAGGTGAGCGCCGCCGATCTGCCGGGTGGGGCACGCGACGACCGCACGGAGGCGGGCCGGTGAACCGATCATCCACACCCCTGGAGCCCGGGAACGCCGCCGCCTCCGCGCGTCCCGAGCCGTTCGAGCGGCGGCTCGCGCGGGGCGTCCAGCGGGTCACCGCCTCGGCCCTCGGCCCGTACCAGACCGCGATCGTCCGAATCGGCTTCTCGCTCACCTGGCTCCTCTTCCTGCTGCGCGAGCTGCCCCACCGGCACGAGCTCTACGGCCCCGACGGCCCCTGGGCGTGGGGGATGGGCCGGCAGCTGATCGCCCAGAACGACGCGTTCACGGTGATGATGTGGTCGGACAGCGCGCTCTGGTTCGAGACCGTCTACGCGCTCGCCGTGCTCTCCGCCCTCCTTCTGCTGCTCGGCTGGCGCACGCGTGCCATGTCGGTGGTCTTCATGGTCGGCGTGCTGTCCCTGCAGAATCGCTCCGTCTTCGTGGGTGACGGCGGCGACAACGTCATCCATCTCGCAGCGGTCTACCTCGTCCTGACCCGCTGCGGTCAGGTCTGGTCCCTGGACGCCCGCCGGGCCGCCCGCGAGGCCGAGCGCGCGGGCGCACCCCGCCGGGACGTCGTCGGGCCGCTGCTGTGGACGGTGCTCGGCGGCCTCCTGCTCGCCGCCACGTACTTCTCCGACACCAACGGCTCGGCCTGGCTGCTGGTGCTGCTGTGGGTGCTGTGGCTCGGACAGGCGCTGTGGTGGCTGGTGTGCCGCTACGCGCCGGGCGAGCCGCGCACCCTCCTCGACGTCCTCGCCAACCTCACGCACAACGCCGCCCTCGTCGTGATCATGGCCGAGGTCTGTCTGATCTACGCGACGGCCGGCTGGTACAAGATCCAGGGTTCGCGCTGGCAGGACGGGACCGCGCTCTACTACCCGCTCCAGCTGGACTACTTCTCGCCCTGGCCCGTCCTGTCCGACCTGCTGGGCTCCAGCGGCGTGATGGTGATGCTGCTGACCTACGGCACCGTGCTGATCCAGGTCGCCTTCCCCTTCGCTCTGTTCAACCGGAAGGTCAAGAACGTCCTGCTGGTCGCGATGATGCTGGAGCACGCCGGCATCGCCGTGCTCCTCGGGCTCCCCCTCTTCTCGCTGGCGATGATCTCCGCGGACGCGGTCTTCCTACCGACGGCGTTCCTGGTGTGGCTGGGCGCACGGGTGGGGCGCGGCAAGGACCGGCTGCTGTCCCGGCCGCGTGGCGCGGTGCCCGACCAGCGCCGTACGGATGAGGAGGCCGCCCCCCGTACCCTCGTGGGGTGAGCACCGCTGAACAGTCCGAGCCGATCCAGTACGACGACGGGTACGCCCCCGAGGTCGGCGTGGGGCCGCATCCGCTGCCCTGGCCGGACGGTGAGCTCTACGACCGGGAGCTGCTGGCCGACGGGGACCGGCGCAACGTCGTCGACCGGTACCGGTACTGGACGCGCGAGGCGATCGTCGCCGACCTGGACACCCGGCGGCACGACTTCCATGTCGCGGTCGAGAACTGGGGCCACGACTTCAACATCGGATCGGTGGTGCGGACCGCCAACGCCTTCCTGGCGAAGGAGATCCACATCGTCGGGCGGCGCCGCTGGAACCGGCGCGGGGCGATGGTCACCGACCGCTACCAGCACGTGCGCCACCACCCGGACACCGAGTCGCTGACGGCGTGGGCGGCGGCCGAGGGCGTGCCGATCATCGGCATCGACAATCTGCCGGGCGCCGTCCCGCTGGAGCGGACGGTCCTGCCGCGCCGCTGCGTGCTGCTCTTCGGCCAGGAGGGTCCGGGCCTCACCGAGGAGGCCCGGAACCACGCGGAGATGGTCTGCTCGATCGCCCAGTTCGGCTCGACCCGTTCGATCAACGCGGGCGCCGCCGCGGCGATCGCGATGCACGCGTGGGTGCAGCGGTACGCCGAGATCTCGGAGACCACCCCGGGCGAGTGAGCCGGAGCGGCCTCGCGAAGGCCCCGGAGGGCCCCCGCGAGGGCCGTGGATCGCCGTACGTCACGCCTGGCGGCGGACCTCCACCACACGGAAGCGGTTGGCGACGAACGCTCCGTCGCACAGGGCCGCGTTCGCCGCCGGGTTTCCGCCGGAGCCGTGGAAGTCGGAGAACGCCGCCGTCTGGTTGACGTACACCCCGCCCGTCAGGTTCAGCGAGAGCTGGGCCGACTCCTCCAGGCAGACCTCCTCGACCGCGCGCTCGGTCTCGGGCGACGTCGTGTACGCCCCGACCGTCATCGCGCCCTTCTCACGGACCGTGCGCCGCAGCAGCTCCAGCGCGTCGGCCGTCGAGTCGACGGAGACGGCGAAGGAGACCGGGCCGAAGCACTCGGAGAAGTAGGCCGCCTCCGGGTCCGGCTTCGAGGCGTCCAGCTTGACGATGACCGGCGTACGGACGACGGCGTCCGGGAAGTCCGGGTTCGCCACCTCGCGGGAGGCCAGCGCCACCTCGCCGAGACCGGCGGCGGCCTCCAGGCGCGCCTTCACGTCCGGGTTGACCAGGGCGCCGAGCAGGGCGTTCGCCCGGGCGTCGTCGCCGAGGAGACCGCCGACGGCCGCAGCGAGGTCGGCGACGACCTCGTCGTACGACTTGGGGCCCGCGTCGGTGCTGATGCCGTCGCGGGGAATCAGCAGGTTCTGCGGGGTGGTGCACATCTGGCCGCTGTACAGCGACAGGGAGAACGCCAGGTTGGAGAGCATTCCCTTGTAGTCGTCGGTGGAGTCGACGACCACCGTGTTGACGCCGGCCTTCTCCGTGTACACCTGCGCCTGGCGGGCGTTGGCCTCCAGCCAGTCGCCGAAGGCGGTCGAGCCGGTGTAGTCGATGATCCGGATCTCCGGGCGGACGGCCAGGGTCTTGGCGATGCCCTCACCGGGCCGCTCGACGGCCAGCGCGATCAGGTTCGGGTCGAAACCGGCCTCGGCGAGGACCTCCCGGGCGACGCGGACGGTGAGCGCCAGCGGGAGGACGGCGCGCGGGTGCGGCTTGACCAGGACGGGGTTGCCCGTGGCGAGAGAGGCGAAGAGGCCCGGGTACCCGTTCCACGTGGGGAAGGTGTTGCAGCCGATGACGAGCGCGATGCCGCGGGCGACAGGGGTGAACGCCTTGGTCAGCTCCAAGGGTTCCCGCTTGCCCTGCGGCTTGGACCAGTCGGCGCCGCCGGGGGTGCGGGTCTGCTCCGCGTACGCGTAGGCCACGGCCTCCAGGCCGCGGTCCTGGGCGTGCGGGCCGCCGGCCTGGAACGCCATCATGAACGCCTGGCCGCTGGTGTGCATGACGGCGTGCGCGAACTCGTGGGTGCGGGCGGAGATGCGGGCGAGGATCTCCAGGCAGACCAGGGCCCGGGCCTCGGCGCCGGCGTCGCGCCAGGCGGCCATGCCGGCGCGCATCGCGGGCAGCAGGACGTCGATGTCGGCGTGCGGGTACTCGATGCCGAGCGCCGGGCCGTACGGCGAGGTCTCCTCGCCGGTCCAGCCGTCCGTGCCGGGCTGGTCCAGCTCGAAGCGGGTGTTCAGCAGGGCCTTGTACGCCTCGAGGCCCGCGGCGGCGTCCAGCGAGCCGTTCTCACCGTAGGCCTTGGGGTGCTCGGGGTGCGGGGACCAGTAGGCACGGGTGCGGATCGTGTCGAGTGCTTGGTCGAGTGTGGACCGGTGCTTCTCGGCCAGAGCGTCGGTGGTCAGCTGAGCGGCGGCCATGGCGGGACCAACTCCTCGTCGAGCTAGATCGGTTCGGCGCGTGTGACGCCTGCGCGGAGCTTCCACGACGGGTGGTCGCGGAAGACGGGTGGGCAGGGACGAGCGGACAGAGTTAGAGTAACCGAACGATCGGTCGGGACAAGGGGGTCTGTCGAAGCTGTGGACAACCCATCGGGGAGGATCAGTCGTATGACCGCCAATGTGAGCGACTCCGCGCCGGACGCCGCCCCGGCCACGGCCCCGGATCTGGGTGCCGAAGCCCTCGACCGGAGCCGTACCGTCGCCGTCGTCGGCACGGGGACCATGGGCCAGGGGATCGCACAGGTCGCCCTGGTCGCCGGGCATCCCGTACGGCTCTACGACAGCGCCCCCGGCCGGGCCGAGGAGGCCGTGACCGCCCTCGCCGCCCGACTGGACCGGCTGGTCGAGAAGGGGCGCCTCGACGCGGCAGGACGCGACGCCGCCGTGGCCCGGCTGCACGCCGCGGCCGAGCTGACGGAGCTGGCCGACGCGGCCCTGGTCGTCGAGGCGATCGTCGAGCACCTCCCGGTCAAGCAGCAGCTGTTCGCCGACCTCGAGAAGATCGTCGGCGACGACACCCTCCTCGCCACCAACACCTCCTCCCTCTCCGTCACCGCGATCGCGGGAGGGCTGCGACTGCCCGGCCGGTTCGTCGGACTGCACTTCTTCAACCCGGCGCCGCTGCTGCCGCTCGTCGAGGTCGTCAGCGGCTTCGCCACCGACGCCTCGGCCGCCACGCGCGCGTACGAGACCGCGAAGAGCTGGGGCAAGACGCCGGTGCGCTGCGCCGACACCCCCGGATTCATCGTCAACCGCATCGCTCGGCCCTTCTACGCGGAGGCGCTGCGGGTGTACGAGGAGGGCGCGGCCGACCCCGCCACCATCGACGCGGCCCTGCGCGAGAGCGGCGGCTTCCGCATGGGCCCGTTCGAGCTGACCGACCTCATCGGTCAGGACGTCAACGAGGCCGTCACCCGGTCCGTCTGGGACTCCTTCTTCCAGGACCCCAAGTTCACCCCCTCGCTCGCCCAGCGGCGCCTGGTCGAGTCGGCGCGGCTCGGCCGCAAGTCGGGGCACGGATGGTTCCCGTACGGGGACGGCGCGACGGCCCCCGAGCCGCACACGGCGCCGCCCGCCGAGGCGCCGGCCTCGGTCACCCTCCAGGGAGACCTTTACCAGGCGCGGGCGCTGGTGGGGCTCTTCGAGGAGTCCGGGATCGCCGTCGAGCGCGCCGACGACGCCGTACCCGGCTACCCGGGCTGGATCGAGCTGCCCAGCGGGACCCGGCTCTTCCTCGCCGACGGAACCGCCGCCGACGACGCCGAGATGCCGGTCATCCACATCGACCTGGCGCTGGACTTCGCCACCTGCGAGCGGATCGTCCTGGCGCCCGCGGCGACGGTGGAGGACGTCTCTCTCCAGGAGGCGATCGGCCTGTTCCAGGCCGCGGGCAAGAAGGTCAGCGTCATCCGCGACGTCCCCGGCATGATCGTCGCCCGTACGGTCGCGATGCTCGCCGACTTCGCGTACGACGCCGCCACGCGCGCGGTGGCGGACGCCGACGACATCGACACCGCGATGCGGCTCGGCGTGAACTACCCGCGCGGCCCCCTCGCCTGGGCCGAGGAGCTGGGCGCGGGCTGGGTCCTGGAGACGCTGTCCAACCTCCACGAGGAGTACCCGACGGGCCGCTACGCCCCCTCGCAGGCCCTGCGCCGCCGCGCCGCCGCGGAGCAGGCGGCGGCCGACCGGCGCGACCGGGACGCGGACGCGGCCGACCGGCGCGACCGGGACGCGGACGCGGCGGACCGGCGCGACCGCGACGCGGCCGGTGAGGAGGCCTCGGCATGACGACCCCGAAGCGGGACACCTACACCCCCGAGTCCCTGCTCTCCGTCGCCGTGGGCGTCTTCAACGAGCGGGGCTACGACGGCACGTCCATGGAGCACCTCTCCAAGGCCGCGGGGATCTCCAAGTCCTCGATCTACCACCATGTCGCGGGCAAGGAGGAACTGCTGCGCAGGGCCGTCAGCCGCGCGCTCGACGGGCTCTTCGGGATCCTCGACGAGCCGGGCGCCGGGCGCGGGCGTGCCATCGAGCGGGTCGAGTACGTCACCCGGCGCACCGTCGAGGTGCTGATCGCCGAGCTGCCGTACGTGACGCTGCTGCTGCGGGTCCGGGGCAACACCGACACCGAGCGCTGGGCCATGGAGCGGCGCCGGGAGTTCGACCACAAGGTGGCCGATCTGCTGAAGGCGGCGGTGGCCGACGGGGACCTGCGGGCCGACGTGGACATAAAGCTCGCCACCCGGCTGCTCTTCGGCATGATCAACTCACTGGTGGAGTGGTACCGGCCCCTGCCGGGCGCCCATGGCGACCGGGAGCAGCTCGCCGACACCGTCGTCCACCTCGCCTTCGACGGGCTGCGGACGGCCCGCTGAGGCCTGTCCGCGGGCCCGTCCCGGTGCGGACCGTCAGTGGTGCGGGTCGAGGTCCGTCTCCTCGAAGACCAGCAGTGTGCGGGTGGAGAGCACCTCCGGGATGGACTGGAGCTTGGTCAGCACCAGCTCGCGCAGCGTCCGGTTGTCCGGCGTGTGCACCAGCAGGAGGACGTCGAAGTCCCCGCTGACCAGGGCGATGTGCGCGGCGCCCGGCAGTGCCTGGAGCTGCTCGCGCACGGTCCGCCAGGAGTTCTGGACGATCTTGAGCGTGATGTACGCCGAGGCGCCGTGGCCCGCCCGCTCGTGGTTGACCCGCGCGCTGAAGCCGCGGATCACCCCGTCGTCGATCAGCCGGTTGATCCGCGCGTAGGCGTTGGCCCGGGACACATGGACCCGTTCGGCCACGGAGCGTATCGACGCGCGACCGTCCGTCTGCAGGATGCGCAGGATGTCCCGGTCGATCGCGTCGAGCGGGCGCGCGGGCGTGCCCTGGGGGGCTCCGGCCGGGCTCTGGGGCAGCGCCTGCTCCCAGCCGTCGGCCATTTGTTCATCCGCCATGTCCCCCCACCTCTCATCCATGGACGACATGTCTCCATCCCAGGCTGTGGAGAACCGATTGTCCACAGGCTGAGGGTGCCTGTAGCCAAAATGCCTCCACGACCGAACAATCGGTAGGTGAGGCGCACCACATTCGCGCCACCCGCCTTCGGGTCTTATGCCCGCTCCCACGAGGAGGTGGACTCGTTGCAACAGCGCAGTTCGACAGTCCAAGAGCCGCCCGGTGCCGCGACCGCCTACCGGCCCACCCCGCCCCCGGCGTGGAAGCCGCGCACCGACCCCGCCCCGCTGCTGCCCGACGCCGAGCCCTTCCGGGTCCTCGGCACGGACGCGGCGGCCAAGGCCGACCCCGAGCTGCTGCGGCGGCTCTACGCGGAGCTCGTGCGCGGCCGTCGGTACAACACGCAGGCCACGGCGCTCACCAAGCAGGGCCGACTGGCCGTCTACCCGTCGACCACCGGGCAGGAGGCCGCCGAGGTCGCGGCCGCCCTGGCCCTGGAGGACCGGGACTGGCTCTTCCCCTCGTACCGCGACACCCTGGCGGCCGTCGCCCGCGGCCTGGACCCGGTGCAGGCGCTGACGCTGCTGCGCGGCGACTGGCACACCGGGTACGACCCGCACGAGTACCGCGTCGCACCGCTGTCCACCCCGCTCGCCACGCAGCTCCCGCACGCGGTGGGGCTGGCCCACGCGGCCCGGCTCAAGGGTGACGACGTGGTCGCCCTCGCCATGGTCGGCGACGGCGGCACCAGCGAGGGCGACTTCCACGAGGCGCTGAACTTCGCGGCCGTCTGGAAGGCCCCGGTGGTCTTCCTCGTGCAGAACAACGGCTTCGCGATCTCCGTGCCGCTCGCCAAGCAGACCGCGGCCCCCTCGCTGGCCCACAAGGCCGTCGGGTACGGCATGCCGGGCCGGCTCGTCGACGGCAACGACGCCGTCGCCGTCCACCAGGTGCTGACCGAGGCCGTGGCACGCGCGCGGCGGGGTGGCGGACCGACGCTGGTCGAGGCCGTCACGTACCGGATCGACGCCCACACCAACGCCGACGACGCGACCCGCTACCGCGGGGACAGCGAGGTCGAGACCTGGCGGGCGCACGACCCGATCCTCCTCATGGAGAGGGAGCTGACGGAGCGTGGCCTGCTCGACGAGGACGGCAGGCGGGCGGCGGCCGAGGCCGCCGAGACGATGGCGGCGGAGCTGCGTGAGCGGATGAACGCCGATCCGGTCCTGGACCCGATGGATCTGTTCGCGCACGTCTACGCCGAGCAGACGGCACAACTGCGTGAGCAGGCGGCGCAGCTGCGGGCCGAGCTCGACGCCGAGAGCGAGGCGTGATGACCACCGCGCAGAAGCCTGCGGAGAAGAAGGTCGCGGCCAAGCCCGCCACCATGGCGCAGGCGCTCCAGCGGGCGATGCGCGACGCGATGGCCGAGGACCCGACCGTCCATGTCATGGGCGAGGACGTCGGCACGCTCGGCGGCGTCTTCCGGGTCACCGACGGGCTTGCCAAGGAGTTCGGCGAGGACCGCTGCACGGACACCCCGCTGGCGGAGGCCGGCATCCTCGGTACGGCCGTCGGCATGGCGATGTACGGGCTGCGGCCGGTCGTCGAGATGCAGTTCGACGCCTTCGCCTACCCGGCGTTCGAGCAGCTGATCAGCCATGTCTCCCGCATGCGGAACCGCACGCGGGGCGCGATGCCGATGCCGCTGGTGATCCGGGTGCCGTACGGCGGCGGGATCGGCGGTGTGGAGCACCACAGCGACTCCTCCGAGGCCTACTACATGGCGACGCCGGGCCTCCACGTCGTCACCCCGGCGACGGTCGAGGACGCGTACGGACTGCTGCGGGCGGCGATCGCCTCGGACGACCCGGTCGTCTTCCTGGAGCCCAAGCGGCTCTACTGGTCGAAGGCCGACTGGCGGCCCGAGGCGCCGACGCCGGTGGAGCCGATCGGCAAGGCCGTGGTGCGGCGCGCCGGCCGCAGCGCGACGCTGATCACGTACGGTCCTTCGGTGCCGGTCTGCCTGGAGGCGGCCGAGGCGGCGCAGGCAGAGGGCTGGGACCTGGAAGTGGTCGATCTGCGCTCGCTGGTGCCGTTCGACGAGGAGACGGTCTGTGCGTCGGTGCGGCGCACCGGGCGGGCGGTCGTCGTGCACGAGTCGGCCGGGTTCGGCGGGCCGGGCGGGGAGATCGCGGCGCGCGTGAGCGAGCGCTGCTTCCACCACCTGGAGGCGCCGGTGCTCCGGGTCGCCGGGTTCGACATCCCGTACCCGCCGCCGATGCTGGAGCGGCACCACCTGCCGGGCGTGGACCGGGTCCTCGACGCGGTGGCGCGGCTGCAGTGGGAGGCGGGGAACTGATGGCCCAGGTCCTTGAGTTCAAGCTGCCCGACCTCGGCGAGGGGCTGACCGAGGCGGAGATCGTGCGCTGGCTGGTGGACGTCGGCGACGTCGTCGCCATCGACCAGCCGGTCGTGGAGGTCGAGACGGCGAAGGCCATGGTGGAGGTGCCGTGCCCGTACGGGGGCGTGGTGACCGCCCGCTTCGGCGATGAGGGCAGCGAACTGCCCGTCGGGGCGCCGCTGCTGACCGTCGCGGTCGGCGGGGCTGCGGGCTCGGGTTCGGCTTCGGGGTCGGCGTCCGTGGCTGTGGTGGACGCGGCAGGCGCGGCCGAGTCCTCGGAGTACTCCGGCAACGTGCTCGTCGGGTACGGCACGGCGGGACCGGCGGCCAGGCGTCGCCGGGTGCGGCGCGAGAGCCCGGCGGCCCCGGCCGTCGCTCCGGCCCCCGTCCCGGTTCCGGCCGCGGCTCCGGCCGCCGTCGACGGGCCGGTGCCGGTGATCTCGCCGCTCGTGCGGAAGCTGGCCCGGGACAAGGGACTCGATCTGCGCACGGTACGGGGGTCGGGCCCGGACGGGCTGATCCTGCGGGCCGACGTGGAGTCCGCCCTGGCCGCCGCCGAGCCGGCCGCCACGAGTCCGGCTCCCGCCGTGGCCGCGGGGGCGGGCGTGGCAAGCGTGGCCGCTGGTGACCGTGTGCCGCTGCGCGGAGTCCGGGGCGCCGTCGCCGACAAGCTCTCCCGCAGCCGTACGGAGATCCCGGACGCGACCTGCTGGGTCGACGCCGACGCGACCGAACTCATGGCGGCGCGGGCCGCGATGAACGCGGCCGGCGGCCCGAAGGTCTCGCTCCTCGCGCTGCTCGCCCGGATCTGCACCCATGCGCTCGCCCGCCACCCGGAGCTCAACTCCACGGTGGACATGGCGGCGCGGGAGATCGTCCGCCTGCCGTCCGTGCACCTCGGGTTCGCGGCGCAGACCGAGCGCGGTCTGGTCGTTCCGGTGGTCCGGGACGCGGGCACGCGGTCGGCGGAGTCGCTGACGGAGGAGTTCGCGCGGCTGACGGAGTCGGCGCGGAAGGGAACGCTGACGCCGGGGGACCTGACCGGCGGGACGTTCACGCTGAACAACTACGGGGTGTTCGGGGTCGACGGCTCCACGCCGATCATCAACCACCCGGAGGCGGCGATGCTCGGGGTGGGCCGGATCATCCCCAAGCCGTGGGTCCACAACGGCGAACTGGCGGTCCGCCAGGTCGTCCAGCTGTCGCTGACCTTCGACCACCGGGTCTGCGACGGAGGCACGGCGGGCGGCTTCCTCCGCTACGTCGCGGACTGCGTCGAACACCCGGCGGTGCTGCTCCGCACCCTCTGACCCACCGAGGCCCGGCGGCCGGCCAAGGACACCCACGCCGCCGCCGGGCCCGGCGCGCCCCTGCGCGGGGCGGAGCGCCCGTCGTCTTCCTCCTTGAGACGGCTGGGGGCTCTTGGGCCGGGCGCAGCTCATACTGCTGGGGTGACGACCTTGTATGACGCTGTCGTGCTGGCCGGCGGGGCTGCCAAGCGGCTGGGTGGGGTGGACAAACCCGGGCTGCGGGTCGGAGGGCGGGCGCTGCTCGACCGGGTGCTCGGCGGATGCCGGGGAGCCGGTCGGACCGTGGTCGTCGGGGCGCGGCGCGAGACCGTACGGCCCGTGGTGTGGGCGCGGGAGGAGCCGCCCGGTGGGGGGCCGCTGGCCGCGCTCGACGCCGGGGTGCGCGAGGTCGCGGCCGGTGCGGTGCTCGTCCTCTCCGCCGACCTGCCGTTCCTCGACGAGGGGACCGGCCTGCGGCTCCTGGACACCCTGACCGCCGCGCCCGACGCCGACGCGGCCCTCCTGGTCGATGCCGACGGCCGCGACCAGCCGCTCGTCGCCGCGTACCGCACCGAGGCCCTCCGCCGTGAGCTGGCTCACCTCACCACCGCGCACAGCACCCTCTCCGGGCTCCCGCTGCGTCTCCTCACCGAGGGACTGCGGCTCGTCCGGGTCACCGCAGGCCCCCTCGCCTCCTTCGACTGCGACACCTGGGAGGACATCGCCGCGGCCCGGGCCAGGATCAGGGAGCATGGGAACGTGCTGGACGAATGGATCACCGCAGTCAAGGACGAACTGGGCATCGAGATCGACGTCGACACCGGCGTGCTGCTCGATCTGGCCCGGGACGCCGCCCACGGGGTCGCCCGCCCCGCCGCGCCGCTGACCACCTTCCTGGTCGGGTACGCGGCGGCGAAGGCGGCCGCCGAGGGTGCTGTCGCCGGCTCCGAGGCCGTCGCGGAGGCGTCCCGCAAGGCCGCCGCCCTCGCCAACCGCTGGGCCGCCGAGGCGGAGCGGGACACGGCCGGATGACACCCCATGACGAAGGCGACGACGACGGCGTCGACGAGGTCCTTGCCCTCGTCGCCCCGCAGCGCGGCGCGGAGCTCCCGTCGACCACCGACGAACCGCACCGCGCCACCGCCTGGCCCGCCGCGCGGGCCCTCGCCGCCCGCGCCGGGGCCACCGTGGGCGCCGCGCGCCCGCCCCTCCGTACGCCGCTCGACCAGGCCCTGGGCCAGGTGCTCGCCCAGCCGCTTCACGCGCTCACCGACCTGCCCTCCTTCGACACCTCGGCCATGGACGGCTGGGCGGTCGCCGGGCCCGGGCCCTGGGAGATCCGCGCGCACGACACCGTGCTCGCCGGCCACGCCCCCGCCGCCCCGCTGGAGGACGGCGCCGCTGTACGGATCGCCACCGGCGCTCGCGTACCGCCCGAGACCTCGGCGGTCATCCGCAGCGAGCACGCCCGCACCGACGCGAGCGGCCATCTGCACGCCCGGCGCGAGGTCGTGCCCGGCCAGGACATCCGCCCCCGGGGCCAGGAATGCCGCGCCGGTGACCGGCTGCTGCCCGCCGGGACCCAGGTGACCCCCGCCGTCCTCGGTCTCGCGGCCGCCGCCGGGTACGACGAGCTGCCGACCCGCGTCCGTCCCCGCGTGGAGGTCCTCGTCCTCGGAGACGAGCTGCTGACCTCCGGACTCCCCCACGACGGGCTGATCCGGGACGCCCTCGGCCCCATGCTCGGCCCCTGGCTGAACGCGCTGGGCGCCGAGGTGCTCGCCACCCGACGGATCGGCGACGACGCCGAAGCCCTCCTCGCGGCCGTCACCCGCTCCCCGGCCGATCTGGTGATCACCACCGGCGGCACGGCCTCCGGCCCCGTCGACCACGTCCACCCCGTGCTCGCCAAGGCGGGAGCGACCCTGCTCGTCGACGGGGTGAAGGTCCGCCCCGGCCACCCGATGCTGCTCGCGCGCCTCGACGCCGACCGGCATCTCGTCGGGCTGCCCGGCAACCCCCTCGCCGCCGTATCGGGTCTGCTCACCCTGGCCGAGCCGCTGCTGCTGGCCCTCGCGGGCGCCGCGCTCCCGCCGCCGTACCGGGGCCCCATGGCGGACGAGGTGCAGGGCCATCCCCACGACACCCGGCTCGTTCCGGTCGTCCACCGTGACGATCAGGTCGTCCCTCTGCGCTACCACGGTCCCGCCATGCTCCGGGGGATCGCGGCGGCGGACGGGATGGCCGTCGTACCGCCCGGCGGCGCGCGGCCCGGCGACGCTCTGGAAATCCTCGACCTCCCCTGGCCGGGCTCTCTCTCGTCGCCCGGACCCCTCGCCTCGCCGGGTTCCCTCACCGGCGGAAGCCCGCGCCATGTCCAGGGACAGCCCGAAGCCCGGAAGGAGGGTGTTTCACGTGAAACTTCCCAGCCGTGACGTGATGGCCCGCCACGCGGACGAGAAGGTGTCCCCCAGCCGGGTCCGGATGCCCCGCCGTGTCGTCGAGAAGCCCCTACGGCAGGTGACCAAGCGCCTGTTGATGGCTCTGGGCGTGCTGGCCCTGACGACGCTCATCGTCTATGTCGACCGCGACGGCTACCACGACAACGCCAACGAGACCCTCGACTTCCTCGACTGCGCCTACTACGCGACCGTCACCCTCTCCACCACGGGTTACGGCGACATCGTCCCGTACAGCGACTCGGCGCGGCTCGTGAACATCCTGTTCGTCACGCCCCTGCGCGTACTGTTCCTGATCATCCTGGTCGGCACCACTCTTGAGGTCCTCACCGAGCGGACCCGGGAGGAGTGGCGGCTGAACCGTTGGAGGTCCACCTTGCGTGACCACACCGTCGTCGTCGGCTTCGGCACCAAGGGCCGTTCCGCGATCCAGACGCTCTGCGCGACAGGGCTGCGCAAGGACCAGATCGTCATCGTCGACCCGTCCACCAAGGTCATCGAGACGGCGAACGCGGACGGGTTCGTCGGCGTGGTCGGCGACGCGACTCGTAGCGATGTGCTGATCCGCGCCGAGGTGCAGAAGGCACGTCAGATCGTCATCGCCACCCAGCGCGACGACACCGCCGTCCTGGTGGCGCTCACCGCCCGGCAGCTCAACAGGGGCGCGAAGATCGTCGCCGCCGTACGGGAGGAGGAGAACGCGCCGCTGCTGCGCCAGTCCGGAGCGGACGCCGTGATCACCAGTGCCAGCGCCGCCGGACGGCTGCTCGGCCTCTCCGTGCTCAGCCCCAGTGCCGGCACGGTCATGGAGGACCTCATCCAGCAGGGTTCGGGCCTCGATCTTGTGGAGAGGCCGGTCATAAAGTCCGAGGTGGGCAAGAGCGTACGGGAGACCGAGGACCTCGTGATCAGCGTGTTGCGCGGGCACCGGCTGCTCGGTTACGACGATCCGGCCGCCAGTCCCCTGCAGTTGACGGACCGTGTGATCACCATCGTGCGCGCGGCGCCCGTCACCCCGCTGTCCACGCCGCCCGAGTAGCCTCGCCGCCATGCATGCGATCACGATTCCGGAACCCGGTGGTCCCGAGGCCCTCGTCTGGGCCGAGGTGCCCGATCCCGTGCCCGCCGAGGGCGAGGTCCTCGTCGAGGTGGTGGCGAGCGCCGTCAACCGTGCCGATCTGCTCCAGCGACAGGGCTTCTACGACCCGCCGCCGGGCACCTCTCCATACCCCGGCCTCGAATGTTCCGGCCGGATCGCCGCGTTGGGCCCCGGAGTGTCCGGCTGGTCGGTCGGCCAGGAGGTGTGCGCGCTGCTGGTGGGCGGCGGCTACGCGGAGAAGGTCGTCGTCCCCGTCGGTCAGCTGCTGCCGGTACCGGAGGGCATGGACCTCGTGACGGCCGCGGCGCTGCCCGAGGCGGTCTGCACCGTCTGGTCGAACGTGTTCATGGTCGCCCATCTGCGGCCCGGCGAGACGCTGTTGGTGCATGGTGGCGCGAGCGGCATCGGCACGATGGCGATCCAGCTCGCCAAGGCGGTGGGTGCGAAGGTCGCGGTCACCGCGGGCGGCCCGGAGAAGCTCGCGCGCTGCGCCGAGCTGGGCGCGGACATCCTGATCGACTACCGCGAGCAGGATTTCGTCGAGGAGCTGCACAAGGCCACGGACGGCGCCGGGGCGGACGTGATCCTGGACATCGTCGGAGCGAAGTACCTGGAACGCAACGTGAAGGCGCTCGCGGTCAACGGCCGGCTGGCCGTGATCGGTCTGCAGGGCGGCGTGAAGGGCGAGTTGAACCTCGGCGCGCTGATGTCCAAGCGGGCCGCGATCGCGGGGACGACGCTGCGCGCCCGCCCGACGCACGAGAAGGCGGCCATCGTCGCGGCGGTGCGCGAGCACGTCTGGCCGCTGATCGGCTCCGGCACGGTACGCGCGGTGGTCGACCGCACGGTGGAGATGCGGAACGCCGCCGAGGCGCACCGGGCCCTGGACTCCGGCTCCCACGTCGGCAAGGTGCTCCTGCTGGCGCCCGAGCGGCCCGAGGCCTGACGCCCGCTCGGCGCCCCGCCTCCCGCGGACGCGTCAGGGCCCGGCACACCGTGGGTGT
>NZ_JBSGWV010000044.1:0-50692 GCF_053609105.1 Streptomyces sp. NPDC054975
CCCGTGGAGGGAGCTCCACGGGCGGCGGCGTCGGTCGTGCGGGGGCGTCAGGACTGCTGGGCGGTGGCCAGGCCGGCCGGGCGGAGGTCCGTCCAGTGCTGCTCGACGTACGCGAGGCACGCGTCGCGGGTGTCCTCGCCGAAGACGGTTCGCCAGCCGGCGGGGACCTCGGCGAACGAGGGCCAGATCGAGTGCTGGTTCTCGTCGTTGACCAGGACCAGGAAGCTGCCCTGCGGGTCCTCGAACGGGTTGGTGCTCATGCGGTCTCACTCCTTGTGGACATGGCGGTGAACAGCTCCGAGAGCGGCTGTTCCGGGTCGGCGGCCACGGTACGCAGCAGCCTCTGGAGTTCGTCGGCGAGCCGCCGCGCCTTGGCGGTGCCGAACAGGTCGGTGGCGTGGATCAGGCCGCAGTGGACCGGGCCGTCGCCCTGCGGCTCGTAGAAGCTGAGGCTCAGCTGTGCCCGGGTCGAGCCGGTCGGTACGGCGTCGAGGGAGCCGATGCCGCCCTCCAACTGCTCCAGGTCCGCCTGCTCATGGTGGATCACCATGACCTGCGGGCCTTCCTCGGGCAGCCCGGTCGCCCGGACGACCTCCTCGAACGGGACGTCCTGCCGGTCGAGGGCGCCGAGCGTGGTCTCCCGTACGCGGGCCAGGAGCTGCGCGAACGTCGGGTCGCCACCGGTGTCGGTGCGCAGCACGACCGTGTTGAAGAAGCAGCCCACCAGGTCGGCAAGTTGATCGTCGGTACGGCCCGCGACCATCGTTCCGATGGGCAGGTCCGTGCCCGCGCCGTGGGCGGTGAGCAGCGCCGCCAGGGCGGAGTGCAGCACCATGAACATGCTCGTGCCGGTCGCCCGGGCCAGCTCGTCCACGGCCGCGTGCAAGTCCTCGTCCAGGACGAAGCCCACGTGGTCCGCGCCGGGCGAGGACGAGCAGCTGCCGTCCGCCGGGAGGGCCAGCCGGTTCGGGGCGCCCTTCAGGGTCTCCTGCCAGTAGGCGAGTTGACGTCCGCCGGGGCTGTCCGGGTCGCTCAGGTCGCCCAGGACCTCGCGGGCCCACGTGGCGTAGTCCGCGTAACCGACCGGCAGCGGGGCCCAGCCGGGCTCGCCGCTCGCCTTCCGGGCCGCGTACGCCGTCGTCAGGTCGCGGAAGAGCGGGACGACCGACCATTCGTCCACCGCCAGGTAGTGCATGGCCAGGAGCAGTGCCTGCTCCCCCGAGGCCGCCGTCAGCAGGTGGGCGACGAGCGGGGCCTTGCGGTCCGGCTCCGGTGATCCGGCGGCCAGTTCGGTGAGGCGCGCCTCCAGGTCGTCGCACTCCTCCAGGGTGAGGACCGGGGGCTCGACGGCCCGGTGGTGCAGGGCGCCGTCGCGTTCCGAGAACGCCGTGCGCAGCGGCTCGTGGCGGTCGGCCACGTCGGCGAGGGCCGCGGACAGCGCGTCCGCGTCCAGGCCGCCGGGCGAGCGCAGGACGAGCGCGTGGTCGAAGCCCCCGTGCCGCTGGTGGGCGTCCCACTGCCAGCGCTGGACGGGTGCGGCCAGGAACGGTTCCTGACGGTCCTCCACCGGGCGCAGAGCCGGGCGGGCCGTGGCGGCGCCCTTGAGCTTGCCCTCGATGCCGGCGACGGTCAGCGCGTCGAAGACGTCGCGGATGGACAGCTCGACGCCGAACTCGGCGCGGATACGCCCGAGGAGCCGCATCGAGGCCATGGAGTGCCCGCCGAGCGCGAAGAAGTTGTCGTGGACGCCGACCTTCTCCAGCTTGAGGATCTCGCCGAACAGCGCGGCCAGCCGTTCCTGCGTCTCGTTGGCCGGCTGTGCGTCGCCGGTCATCGCCGCCCAGTCCGGTACGGGCAACGCCTTGCGGTCCAGCTTGCCGTTGGGGGTCAGCGGCAGCGGTCCGTCGAGGGCGACGACGAGCGCCGGGACCATGTACTCGGGCAGCAGCCCGGCCACATGGGCACGCAGCTCCTGCGGGTCGAGGTCCGCCTCCAGGGACTCCCCCGCCTCGGGGACGGCGTAGCCGACGAGGCGGACGATGTCGCCGTCGCGGTCGGGGACCACGGCGGCCTGGGCGACGGACGGGTGCCCGGCGAGCGCGGCCTCGATCTCGCCCAGTTCGATGCGGAAGCCGCGGACCTTCACCTGGGTGTCGACGCGCCCGAGGAAGTCCAGGTTGCCGTCGGCGCGCCAGCGGGCGCGGTCGCCGGTGCGGTACATCCGGCTGCCGGGCGCGCCGAACGGGTCGGCGACGAACCGCTCGGAGGTGAGCGGGGCCTTGCCGAGGTAGCCGCGGGCGAGGCCGCGGCCGGCCACGTACAGCTCGCCGACGACGCCGGGCGGGACGGGCCGCAGGTGGTCGTCCAGGACGTAGGCGCGGGTGTTGGGGTCGGGCCGGCCGATGGGCACCCGGCCGGAGGGGCGGCCTCCGTGCTCGCGCGAGGGCCAGAGCGTGGAGTTGACGGTGGCCTCGGTGAGTCCGTAGGCGCAGATCAGGTGGGCCGTGGCGCCGAACCTCTCGAAGACGTCCGGCGGCACCGTCTCCGTACCGACGAGGACGGTCGATCCCTCGGGCAGTGCGCAGCCGGGCGGCAGGGCGGAGACGAGCGACGGCGGCAGGATCATGTGCGTGATCCGCTGCTCGGCGAGGAAGTCGGTGAGTGCCGGGCCCGCGACCCGTGCCTCGTCGGTGATGAGAACGAGGCGGCCGCCGTGGCAGAGCGCCATGGACAGTTCGAACGCGAAGACGTCGAAGCCGATCGAGGCGAACTGCAGGACGTGACTGTCGTGTTCCAGCCCCATGCGGTCGACCGCCGTGGCGACGAGGCTGGAAATGCCCTCGTGCGGGACGACGACACCCTTGGGGCGGCCGGTCGAACCGGAGGTGTAGATGACGTACGCGGCCTGGTCCATCAGGACCGGCTGCGCCTCGATCGCGCTCTCGGGCAGGGCCGCCAGTTCGGCGGCGACCGTCGGCTCGTCGAGCAGCACCACCGGTACGCCCGCGACCTGCGGGATCTTGCCCGCGACCGGCTCGGTCCCGACGACGAGCGCCGCCCGCGAGTCCTCGATCATGTAGGCGAGCCGGTCGGCCGGGTGGACCAGGTCCAGCGGCAGGAACGCGGCGCCCAGCTTCAGCGTGGCGAGCACCGTGGCGACCATGTCGACCGAGCGGGGCACGGCCACGCCGACGACGCTCTCGGCACCGACGCCACGCGTCGCGAGCAGCCGGGCGAGGCGGTTGGCGCGGGCGTCGAGCTCCGCGTACGTGACGGCCCGGACGCGGTCGACCACGGCGACCGCGTCGGGGCGCTCGGCGAGCCGGGCCGCGAACAGGGCCGGGAAGGTTTCCTCGTCGACCTCGCGGGCGGTGCCGTTGAAGCCCTCCAGGACCAGGTGCCGTTCGTCGTCGGCGAGGATCTCCGCCCGCGACACGGGCTGTTCGGGCGCGGCGACGAGGGCCGCGACCAGTGCGCGCAGGCGCTCGCCGAGACGCTCGGCGGTCGCGTGGTCGAACAGCTCGGTGGCGAACTCCAGGCGGCAGGCCAGGGAGCCGGCGGAGCCGTCGGCCGGTGTGTGCTCGGTGAAACTGAACACCAGGTCGAACTTGGCGGAGCGGATGCGGAACGGCACGTAGTCGGCGCTCAGGCCGGGCAGTTCGAGGCTGTCGCCGGTACGGGCGTGGTAGCCGACCATCACCTGGAACAGGGGGTTCCGGGAGAGGGAGCGGGTCGGGTTGAGCTTCTCGACGACCGACTCGAAGGGCACGTCCGCGTGGGAGAAGGCGGCGAGGTCGGTCTCCCTGACCCGGGCGAGGAGCTCGGTGAAGGACGGGTCGCCGCTCAGGTCGGTGCGGAGCACGAGGGTGTTGACGAAGAAGCCGACCAGGTCGTCGAGGGCCTCGTCGCCGCGCCCCGCGATGGGCGAGCCGAGCGGGATGTCCGTCCCGGCGCCCATGCGGTGCAGCAGGGCCGCCACGGCCGCGTGGACGACCATGAACATGCTGGCGCCGGTCTCGCGGGCGATCCGCTTCAGCCCCTCGTGGACGTCGGCGTCGAAGGCGATGTCCAGTTCGGCGCCCGAGAACGCCGGGCGGGCGGGCCGGGGCCGGTCCGTGGGCAGTTCCAGCTCCTCGGGGGCGCCGTCCAGGGTCGTACGCCAGTACTCCAGCTGACGGGCGGCCAGGCTGTCGGCGTCCGCCGGGTCGCCGAGCAGGCGCTGCTGCCAGAGGGCGTAGTCGGCGTACTGGACGGGCAGCGGCTCCCAGCGCGGTGCCGTACCGGCGGTGCGGGCCGCGTAGGCGGCGGCCAGGTCGCGGAGGAAGGGGCGGTCCGACCACTCGTCGGTGGTGATGTGGTGGAGCAGCAGGACGACGACGTGGTCCTCGGGGGCCAGCTCCACGACCGTGGCCCGCAGCGGCAGTTCGGCGGCGAGGTCGAACGGCCGGTTGACGGTGGCCTCGATCAGGTCGGGCACCTGGTCCTCGGTGGCGGACAGGCGCTCGACGACGGGCCTGGCTTCGTGGGCGGGCAGCACCCGCTGGAGGGCCTGGCCGTCACGCTCCACGAAGACCGTGCGCAGCGCTTCGTGCCGTGCGGTGACGTCGGCGAGCGCCGCGCCCCAGGCGTCGACGTCGAGGGCCCCGCGCAACCGCATGACCAGCGGGAAGTTGTACGCGGCCGAGGTGCACTCGATCTGCTGGATCACCCAGAGCCGCTGCTGGGCGTGGGAGAGCGGCAGTTCGTCGGGCCGCTCGGCGGCCGTCAGCGCGGGCCGGGCGGCGCCGCCGGCACGGTCCGCCCTCTCGACGAGCTCCGCGACGGTGGGCGCCTCGAACAGGTCACGGATGGCGAGTTCGGTGTCGAGGGCGGTACGGGCGCGGCTGACGAGCCGGGTGGCGAGCAGCGAGTGGCCGCCGAGCTCGAAGAAGTCGCTGTCGATGCCGACGCTGCCCTCGGGCAGGCCGAGGACCTCCGCGAAGAGGCCGCAGAGCGTCTCCTCGCGCGGGGTGCGCGGGGCGCGGCTCGTGCCCGATCCGGCGAAGTCCGGCGCGGGCAGGGCCCGTACGTCCAGCTTGCCGTTGACGGTGAGCGGCAGGGTGTCCACGGGGACGAGCGCGGAGGGGACCATGTAGTCGGGCAGCCCGGCCTTGAGGTGTTCACGCAGCCGCTGGAGCAGCGCCTCCCCCGGTTGCGTGCCGTCCTCCGGGGCGAAGTAGCCGACGAGCCGCTTGGTGCCGGTGCTCTCGTTGACGACGACCGCCGCGTGGGCGACCTCGGGGTGCGAGGAGAGGGCCGTGGCGATCTCGCCCAGCTCGATCCGGTATCCGCGGATCTTCACCTGGTCGTCGGTGCGGCCCAGGAAGTCGAGCAGCCCGTCGGGCCGCTGCCGCACGAGGTCGCCGGTGCGGTACATCCGCTCCCCCGGCTCGCCGAAGGGGTCCGCGACGAAGCGTTCGGCGGTCAGGCCGGGGCGGTCGTGGTAGCCGCGGGCCAGGCCCGTGCCGGCGATGTACAGCTCGCCGGGGCAGCCCGGCGGGACCGGCCGGAGCATCGTGTCCAGGACGTAGGCGCGCGTGTTGCGGATGGGCATGCCGACCGTGGAGGTGGCGCTGTCCGTGGTCGAGCCGCCGAGGGTGTTGATCGTGTACTCGGTGGGCCCGTACAGGTTGTAGCCGTACGTGCCCTCGGTGCGGCGCAGCGTCGTCCACACCGTGTCGGAGACGGCTTCGCCGCCGAGCAGGACGAGCGCGGGGCGGTGCTTCCCGGCTCCGGAGGTGCCGGGCTCGTCCCGGTCGAGGAGGCCTTCCTCGATGAGGAGTTGGGCGTAGGTGGGGGTCACGTTGACCACGTCGACCCGGTGCAGGTCGCAGTAGGCGACCAGGGCCTCGGCGTCGCGGCGCAGCTCTTCGTCACAGACGTGGACCTCGTGGCCCTCGACGAGCCACAGGAGCTCTTCCCACGACATGTCGAAGGCGAAGGAGACGGTGTGCGCGATGCGCAGGCGCCGCCCGCCGGCCGAGGCGATGGCCGGGTCGAAGATCTCCTTCTGGTGGTTGAGCTGCATGTTCGTCAGGCCCCGGTAAGGGGTGACGACGCCCTTGGGGCGGCCGGTGGAGCCGGAGGTGTAGATGACGTAGGCCGGGTACTCCAGCCGGTCGGCCACGTCGTGGGCGAAGGCGGGCCGCTCGGCGTCCGTGATCTCCCCGCCGGGCAGGGCGGCCAGCTCGGCGGCCACGGTCTTGTCGTCCAGGAGGAGTTCGGGGGCGACGGCGCCGTCGGGTCCGCGCAGGGTCGGGGCGACGGCGGCGGTGGAGACGAGGCACAGGGGGCCGGTGTCCTCGACCATGAGGCGCAGCCGGTCGGCCGGGTGGTCCAGGTCGAGCGGCAGGTACGCGGCGCCGGTCCGCAGGACGGCGAAGAGGGCGGCGACCATGTCGATGGACCGGGGCAGCGCGAGCGCCACGACCTTCTCGGGTCCCGCGCCCCGGGCGAGGAGCAGGCGGGCGATGCGGTTGATGTGCGCGTCGAGTTCGGCGTACGTCAGGGCGCGCTCGCCGAAGACCAGGGCCACCGCGTCGGGGGTGCGGGCGACCTGGGCCGTCAGCATGTCGGCGATGGTCTCGTTCGGGACGGGCTCGCGGCTGCCGGACCACTCGGCGGCCAGTGCGGCGCGCTCCGCCGGCAGCAGCAGGTCCACTCCGACGGTACGGGCGGTGACCGCGTCCGAACCGGCGAGGAGGTCGCCGAGCCGCTCCAGAACGGTCGTGAAGCGGCCGAGGATGGTGGTGGCGGCCTCGGCGTCGAAGAGGTCGGGACGGGCGGCGAGGGTGACCCGCAGCCGCGTCTCGGGGGTGACGATCAGGGTGAGCGGGAAGTGGGTGCCGTCGACGTTCGTAACGTCGGTGATGCCGTGCCGCTGCCGAAGCGCGGCGGCGCGGTCCTCGCCGTCGGCGGAGCGGAGCACGAAGAGGGTGTCGAAGAGGCGGCGGTGGCCGGTCTCCTGCTGGAGCGTGCCGAGGCCCACGTACTCGTACGGCATGACGGCGGCGCGCTCGGACTGCATACGGCGCAACAGGTCGAGCAGCGGCTCGTCGGGGGCGAAGGCGACCCGGGCCGGGATGGTGTTGAGGAACATGCCGATGATGCCGGCGACGTTCGGGACGTCCGCGGGCCGTCCGGCGACCGCGGTGCCGAAGGCGACGTCGCCGCGCCCGGTCATCGCGGAGAGGACCAGGCCCCAGGCGGCGTTGAGGACGGTGTTGAGGGTGAGACCGTGCTGCCGGGCGAGGGTACGCAGCCGGTCGCTGGTCTCCCGGGTCAGGACCGCGTCGTGGTCGACGGGGATGACGGGGCCGGCGTCGCGGCCCGTCGGGGCGACGAGGGTCGGCTCGTCGAAGCCGGCGAGCGCGCCGCGCCAGGCGTCGACGGCCCGGTCGGTGTCCTGCTGGTCCAGCCAGGCCAGGTAGTCGCGGTACGAGCCGGGGGCGGGCAGTCCGGTGGTGTCGCCGGACCGCTCGTAGAGCGTGAACAGCTCCTCCAGGAAGAGCCAGGCGGACCAGCCGTCCCACAGGATGAGGTGGTGGGTGACGACCAGCCGGTCATGGCCGTCGCCGAGCCGGATGAGCTGGAGGCGGCAGAGCGGCGGCGCGGACAGGTCGAAGCGCTGCCGGCGGTCGGCGGCGAGCAGCGCGTCGAGGCGGGCGTTCCGCTCCTCGGCGGGCACCCCGCTGAGGTCGGTCACCGTCAGCGGGATCTCGGCGCCGTCGGCGATGAACTGCACGGGCCGGGGCAGGCCGTCGCTGGTGAACCCGGCGCGCAGGCTCGCGTTGCGCTCCAGGAGCGCCCGGCAGGCGGCGCGCAGCCGGTCGGCGTCCAGGGGGCGGTCGAAGTCCAGGTTCTCCTGCGACAGGTAGACGTCGAGGGCGTCACCGGTGTCGTAGGTGGCGTGGAAGTACATGCCCTCCTGGAGCGGGGAGAGCGGCCAGATGTCGGCGACCGGGAGCCCGGCCGCCGCCTCGACGCGGGCGGTCTCCTCGTCGGTCAGCGCGAGGCCGCCCAGCGGCGCGGGGGCCGTCGGCTCCGCCGGGGCGGCGGCGGTCAGCTGGTCGAGCAGCGCCTTCAGGGCCGGGTCGACGGCCGCGCCGGACTGCGCCTGCGCGGCGAGCATCGCCTGGAGGGCGGCGGCGGCCTGCCCGGCGTCGGTGGCGGACACGGTCACCGCGGCGGGCGCCTCGGGGGCCGGCTCGGTGGCGGGCTCGTCCGGCACCTGCGCGGCCGTCGCGGCGAGCGCGGCGGGGGTGCGGTGCTCGAACACATCGCGCGGGCTGATGGTCAGTCCCCTTTCACGGGCCCGGGTGGCGACGGAGATGGAGCTGAGGCTGTCGCCGCCGAGCATGAAGAAGTCGTCGTCGGCACCGATCCCGGGCAGGCCCAGGACGTCGGTGAAGATCTCGCACAGGGCGCGTTCCCGCTCGTCGCGGGGCGCGCGTCCGCCGGCGCGCGGCGCGACGGTCGGCGAGGGCAGGGCGTTCTGGTCGAGCTTGCCGCTGGGTGAGAGCGGCAGCTCCTTGAGGGTGGTGACGGCCGTCGGCACCATCGCCGCGGGCAGCGCCCCGGCGAGCGCCTCCAGGAGGGCCTCGCCGTCCGGGGCGGCGCCGGGCGCCGGGACCGCGTAGCCGAGGAGGGCTCCGTCGCGGACGATCACGGCGGCGCGGGCGACTCCGGGGAGGGCGGCCAACGCGGCCTCGATCTCGCCCAGTTCGATGCGGTTGCCGCGCACTTTGACCTGGCGGTCGGTCCGGCCGAGGTACTCGACGGCGCCGTCGGCGCGCCGGCTGACCAGGTCGCCGGTGCGGTACATCCGCTCGCCGGGCACGCCGAACGGGTCGGCGACGAACCGCTCGGCGGTCAGGCCGTGCCGGTCGTGGTAGCCACGGGCCAGTTGGACGCCGGCGAGGTACAGCTCGCCGGGCACGCCGTCCGGGACGGGGCGCAGGAAGGAGTCGAGGACGTACAGACGGGTGTTCCAGACGGGACGGCCGATCGGTACGGCGAGTTCGTCGCCGCCCTCGTACGGGAAGTACGTGACGTCGACGGCCGCCTCGGTGGGGCCGTACAGGTTGTGCAGCGGCACGGGGCCGTCGCCGCGCCGGGCGGTCAGCTCCGACCAGCGGCGGGCGTCCGGGCCGGTGAGGGCCTCGCCGCTGCAGAACACCCGGCGCAGGCTCGACGCCCACGCGGGGGTGCCGGGGGCGGCCTCCATGACCTGGACGTACGCGGCCAGCATCGACGGGACGAAGTGCAGCGTCGTGATCCGTTCGGTACGGATCAGCTCGGCCAGGTACGCAGGGTCGCGGTGGCCGTCGGGCCGGGCGAGGACGACGGTGGCGCCCTCGATCAGGGCCCAGAAGAACTCCCAGACGGAGACGTCGAAGCTGGACGGCGTCTTCTGGAGCACCCGGTCGTCCGCGTCGAGCCCGTAGGCGTCCTGCATCCAGGCCAGGCGGTTGACGATCGCCCGGTGGGTGACGGCGACGCCCTTGGGGCGCCCGGTGGAGCCGGAGGTGTAGATCAGGTACGCGGGGTGGTCGGGCCGGGCGGGGACGGCCGGGGTGTCCGGGGCGTCCTCGTCGCGGTCGACCAGGACGTGGGCGAGGTCCGGCACTCCGGGCAGCCGGCCGGCCGCGTCGGCGGTGGTGACGACCGTACGGGCACCGGAGTCGGCGAGCATGAACGCGACCCGGTCGGCGGGGTAGTCGAGGTCGACGGGCAGGTAGGCGGCGCCCGCCTTGTGGACGCCGAGCAGCGCGACCATCAGCTCCGCCGAGCGGGGCACGGCGACGGCGACGAACTCCTCCGGGCCCGCGCCGCGCGCCCGCAGCCGCCGGGCCAGGGACTCGGCACGCCGGTCGAGTTCGGCGTACGACAGGGTGTCGCCCTCGAAGACGAGGGCGGGGGCGTCGGGCGTCCGGGCCACCTGCGCGGCGAACAGGGAGGCGAGGGTGGCGTCGGCGTACGGCAGCGGGTGCGTGGTGTCGTTGAGCGCGGTGAGGCGCTCGGCCTCCCGTTCGGAGAGCAGCCCGACGCGGGCGACCGGGCGGCCGGGGTCGGCCACGAGGGTGCGCAGCAGCGCCTCGAAGCGGTGGGCGATCACGGCCACGGAGAGCTGGTCGAGCCGGGCCGCGTCGTACTTGAAGCGCAGCGCGAGTCCGCCGCCGCCCTGCTCGACGATGAGCGCGAGCGGGTAGTGCACGGCGTCGAAGACCTCGGCGCCGGTGAGGCGCAGCGCCTCCGGGTTGTCCTCGTCGGCGGTCAGGTCGCCGGACGGATAGTTCTCGAACACGACGAGGGTGTCGAAGAGTTCGCCGCCGCCCGCGATCCGCTGGATCTCTGCGAGGCCGAGGTGCTGGTGGTCCAGGAGGGCCGCGTGCTCGTCCTGGACGCGCCGCAGCAGCTCGGCGAGCGACTCGCCGCCGCGCAGGGTGACCCGGGCCGGGACGGTGTTGATGAACAGGCCGACGGCCGCGTCCAGGCCCTCGACCTCGGTGGTGCGGCCGGAGACGGTGGTGCCGAACACGACGTCCTGGCTGCCGGTCAGACCGCCGAGGAGCAGCGCCCAGGCGCCGTTGACGACGGTCGAGAGAGTCAGACCCTGGGTGCGGGCGCGGGCGGTGAGGTCGGCGGTGAGCGACTCGGGGAGGCGCACGTCCACGTGCTCGGGCCGGGCGACCGGTGTGCCGTGGTCGTCGCCGGTGGCGAGGGCGGGCAGCCGGGTCGGGCCGTCGAGGCCGGCCAGGGCGTGTCCCCACGCCTCGCGGGCGGCGTCGAGGTCCCGGCCCGCGAGCCAGGCCAGGTACGGCTGCGGCGCGGGCGGCTCGGGCAGAGCGCCCCCCTTGTAGGCGGCGGTGAGTTCACGGAGCAGGACGGAGACCGACCAGCCGTCGGCGATGATGTGGTGCAGGGTGAGCAGCAGGCGGTGGCGCTGTCCGTCCCGGATGAGGGTGGCCCGCATCAGCGGGGGCCGGGCGAGGTCGAAGCCCTCGGCACGGTCCTGGCGCAGCACCTCCTCCAACGCGGTGCCGGCAGTGTCGGCCTCGCGCCACGGAAGCTCGGCGCGGTCGGCGATGCGCTGGACGACCTCGCCGCCGGGCAGCTGGCGGAAGGCGGCGCGCAGCAACGGGTGCCGGTCGAGGAGCAGCTGGAGCGTGTGCCGGAGCCGCTCGGCGTCGACGGCGCCCGCGAGGTCAAGGAGCTCCTGGACGACGTAGAGGTCGCTCGCGTTCTGGTCGAACTCCGCGTGGAAGAAGAAACCTTCCTGGAGCGGGGAGACGGGCAGGGCGTCCTCGTCGAGCTCGACGGCCCGCACAGCGGCCGGGGAGGCGCCGGCCGTCTCGGCGGTCCGGGCGAGCGCGGCCACCGTCCGCCGGCGGAAGATGTCGCGCGGGGTGATCGCGAGCCCGGCCTCGCGGGCGCGGTTGACCAGCTGGATGGCGACGATGCTGTCGCCGCCCAGCTCGAAGAAGCTGTCGTGGATGCCGACCGACGGCAGGCGCAGCACGTCGGCGAAGAGCGCGGCGAGCGCGGTCTCGGCGGGCGTGGTGGGCGCGTCGCCGCCCGCGTTCGCGGTCCACCGGGGCTCGGGCAGGGCGCGGCTGTCGAGCTTGCCGTTGGGCGTCAGCGGCAGCGGCCCGTCGAGGCGTACGACGGCGGAGGGGACCATGTGGTCGGGCAGCGCCTCGGCGATCCGGGTCCGCGCGGCGGCGACGGCGGCCTCCGGGTCCGTACCGGCGTCGGCCACGAGGTAGGCGACGAGCCGCTTGGCGCTGCGGTGGTCCTCGCGGACGAGGACGGCGGCCTGGGCTATGCCCTCGCAGGCCATGAAGGCACTCTCGATCTCGCCGGGCTCGATGCGGTGGCCGCGGATCTTGATCTGGCCGTCGGAGCGGCCCAGGAACTCCAGGTTGCCGTCGGCGCCCCAGCGGACGCGGTCGCCCGTGCGGTACATCCGCGCGCCGGGCTCGTCGGCGTACGGGTCGGCGACGAAGCGCTCGGAGGTGAGGCCCGGCCGGCCGAGGTAGCCGCGGGCGAGGCCCCGCCCGGCGACGTACAGCTCGCCCTCGGCGCCGATCGGCACGAGGCGGAGCGCCGCGTCGAGGACGTAGGCGCGGGTGTTGGGGTCGGGTTCGCCGATGGGCGCGGGGCCCGGCCGGTCGGGGGTGGCGACCCAGAGTGTGGAGTTAACGGTGGCCTCGGTGAGTCCGTAGGCCACGACGACCTGGAGCCGTCCGTTCCAGCGGGCGATCAGCTCGCTGGGCACGGCTTCCGTGCCGACGATCAGGACGGCGCCGTCGGGCAGCTCGCAGTCCTGCGGCAGGGCCGAGACGAGGGACGGCGGGAGGATCATGTGGGTGGCGCGGTGCCGGACGATGTACTCGGTGAGGGCGGGTCCGGCGACGCGGCGCTCGGTGGGGACGACGATGATCCGGCCGCCCACGCAGAGCGACATGATGAGGTCCCAGACGGTCACGTCGAAGCCGACGGACGCGAACTGGACGACCCGGCTCTCGGCGGTGATGCCGATGCGGTCGGTGGCGGTGGCGACGAGGCTGCCGACGCCGTCGTGGGAGACGACGACGCCCTTGGGCCGGCCGGTGGAGCCCGAGGTGTAGATGACGTACGCGGCCCGGTCGAGGGCGATGGGCAGGTCCAGGTCCGAGGGGTCGAGGGCCGCCCGCTCGGAGGTCAGGCCCTGCGCGTCGAGCAGCAGCCGGGCGACGCCGGGGACGTCCGGCAGCGCGGCGGCCAGCTCGCCGGTGGTGAGGACGGTGCGCGCACCGGCGTCGGTGAGCATGTACGCGATCCGGTCCTGCGGGTGGTCGGCGTCCAGCGGCAGGTAGGCCGCACCCGCCTTCATCACCGCGAGCAGGGAGACGACGAGTTCGGGCGAGCGCGGGACGGCCACGGCGACGACGTCCTCGGCACCGACGCCGCCGCCTGCCAGCAGCCGGGCCAGCCGGTTGGCCTGCGCGTTCAGTTCGGCGTACGTCAGTTCCCGGTCCTCGCAGACGAGGGCGACGGCGTCCGGGGTGCGGCGGACCTGGCGCTCGAAGGTGGCGGGCCAGGAGAGGTCGGCCGTCTCGCGCGGGGCGACGCCGAACTCGTCGAGGAGCCGGGTCCGTTCGGCCGGCGTGGTCAGCTCGATGTGGCCGACCGGGCGGTCGAGGTCCTCGGTGAAGGCGTCGAGCACGGCGAGGAAGCGGTCCTCGTGCGCGCGCAGCGTCTCCTCGTCGCAGACGTCGGCGTCGGCATCGAGGTGGACGCGCAGACCGAGCCCGCCCGAGGTCTCGGAGAAGCTCACGGCCAGGTCGCTTACGGGGCCGAGCCAGACCGGTTCGAGCGCGGTGGCGTGGTCGCCGAAGCGCAGGTCCTCGGGGCGGGGCAGGATGTTGACGGTGGGGCCGACGAGTTCGTTCACGCCGTCGCCGAGGCCCAGCTCACGGGCCAGGTCCTCGGCGCGGTAGCGCCCGTGGGCGACCGCCTCGCCGACCGCGTGCCCGGCGGCGGTGAGGAGTTCGGCGCCGGTCGTGCCGGGGCGGACGGCGAGGCGTAGCGGCACGATGTTGGACACCATGCCGGGGACCGCGGCCGACACGGGGTCGAGGCGCGCGGCGACGGGCAGGCCGAGGACGAGGTCCTGTTCGCCGCTGACGCGGTGGAGGTAGGCGGCCACGGCCGCGACCAGCAGCCGGGACGGGCGGCTGCCGGCGCGCTCGGCGGCGGCGTGCAGGCGCCGGGTCAGCTCGGCGGTCAGCTCCGAGGTGCGGCGCAGCCGCCGCCTCATGGGCGCCTGGCCGCGCTCGACCAGGCGTACCGGTTCGGGCCGGTCGGCGAGGCGGTCGAGCCAGTAGGCGCGGTCGTCCTGGTGCGCGGCGGAGGCCCGGTAGGCAAGGTCGGCGTCGACCAGGCGCGAGAGCGCCCAGTTTCCGGGCGCGGGCGCATCGTCGCCGGTGGTGTAGAGCTCGCCGGCCCGGCGGGTGACGAGTGCGACGCCCATGCCGTCGGTGACGATGTGGTGGTAGCGCTGGTACCAGAGGACGTGGTCGTCGGCCAGGCGCAGCAGGGCCTGGGCGAACAGGGGGCCTTGGGCGAGGTCCACCGGACGCTCGCGGTCTTCGGCCGTCCAGTCGGCGGCGGCGCGCGCCGGGTCGGCGGCGCCGCGCAGGTCGACGACGGGGACGTCGAAGGGGGCGCGGGCGAAGGTCTGGCGCGGTACGCCGTCCTCGGCCGCGACCCGTACGTGGAGGTTCTCGGCCTCGCCGACGGCCCGGCGCACGGCGGCGGCGAGACGGTCGAGGTCGATGTCGCCTCGCAGGTCCAGGGCGAACACGATGTTGTAGGCGGAGTTGTCCGGGTCGATCTGCTGGGCCAGCCAGATCCCGGACTGCCCGCCCGTGACGGGTGTGCCGGAAGCGGACGTCCGGTCCGACTCGACGTCAAACATCGTTCGAATGGGCCTTTCCCTGGTGGTACGTCAGTGAGGCCCGCCCGTCCGCGGAAGTCCGCGGACGGGCGGGGTGCCGGTACGACCCGGCTCTTACTTGATGGCCGCGATCAGCGGCTCGACCTCGTCGATGGCGTACGGGATCGACAGGACGGTGTTGAAGGAGAACGCGGCGCCGATGTCGGGGTTCTGGTAGGGCACGAACAGGTCGCGCTTCTCCTGGGTGACCTTGAGCTTCTTGTAGAGCGGTTCGGCCTTGATGCGCTCGTTGGCCTCGGTGCTGGAGGTGACCCAGACGAGGCGGTCGACGTCGAGGACGTTCAGCTTCTCGGCGCTGAGTTCGGCGACGTTCCAGCCGGGCTTGGCCAGGGTGTCGATCTCGGGCTTCAGCTTGAAGCCGAGCTCGGAGAAGAAGATCGCCTTCGGGTCGGTCTTCGTGAAGGCCGAGTACTTGCCGGCCTCGAAGCTGTCGGCGACGGCGATGGTCTTCGTGGCGAACTCGGGGTGCTTGTCACGGACGGCCTTGAAGCGGGCGTCGATGTCGGTGATCAGCTTCTCGGTCTCGGCCGTCTTGCCGAGGGACTTGCCGATCTGCCGCGTCATGACCTGCCAGGAGGCTCCGTAGTCGGGGAGGCCCTTGGGCTGGGCGACGACCTTGGTGAACTTCGAGAGCGTGTCGTACTGCTCCTTCTTCATGCCCGAGTACTGGGCGATGACCAGGTCGGGCTTGAGCGCGGCGATCTTCTCGATGTTGTACTCGTCGCGCTCGCCGACGATCTCCGGCTTCGTGGAGCCCCACTTGTCCTTCGCCCAGGGCCACTTGCCGTACGGCGTCTCCTTGAACCAGTCCACGGCGCCGACCGGCTTGATCCCGAGCGCCAGAACCGCGTCCTGGTCCGACAGGCCCAGGGTGACGACCTTCTTCGGCTCCGCCTCGATGGTCGTGCTGCCGTACTTGTGCTCCACCGTCACGGGGAAGGCGGCGGCCGTGGAGGACTTCGCCTCGCCCGAGGGCTTGGACTCCGCCTTCTCACTGCCGCCCCCACAGGCGGACAGCGCGAGCGCGGCGACGGTGGCGACGGCCACCCGGGGGATGTACCTGACGAACCGCGTCAGATCGGGGCGCGTACCAGTGGACACGGAGGTTCCTTTCACGGGGATGACACTGTGCGTGCCACGCCCAGCGCGTACGACGGCGCGCGGCGGCGGGCGGGGCGAGTGGGGGCGTGGGGGCCGACGAGCGGGCGTCGGCGGACGCGGAGCGTCAGCGGGCCGAGCCGATGCCGTCGGCGACCTGGTGGGGAAGGCCCGGCGCGGGCTGCGGGCTCCGCTCCAGGATCGAGTCGAGGATCTCGCCGACGCGGATCGCGGTGTTGGAGAGCAGCGACGACGTGATGCCGTGGGTGTGCTCCGTGCCGCCCTGCAGGTAGATGCCGCAGCGCAGTTCGGGGTCGGTCGCGATGCGGTAGTCCCGCTCGACCCGGACCCGTCCCTCGTCGTCCAGGTGGCAACTCTTCGCGACGTCACCGAGGACGCCGATGGGGTCCGCCTGGCTGTAGCCGGTGGCGAGGACCACCACGTCGGCGTCCAGCACGTTCTCCTCGCCGGTGACGAGGGAGGTGACGGTGGCGCGGACGGTGTCCCCGGTCTCCTCGACGCCCGTCAGCCGCGAGATGTTGAGGAAGCGCAGCCGCTCGGTGCCGAGCACCTTCTCCTGGTACGCCTGCCGGTACAGGTCGTCGATCAGGTCGATGTCCACCACGGAGTAGTTGGTGTTCCCGTGATAGTCCATCAGCCGCTGCTTGATGTCGTCGGGGGCCGTGTAGTACTCGTCGACGGCGGCGGGGTCGAAGATGCGGTTGGCGAAGCTGCTGTCGTCCGCCGGGCTGTAGCCGTAGCGGGAGAAGACGGCGCAGATCTCGGCCTGGGGGAAGCGGCGGTGCAGGTAGGCCACGTTCTCGGCGGCGCTCTGGCCGGCGCCGACCACGATGAAGCGCTGGGGGTCGGTGCCTTCGAGGCCGTCGACCTTGGCGAGCAGGTCGGAGTTGTGCCAGACGCGGTCGGTCCGCTCGACGCCTTCGGGCATGAGGGGGCGAAGTCCCGTGCCGATGACGAGGTTTCGGGCCCGGTGGACCACCGTCTCCGCGCCGGAGCGGGCCGTGACGTCGAGGTACTCGACCACGCCGTCGCGGACCACGGGCTCGACGGAGATGACCTCGTGGCCGTAGGAGACCATGTCGTCGACCTTCGCCGCGGCCCACTCGAAGTAGTCGTGGAACTCCACGCGGAGCGGGAAGAGGTTCTTGTGGTTGACGAAGTCGATCAGCCGGCCCTTGCTCTGCAGATAGCGCAGGAAGGTGTACTCGCTCGACGGGTTACGGAGCGTCACCAGGTCCTTGAGAAAGGAGACTTGCATCGTGGCGTCGTCGATCAGCATGCCGCGGTGCCATCCGAAGCTCGCCTGGCGCTCGAAGAAGTGAGCGGTGACCGCCTCCTGCCTCCCGACGCGAGCGTTGTGCTCGCTGAGCGCGATCGCCATGGCCACGTTGGACGGCCCGAAGCCGATTCCGATGAGGTCATGGACCAGAGGGGTGTCGCCAGGAAGAACCTGTGACATGTCACTCCCATCGTGCGGGACAGCCGCCTTGTGAGGCGTGGATGAAAAACGGAGGCGCCGACCTCGCCGAGAGCACCGGCCAGCCGAACTTAGGTAAAGCTAACCTGACCTGGCTCGAACTGTCGACAGGGCAAAACGGACAAGCCAGAGATGGCGGCGCTGAACGGGCTTGAAAAGAGGGCCCGTTGCATCCTTAGGTAAGCCTTGCTTTACTGGCGCGGTCATTCGCTCTTCTGAGGAGGAACCCCATGCGGGTCGTCATGTTCGGTTACCAGACCTGGGGGCATCGCACCCTGCAAGCACTCCTGGACTCCGAGCACGACGTCGTGTTGGTCGTGACGCACCCCAAGAGCGAGCACGCCTACGAGAAGATCTGGAGCGACTCGGTCGCCGACCTGGCCGAGGAGCACGGCGTTCCGGTCGTCATCCGCAACAGGCCCGACGACGAGGAGCTGTTCCAGCGCCTCAAGGAGGCCGACGCCGACATCATCGTGGCCAACAACTGGCGCACGTGGATCCCGCCGCGGATCTACACGCTGCCCCGCCACGGCACGCTGAACATCCACGACTCGCTGCTGCCCAAGTACGCGGGCTTCTCCCCCATCATCTGGGCCATGATCAACGGCGAGTCGGAAGTCGGCGTCACCGCGCACATGATGGACGAGGTGCTCGACGCGGGCGACATCGTCGACCAGCGCGCCGTGCCGATCGGACCCACGGACACCGCCACCGACCTGTTCCACAAGACGGTCGACCTCATCGCCCCGGTCACGGTCGGCGCCCTGGCCCGGATCGCCGCCGGGGAGACCGAGTTCACCAAGCAGGACCGCTCGCAGGCAAGCTTCTTCCACAAGCGCGCCGAAGAGGACATCCGGATCAACTGGGACTGGCCCGCCGAGGTCCTGGAGCGTCTCGTCCGCGCCCAGTCCGCCCCGTACCCGGCCGCGTTCACCTTCCACAAGGGCAAGCGCCTCGAAGTCGTCTCGGCCGTGGTCTCCGAGGGCCGTTACGGCGGGACGCCCGGCCGGATCTTCTACCGCGAGGGCGAGGGCGTCGTGATCGTCGCCGGCGCGGACGCGCGCACCGGCCGCAACCACGGCCTGGCGATCACCCGCGTACGGACCGAGGACGGCCGGGAGCTGCCCGCGACGGAGTACTTCACCTCCATGGGCGGCTACCTCACCAGCCGCCCCTGACCACCCGAACTCCGGCGCCCCCAGACGGTCCTGGGGGCGCCGGCCTCATGGGCCGGTCCGCACTCCTCGCCGACCGGCCCTGAACGGGCCGTTCACTGCCAGTCGTCCCAGGGCGGCTCCGCCTCGTCCTCCGGGTCGAGGGGCGGCTCGTCGTCGAACTCCGGGCCGGACGCGCCGGGAGCAGGGACCCCGGGAGCAGGAGACCCGGCAGCGGGAGCCGCAGGGGCGGCCTCGGGGGCGCGGCACTCGGCCAGGGTGTCCAGGACGCCCTGGGCGTACTTGGCGAGCTTGGCCTCGCCCACGCCGCCGACGGTGCCCAACTCCTGGGCCGTCGTGGGGAACAGGGTCGCGATCTCCCGCAGCGTCGCGTCGTGGAAGACGACGTACGCCGGTACGCCCTGCTCGCGCGCAGTCGCGGCCCGCCAGGCGCGGAGCGCCTCGAAGACCGCGACGGCCTCCGCCGGAAGGTCGACCGGCACCCGGGCGCCCTTCCCGGAACGCGCCCCGGGCTCCTTGCGCGCGCTCGTGGCGGCGGCCTTCTCCTTCCGCAGCGGGACCTTGCGGTGGCCGCCCAGCACCTCGCCGCTCGCCTCCGTCAGCACGAGCGTCCCGTAGTCGCCCTCGACGGCGAGGAGCCCCTGCGCCAGCAGCTGGCGTACGACCCCGCGCCACTCCGCCGTGGACAGATCCGCCCCCACGCCGAAGACCGACAGACCGTCGTGGTCGAACTGGATGACCTTGGCCGTCTTCTTGCCCTGCAGGATGTCGATGATCTGGCCGGCGCCGAACTTCTGGCGCCGCTCCTTGGCCAGGCGCCACACCGTGGACAGCAGCTTCTGCGCCGCGACCGTGCCGTCCCAGGACTCGGCCGGGGTCAGGCAGGTGTCGCAGTTGCCGCACGGCTCGCCCTGCTGCCCGAAGTACGCGAGCAGCCGCGCCCGTCGGCAGTCGACCGTCTCGCACAGCGCGAGCATGGCGTCCAGGTGCGCGGCCAGGGACCGGCGGTGCGTCTCGTCGCCCTCCGAGCCCTCGATGAGCTTGCGCTGCTGGACCACGTCCTGCAGTCCGTACGCCAGCCATGCCGTGGCCGGCTCGCCGTCGCGGCCCGCCCGGCCGGTCTCCTGGTAGTAGCCCTCGACCGACTTCGGCAGGTCGAGGTGGGCCACGAACCGCACGTCCGGCTTGTCGATGCCCATGCCGAAGGCGATCGTCGCGACGATCACGACACCGTCCTCCCGCAGGAAGCGGGCCTGGTTCGCCGCGCGCGTGCGGGCGTCCATCCCCGCGTGGTACGGCAGGGCGTCGACGCCGTGCTCCACCAGGAAGGCGGCCGTCTTCTCCACCGAGGCGCGCGAGAGGCAGTAGACGACTCCCGCGTCCCCCTCGTGCTCGGTGCGGATCAGGTCGAGGACCTGCTTGGTCGGGTTGTTCTTGGGGACGATGCGGTACTGGATGTTCGGCCGGTCGAAGCTCGCGACGAAGTGCCGGGCGTCCTGGAGACCGAGCCGCGCGGCGATCTCGGCGTGCGTCGCCTCGGTGGCCGTCGCGGTCAGCGCGATCCTCGGCACCTTCGGCCAGCGCTCGTGCAGCATGGACAGCGCGAGATAGTCGGGCCGGAAGTCGTGACCCCACTGGGCCACGCAGTGCGCCTCGTCGATCGCGAAGAGCGACACCGTGCCCCGGTCGAGCAGCCGCTGCGTCCCCTCCGTACGCAGCCGCTCGGGAGCCAGGTAGAGCAGGTCCAGCTCACCGGCGACGAAGGCCTGCTCGACGGTCTGCCGTTCGTACGGGTCCTGCGTCGAGTTCAGGAATCCGGCCCGCACGCCGAGGGCGGTGAGCGCGTCCACCTGGTCCTGCATCAGCGCGATGAGCGGCGAGATCACGACGCCCGTGCCCTGTCTGACGAGTGCCGGGATCTGGTAGCAGAGCGACTTTCCGCCGCCGGTGGGCATCAGGACGAGGGCGTCGCCGCCCCCGACGACCTGCTCGACGATCTCCTGCTGCGCGCCTCGGAAGGAGCTGTAACCGAAGACGCGGTGCAGCACCTCCGACGCGTCGGAGGTGGTCGCGGGGGAAGCTTCCGGAAGGACCATTCCAGAAGCCTATCCGCGACCGCCGACACTCCTGACCGGTCTCCGTGAACCTGTGGACAACCGCCCGGGCGCACCCGTGGCCGGCCGTTCCCCTGGGGACGACCCGGGCCGGTTTCCCGCCCGAGGGTCAGCCCGCGACCCGGGCCATCCACGCCTCGACCTCGTCGGCGGTGCGCGGAAGTCCCGCCGACAGGTTCTCGTGGCCGTCCTCGGTGACGACGAGGTCGTCCTCGATCCGGACGCCGATGCCGCGCCATTCCTCGGGCACGGTGAGGTCGTCCGGCTGGAAATAGAGGCCGGGCTCGACGGTGAGCACCATGCCGGGCTCCAGGACCCCGTCGACGTACTCCGCGTTCCGGGCCTGCGCGCAGTCGTGGACGTCCAGGCCGAGCATGTGACCGGTGCCGGCCATGGTGAAGCGGCGCTGGAGGCCGAGTGCGTACGCGCGGTCGGCGGGCCCCTGGATGAAGCCCCACTCGACGAGCCGGGCCGCCAGGTGGCGCTGGCACGCCTCGTGGAAGTCGCGGTACGCGGCCCCCGGCTTCACGGCGGCGAAGCCCGCCTCCTGGGCCTCGTACACGGCGTCGTAGACCATGCGCTGCACGGGAGTGAAGGTGCCGCTGATCGGGAGGGTACGGGTGACGTCGGCGGTGTAGAGGGTGCGGGTCTCCACGCCGGCGTCGAACAGGAGCAGCTCCCCCGGGCGCACCGGACCGTCGTTGTCCGTCCAGTGCATGATCGTGGCATGCTCGCCGGCGGCACAGATCGAGCCGTAACCGACGGAGTTGCCCTCCAGCCGCGCGCGGCGGAAGAAGGTGCCCTCGATCCAGCGCTCCGAGGAGGCGACCGCGCGGGACAGCTCGCCGATCGCGTCGGTGAAGCCGCGCACGGTGGAGTCCACGGCCTTGCGCATCTCGGCCAGCTCCCACGCGTCCTTGACGAGCCGGAGGTCGCTGAGCGCCTCCTCCAGTTCCTCGTCACGCTCCTCGTCGGTGGTGACGGCCGCCTCCAGGGCCGGATCGACGCCCCGGACGATCCGGGTGGGCACGGTGGGGGCGACGGCCAGGTCGGAGGCCGCCGTGCGGACGTCACGGCAGGCCAGGCCGAGGACCCGCTCCGACTCGGCCAGGGAGCGGCGCCGCCCCATCCACAGCTCGGCGGTGGCGCCGATCCAGAACTCGTCGTTGTCCCTGCTGTCCCGGGGCAGCTGGTAGCAGTACGCGTCGTGGCCGCCGTCCGCGCGGGGTTCGAGGACGAGCGCGCCGTCCCGTGCCTGGTCCCCGGTCATGTGCACGTAGCCCGAGTACGGGCGGAAGGGGTAGGTGTCGTCGTTCGAGCGGACCTTGAGGTTGCCCGAGGGGATCACGAGGCGCTCGCCGGGGAAGCGCGCGGAGAGCGCGTCGCGTCGGCGGGCCGCGTACGGGGCCTGCTCGTCGAGCTCCAGGTCGTGCCGCTCGGTGTCCGCCCAGCCCGCGCGCATGAGTGCGGAGAGCTCGTCGGAGATCCCCGCGTACAGACCGTTCTTCCGCCCCTTGGCCACGTCGTGTCCCTTCGTCCGCGTCCTCGCCGCCTCGTTCTCGGGCGGCTCCGGTGCAGCGGACAGTAGCCCTTGTCACACGCGTCGGGGGCCGAGGAGTGCCACTGGCACGGATCGGCCACACCGCGGGTCGGCGACGCGTCGATAATGCGGTCCATGACGCACGAGAAACTCGGCGAGGCCCTCCGGCTGCTGGGCGTCGGCGAGGCCGCCGTCCGGGTCTATCTGGCGCTCCTGGACCTGGCGCCGGTCCCCCTGGACGCGATCGGGACGGCGGCCGGTCTGGGCCGCGCGGAGCTCGCGGCCGCCTACGGTGAGCTGGCCGACGCCGGTCTGGCCGGCGCGGCGGACGAGGGCGCGGAGGTGGTGGCTCCGGTGCCGCCGGCCGCCGGTCTGGAGATCCTGGCCCGGCACCGGGCGGCCGAGCTGGAGGAGTCGCGCCTCGCGGTCGGCGGGGCGTTCGAGTCCTTCCGGCGCCGGCGGCTCGCCGCGTACGACGACCGTCTCGTGGAGGTCGTCACGGGGGACGCCGTCGGTCCCCGGATGCGCCAGGCGTGGGCGAGCGCCCGCGAGCAGATCCGGCAGTTCGAGTCCCCTCCCTACTTCCCGCTGCCGGGTGCCACGGACGACGCGCTGGCCACTCTGGCGCGCGGGGTGACGCAACGTGTCGTCTACTCGCGGGAGTCCCTGGAGCATCCGGGCCATCTGCAGGAGGCGATCGAGCCGTGCATCGAGGCGGGCGAGCAGGCCCGGGTGCTGCCGTCGGTGCCGGTCAAGCTCGTGATCATCGACGAGGCGTACGCGCTGGTGTCGCTGTCGATCCAGGAGGCCGACGTGCACCACTCGATGCTGGTGGTGCAGCCGTGCGGGCTCCTCTCGGCGCTCGTGGCCCTGTTCGAGCAGTCCTGGCAGGCCGCCCTGCCGTTCCACGGCCGCACCACCCGCCCGGGCGGCCTGCCGCCCGCCGACCGTCGCCTGCTGCGGCTCCTCGCGGGCGGCGCGAGCGACGAGGTCGTCGCCCGCGAGCTGGGGATCAGCCGCCGCACGCTCTTCCGGCGGCTCCAGATCCTGATGGCCCGCCTCGGCGCGGCGAACCGTTTTCAGCTCGCCCTGCAGGCGCAGCGGTCGGGATGGCTGTGACCGGTGGAGGCGGGTCCCGCGACACGCCGCGTGGCGCGGAGCGCCGCGCCGGGCGGCCCGGTCAAGGACCGGCCGCCCGACGTGGCGCGTCCGTGGGTCAGCGGTTCTCTGCGAGGTCCTGCTCGGCAGGGAGGCCGGTCGCCGCTGCGTCGAGTGCCGCGCGGGAGGACGGCGCCGCGGCCGGCTTCTTGCCGCAGAACGCGGCCTCCAGCGTGCCACCGAGCGCGGTGTTGGCCTCGCCCCGGTTGGACGTGTTCGCCATCGCGGCGAGGCTGCGGCGGCCGTCACGGGTCGCGAAGGCGTACGTGTAGAAGCCCTGCACGGTGCCGGTGTGGCCGTACACCTGTGCCCCGCAGGACAGGTCGTAGCGGCGCAGGCCGAGTCCGTAGAAGCGGGTGTTGGTGGCGTCCGTCGGGGTGACCGTCGTCATCGCGTCGAGCATGCGCGGCGACAGCAGCCGGCCCCGCATCAGCGCGGTGGTGAAGGTGTTCAGGTCCTCCGTGGTGGAGATGACCGCACCGGCCGACTGCGCCCAGGACACGGTCTGTTCGGTCGAGTCCACGAGCGGCGCGCCGGCCTCGTCCGGGTGCAGGTAGCCGCGTACCTGAAGCCCGGCGATGCGGGTGTCGGGGTGGACGTACGAGGTGTTCCGCAGCCCGAGCGGCGTGAAGATGCGGCGCTGGTACTCCTGGGCCACCGGCTGGCCGGTGATCTTCTCGATGAGCATGCCGACGACCACGAAGTTGGCGTTGGAGTACTTGTACGCGACGCCGGGCTGCGTGGTGCGCGGCTCGGCCAGGGAGAGGTTCACCAGCTCCTGGTAGCTGAAGACGCGGTTCCGTACGGCCTCGAAACCGGGCACCGTCTGGTTGAACATGGCGTCGGTGTAGTCCGCCAAGCCGCTGCGGTGCGTGAGCAGATGACGCACCGTGATCTTGTCGTCGGGCAGCAGACCGGGCAGGTAGCGGTTGACCGGCGCGTCGAGCTCCACCTTGCCCTCGTCCACCAGCTGCAGCAGCACGACGGAGGAGAAGGTCTTGCTGACGCTGCCGATCCGGAACCGCGCCTGGGTGTCCATGGGCGCGCCCGAGACGCGGTCGCGGACCCCGAGGGTGCGCGTCTTGACGCCGGTGGGTCCGGTGAAGCGGGCCATGGCGCCCGGCGCGCCCTTGGCCATGGCTGCGTTCAGCGCCCCGGTGACGCCCTCCATGTCGGGGAGTTTGACGCCGGGGCGCACCGCGGTTTCGACCGCCGTGACGGGGTCGGTGGCGGCGGGCGCGGCGAAGGCGCTGGTGGCGGGCGCGACGCCGGCGGCGAGCGCGGCGACCAGGGTGGCGCTGACGGCAAGGCGTCGATGTTGCGACAGGGGCACGTGGATTCCTCGACTCGTTCGACGCGGCACACGACCAGCGGTGTGCCGCGAGGCTCCGGCCGACCCGCGCGGTGCGCGCCGTCTCCGGAACCCATGGGTCATGAGTGCCAACGTCCGCGAACGGTTCCTGACACGGGCCACGGGTTCCGGAGCCTGCCCTTCCGTCCCGCCTGCCGGCGGAGGCCGTCAGGCGCGGCAGCGCAGCATCTCGAGCGGCGGGCTCGCGAAGAGGTCCGCCCAGAAGTCCTCGCCGAACTCACGGATGCCGGCTTCGGAGACCTGGAGCGGAACCCACTCGAGCTCGCTGAACCCGGCCGCCCGCAGACACTTCTCGTACACCTCGCGGCGCGGGGCCGCACCGACGATGCTGATCGGTTGCGGGTCGAGGAGAGCCGTGACCCGCACCCGGGGTCCCGTCTCGGTCTCCCCGCCGGTCGGCTCGCAGCGGAACCCGTACGCCTCCAGGGACGCGCAGTCGAACTGGTAGTCCGGCTTCTGGGCGAACACGAAGAACTCCCCGCCCGGCACCAGGTTCCGGTGGATGTTGCGGCACATCCGCTCCATCGCCGCGATGTCCTCGGCGTAGTTGAGGCACTGCACCGCGAGCGCGATGTCGAAGCGCCGGTCGAGCTGCCCCAGTTCGGCCACGTCACCGACCTCGTAGCGGACACCCAGCGGCTCACGCTGCTCGAACTCCCGGGCGGCGGCGATCATTTCGGTGGAGATGTCGACACCGAAGACGTCCGAGGCGCCGCGCCGCTTGAACTCCCGGCTGTAGAAACCGGTGCCGCACGCCAGGTCGAGCACCGACCTGCCGCTCACGTCGCCGACCATGCCCAGGAAGCTCGGCACCTCCCCGTACCGGATCAACGGCAGGGACTTGAACCCCTCGAACGCCTCGCCGATCTGGTCGTACTGTTGCACGCTCACGTGCTCCCCCTTCTGCGCTTCGTCCTGTACGCGGCCACACCGCTCCTCCGCCCACGAAGGCAGCCCGGCCGTGACCGTGCCGACGAGTCTCCTCCGCCCCCGCCCGGCCGCCGTACTGGCAGATGCCACGAAAAGCGCCCCGCACGACGCACCCATCACCCAACAGGGCGGGCCGGCCCCGGCGGCCCGCGGACACGGCCAGGGCATCGTCGCCGATGAGTTTCGGAGGCGGGCGGAGTCCACCCTTCATCGCCGGCCACCGCCCGTCATGCGCGACCCGCGGGGCGGTGCCAGGCTGGCGGCAAAGGACCTCCGGAAGGAAAAGATCATGATCACCACCGACCCCGTACCCGGCGTCCCGTGCTGGATCGACCTCGGGGCACCCGACGTGCCGGCCGCGGCGGCCTTCTACGGCGCCGTGCTCGGCTGGGACTACGAGCCCATGGAAGGCGGTGAGGACATGGAGGGCGGGATGTTCCGCAAGAACGGCAAGATCGTCGCCGGGCTCGGCAAGCTCACCGAGGCGGGCGCCCGCTCGGCCTGGATGATCTACTACGGCGTCACCGACGCGGACGCCACGACCCGGGCGGTCGAACAGGCCGGCGGCACGGTCCGGGTCGCCCCCATGGACCTCGACGAGTGGGGCCGGATGGCGCAGTACAGCGACCCGCTGGGCGGCCAGTTCGCCGTCTGGCAGCCGGGCACGAACAGCGGGGTGGAGCTCGTGGACGCGCCCGGCTCGCTCTCCTGGACGGAGCTGTACACGAGCGACGCGGAGGCCGCGAAGCGGTTCTACGGCGATGTCTTCGGCTGGTGGTACAGCGACATGGAGCTGCCGGGCGGCGGCGGTACGTACTCGCTGGTCACCCCGGCCGGCCTGCCCGAGGAGCGGATGCAGGGCGGCATCATGGGCATGCCCAAGGAGCACCTCACCCTGACGAACGGACGGCCGTACTGGCACCCCGTCTTCGACGTCGAGGACTGCGACGCGGCGGTCGCCCGCGTGACGGCCAACGGAGGCACCGTGCAGATGGGCCCGGACGACGCGGAGGGAGTGGGCCGGCTCGCGGTCTGCGTCGACGCGTCGAACGCGGACTTCGTCGTGCTCACCCCCGAGAAGTCCTGACGCGCCGACACGGCGGACCGCACGACCGCCCTTTCCCTATGATCAACACGAAGGCAGGCGACACCACCAAGCAGCGGACAGAGGCCCGACGACCATGGCGAACCAGCGCGTGTACCTCGTGACCGGCGGCGGAACGGGCATCGGGGCGGCGACGGCCCGGCTGCTGAGCGGGGCGGGCCACCACGTGGTGATCTCGGGGCGCCGCCCCGAGCCGCTGCGGCTGGTCGCGGAGGAGACCGGGGCGCTGGCCGTCCCGTCCGACATCGGCGACCCCGACGCCGTACGCGCACTCGTCGACGCGGCCGTCACCGCCCACGGTCGCCTCGACGGGGTCGTCCTCAACGCCGGTATCGGGCGGGGCGGTGGCGTGGGCGAGGTGACGCTCGACGACTGGGACGCGGTGATGCGGACGAACCTCACCGGCCCGTTCCACCTTCTGCGCGCCGCGCTCCCGCATCTGCTCGACGCGCGGGGCGCGGTGGTCGCCGTGGCCTCGGTCTCCGCCCTGCGCAACGGCGTGGGCAACGCGGCGTACGCGACCTCCAAGGCCGCGCTCCTGCAGCTCTGCCGCTCGCTCGCGGTGGACTACGGGGGCGCCGGGCTGCGCGCCAACACCGTGTGCCCGAGCTGGGTGCGCACGGACATGGCGGACCGCCGGATGAGCCGGTTCGCCGACGAGGCCGGGCTCGACGGTGTGGACGCGGCGTACGAGGAGGTGACCCGCGTCCTGCCCGCCGGGCGTCCGGGCGAGCCCCGCGAGGTCGCGGAGGCCGTCGCGTGGCTGCTCTCCCCGGCCTCCTCGTTCGTCAACGGAGCGGTCCTGACGGTCGACGGCGGCGCGACGGCCCTCGACCCCGGCACCCTCGGCTTCGGCTTCCACCTCGACCCGCGCGCTCCCCGCGGCTGACGGTACGGACCGGGAAACTTTTTGCTGTCCCCGCAAAACAACTAGGCTCTCGCCGCGCCCTGTTCCGACCATGGATCCGCTCGAACGATCCCGGACGGAAGGCGGCCTCGTGTCCTCGACCTCGCCCCAGCAGAGACCCACGCACCCGGCCCCGGCTGCGGCACCCGCGCTGACGGCACGCCGGCGGTGGACGGTGCTGGCCGTCTGCGCGCTGAGCATGTTCCTCGTCGGCCTGGACACCACCATCGTCAACGTCGGCCTTCCCGAGATCGGGCGCGGCCTGGACGTGGGCACACACGGGCTGGAGTGGGTCGTGGACGCGTACACCGTGGTCCTCGCCAGCCTCCTCATCGCCTCCGGAGCGCTCGCGGACCGCTTCGGACGGCGTCGCGTCTTCCAGTACGGGCTGGTGGTCTTCGGTGCCGCCTCGCTCGCGTGCGCGCTCGCCCCCTCCGTCGAACTCCTCGTCGTGGCACGGGCCGTTCAGGGTGTCGGGGCCTCGATGCTGAGTCCGGTGGCGCTCGCCATCGTGGTGAACGCGATGCCCGACGCGAAGGAGCGGGCCCGCGCGATCGGCGTCTGGGCGGCGGTCTTCGGGCTCAGCATGGCGGCGGGGCCTCTGACCGGCGGGGCGCTCATCGCGGCGTTCGGCTGGCGATCGGTGTTCTGGATCAACGCGCCGGTCATCGTCACCGCCCTCGTCCTGGTGGCGGTGTTCGTGCCGGAGTCGCGCGGAGAGCGCGTCCGGCGGCTCGATCTGCCCGGCCAGGTCCTGCTCGCCCTGGTGCTGTGCGTCTCGGTCGGCGTCCTGATCGAAGGGCCCCGTATCGGCTGGGCCTCCCCCTCGGCCATAACCCTCTACGCCGTGGTCGTGTTGGCGACGGCCGGGTTCGTCCGGGTCGAGCGTCACCGACGTGACCCGCTGATGGACCTCGCGCTCTTCCGGCGACCGCCCTTCGCCACGGCGGTGCTGGGCGCCGTGGCGGTGTTCGCGGCGCTGAACGTGAGCCTGCTGCTCACCACGTTCTCGCTCCAGCACGCCCGGGGATGGACGCCGTTGGCGGCCGGCCTGACAACCTTGCCCATGGCGCTGGGCGCCACCCTGTGCGCGCCGTGGTCCGGCACCTTGGTCGGGCGCATCGGACCTCGGCGTCCCCTTCTCGTCGCGGGCGGGTTCACCGCCGCCGGTGGCCTGTGGATGGTGGGCCTTGGCCAGGACGCGGGCCTCCTGCCGCTCCTGACGGCGTACCTGCTCATCGGCGTCGGCTTCGGCTTCGCCAACGCCCCGCTCACCAACACGGCCGTCGGCGGCCTGCCGCCCTCGCGCGCCGGGGTGGCCGGGGCGATCACGTCCACGGCCCGCCAGGTCGGCGCGGCGGTCGGCATCGCGATCGCGGGCGGGCTGCTCGCGGGCGTCTCCCCCGCCGGCCTCGCCCAGGCGTCCCGCCCCGGCTGGCTACTCGTCACGGCCTGCGGCCTGTTCCTCATCACCGCGGCCCAAGCCTCCCAACCGAAGCCCCCCACCACCTGACCGACCCGCCACCCCCGCGCTCGAGGCAGGGGCACGCCGGGTGACGCGAGGGCCGGGCGCGGGCGGCGGGTTACAGGAAACCCACCGTGCTGGGGGGTGCGTAGATGTGGCGGGCGAGGTGTTCGTTGCCGAAGCGGACCGCGGTCGCTCGGCGGTGGTCGGGTTCCTGCTCGCGGGCGATGCGGCTCTGGTGGTCGGTGCAGGTGTCGCAGTCGTCCTCCCAGTCGGGCAGGAGGTCTGAGTGGTCTTCGGCGAGGTGCTCGCCGAGGGCCATCTGGGTCGTGAGGGTGCTGTCGAAGGGGTCCCAGTCGACGCCTCGCTCACCGGTCAGGCGCAGTTCGGCGATCTCTTCGCCGACCTGGCGCATCGTCCGGTAGAGGGTGACGCATCGCGCGCAGGCCCACATCCACGCAGGCGGAAGCGGCCACTGGTGCTCGGGGTTCGTCTCGTCCGGGCTCATGAACGGCACGGTAGTTCGCCGGACGGGCCCCGTGGGGGCCGGTCGGGTGCATTCACCCGCCCGTGGGCATGTGCGGAACCTGAGGGAGCGTCACCCGACGCGGCGCAGCGCCTCGGGAGTCAGGTCCGCGAGGGTCGGGTACCCGTCGACCGCCATGAGCAGATCCGCCTCCGCGAGCAGGGAACGCAGCACGTGGACCAGTCCGTCGAGGCCTCCGAGGGCGAGGCCGTACGCGTACGGGCGTCCCACGGCCACCGCGGTCGCGCCGAGGGCGAGCGCCTTGACGACGTCCGTACCGCTGCGTACTCCCGAGTCGAAGATCACGGGGAGTCCGCCCGCCGCCTCGACGACCTCCGGCAGCGCGTCGAGTGCGGCGAGGCCGCCGTTGGCCTGTCGGCCGCCGTGGTTGGAGCAGTAGATGCCGTCCACGCCCCCGTCCTTGGCACGGCGTACGTCCTCGGGGTGGCAGAGGCCCTTCACCATCAGCGGGAGCGAGGTCAGTGAACGCAGCCAGGGAAGGTCGTCCCACGTCAACGGGTTGCCGAAGACGCCGGCCCAATGCAGCACCGCCGCGCCCGCGTTCTGCTCCGGGGGCTGGGCGAGGGCCGCGCGGAAGACCGGGTCGCTGGTGTAGTTCGCCAGGCAGTGACCCCTCAGCTGGGGGAAGTTGCTCGTCGACAGGTCCCTCGGGCGCCACCCGGTCACCCAGGTGTCGAGCGTGACGACGATGCCACGGAACCCGGCCTTCTCGGCGCGCCCCACGAGACTCGCGGCCAGGTCCCGGTCCGTGGGCGTGTAGAGCTGGAAGAACCCAGGAGTCGAGCCGAACTCCGCGGCGACCTCCTCCAGCGGGTCCACCGACAGCGTCGAGGCGATCATCGGCACTCCGGTGGCAGCGGCGGCGCGCGCGGCGGCGAGGTCACCGTGCCCGTCCTGCGCGCACATGCCCAGCACGCCTATCGGCGCCATCATCAGCGGCGAGGGCAGGGACAACCCGAACATCGACACCGACAGGTCCCGCTCCTTGGCCCCCACGAACATCCGGGGGATCAGCCCGTGGCGGGCGAACGCGGCCACGTTCGCGCGCTGCGTGTGCTCGTCCCCCGCCCCGCCGGCCACGTACGACCACACCGACGGGGACATCGCCGCGCGCGCCCGCTCCTCCCACCCCTCGAACGTCATCGGAAAACGGGGCATGACCCCGCCCAGCCCGTCGAGGTAGATCTCGTTCTGGTACTCGCCGAACGCGCCCACTCCGCCACTCCCCACTTCCTGAACGTCCTCCCGCTCGAACACGCCGGGCCAGCTTGGCGTGTTTCTCGCCGCAGGTGTAGAGCACGGCGCCGACCGGGGAGGCTCAGCACCAGCGGGTGTGGCGGCAGATGCCGCCGCCGGAACCACCGCTCCCGCCGGAACCGCCCGAGCCGCCCAGGTCGCTCGGGCGCCCGTCCGGGAAGAGCCGGGTGCGGTTGCGGTCGCCCGGGTACGGGTCGAGGTGGTCCGGGTCCCCGTCGCCGTCCCGGTCCGGCAGGTAGGCGTCCCTGCCCCGGTCGGGCGCCGGGCAGCCGATGTCGGGCGAGGACAGTGACAGCGTCACCAACAGGTCCTCGTCCGTGACCGGTTCGCCCTCCGCCGGGTCCTGCACGCAGACGCGCCAGTCGTCGTACTCGCCCTCGGCGGGCAGCGTGTCGTTGAGGTACGCCGCCTCGGCGTGCAGCCGCTTCTCGGGCACGCCCGCCGCCACCACCTTCGGGACGGCCGTACGCCAGGTCATCCACACGACCTCGGGCATCACGGGCCAGGGCACCGCCTCGCCCTCGGTCCGGGGGCACGGTTCCGCCCGCCGTACGACGCCGAATTCGACCGTCGGCTCCTGCGGGGTCCCGCCCGCCTCCTGGAAGCACACCTTCCACAGCGAACGCGCCGTCACCTCCCGCTTCTCGGACGAGGCGTCGTGGTAAGCGACCGTGAAACCCTTCTTCCGTGAGCGGGGGAAGGCCACGTCCAGGGAGTCGCCGGTGAAGTCGGGCAGCGCCGGCATCGTCGCCTCGGGCGTGGTGCGCGCGGCGCGCGGAAAGAGAGTCGGTCGGGTGGTCGACTTGGCGTCCGCCGAGCCCGCCGCCCGCGCCGGAGCGGTGTCCGGCTGTGCCGGGTTGACCGTCCCGAAGAGCGCCATGGCCACGATCGTTGCCACGACCCGGCCGGCCTTGGGCCAGGGACTGCGCCACCACAACAGCACCAGGGCACACAGCAGCATCACGGCGCCCAGCCGGACGTTCAGCAGCCCGAGCAGGGGTACCGCGACGACCGCCCCGACGCGAGCGCGGCCCGTCTGCCACCAGCGGCGCGGCGGTGCGGAGGATGCGGGCGTTGCATGGTTCTGAGGGCCTGACATGGTGGCGCGGGCGCCCTTCCGTTCCTGCGTACGAAGATCGTTCGCGCGCATCGTACGCGGACCCGGACGCCGCCGGCGGCGAGGTCGTCAGGCCGCGCGGCAGAGCGCCGAGGGGTCGCCCGGGGCCGGGCGACAGGGGACGTTCGTCGGCACGGCCGCGGGCACGGACACCGGACAAGCGGTGGCCGCGGACTGCGAGCGGTTCCGTGCGAAGACGACGAGGCGCAGCACGGCGAACCGGGCGACACCGGCGAGGGCGGAGGCGGACAGGTAGACGACCTGTTCGAGCACCGCGCTGGGCGCCGCGACGACCTGCTGCAGCATGACCATCGCCACGCAGGTCACCGCGTACGCGGCCGCCGCGGACCCGGCCGACTGCCCGTGCTGGCGCCATGTCGCGCGCCCGCCCGCGCCGAAGGTGAAGCGGGCGTGCAGTTCGGTGGCGAGCAGGGTGGACACCACGGTGATCAGGGCGTTGGCCAGGACCCAGGGAACCCAGGAGGCGAGCGCCGCCACGGCGAAGCTGGACGCGATCCCCACCCCGCCGCCGCAGAGCACGAAGCGCGCGAAGGCGCTGACGGCGCCGGGTGCCTCCCGCCGCCCACTTCGCACTGCCGCCATGACCCGACCCCCTGAAGGACACCCGCCCCGTGGAGCGCGACCCAGGCCACGAGACCAAGGGGCGCTCCGCCCGTGATGCCATCATGGCACACCTATGGCGCCATCGCGAGCCACCAGTGGCGCCACCCTCTGGAGGGATCGGTAAATATGCTGGTCAAGAGGGTGGCGCCGTGGCGTCACGACCACCAGCCGCAGCTCGAAGTGGCGCCCGCGTCGGCGGACTCCTCCGCGGCTCGGGCGATCCTGCGCGCCATGCCGCCGAACACGACGGCGTGGAAGGGCGCCACGCTCCACCAGTAGAGGTGCCCGGCCAGTCCCCGGGGGTGGAACAGGGCCCGCTGGTGGTACCGCGAGCGCCCGTTCCCGTCGCTCTCCACGCGCATCTCCAGCCAGGCGAGCCCGGGCAGCCGCATCTCCGCCCGGAGCCTGAGCATGCTCCCCCGCTCGATCTCCTCCACGCGCCAGAAGTCCAGGGCGTCGCCGACCCGCAGACGGGCCGCGTCACGGCGGCCTCGACGCAGTCCGACTCCGCCGACGAGGCGGTCGAGCCAGCCGCGCAGGGCCCAGGCAAGCGGGAAGGAGTACCAGCCGTTCTCCCCGCCGATCCCCTCGACGACCCGCCACAGCTCCTGGGTTCCGGCGTCGACGGCCCGTTCCCTCTCGTCGGTGTAGAGGCTGCCGCCCGCCCAGGCCGGGTCCGTGGGCAGCGGGTCGCTCGGCGCTCCCGGCACCGCGGCGGACGACCACCGGGTGACGACCTGGGCGTCCCGGACGCGCCGCAGGGCGAGAGCGAGGGCCTCGTCGAACGGCACGGGCGAACCGGGCGGGTCGGGCACATGGCGGACGATGTCGTGCTCGGTGCACACGACCTCGTACCGCAGGGACTCGGCGAGGGGCCGCGCCAGGGCGGCGGGGACCGGCGTGACCAGTCCGATCCACTGGCTGGAGAGGCCCGGGGTGAGCATGGGGACGGGCAGGATCAGTCTGCGGCGCAGCTGTGCCACCGTGGCGTAGCGCTCCATCATCTGTCGGTACGTCAGGATGTCCGGGCCGCCGATGTCGAAGGTCCGGTTGACGTCCTCGGGCATCCCGGCGCTGCCGACGAGGTAGCGCAGGACGTCCCGGACGGCGACGGGCTGGACGCGGGTGCCGACCCAGCTCGGCGTCACCATGACCGGGAGGCGCTCGGTGAGGTAGCGGAGCATCTCGAACGACGCCGAGCCGGAGCCGATCACGACGGCGGCGCGCAGCACCGTGGTGGGCACGCCGGAGTCGAGCAGGATCCTGCCGACCTCGGCGCGGGAACGCAGGTGCGGGGAGAGGTCCTCGTCGCGCAGGTTGGCGGGGGTGAGCCCCCCGAGGTACACGATGCGGCGGATCCCGGCCGCCCGGGCTTCCGCGGCGAAGGTGCGGGCGGCGCGGCGGTCCTGCTCCTCGAAGTCCCTCCCCGAGGTCATCGAGTGCACCAGGTAGTACGCGACCTGGACGCCGCGCAGTGCGGGGCGCAGGCTTTCGGCGTCGGTGACGTCGCCGCGGACCACCTCGACGCGACCGGCCCACGGATGGTCGCGGAGATGGGCGGGGGTGCGGGCGAGGCAGCGAACCGCGTATCCGGCGTCGAGGAGTTCGGGCACGAGGCGGCCGCCGATGTAGCCACCGGGTCCGGTGACCAGACACAGCTCCCCGGTGGACTCGGTCCGTGCGTGCGTCGTCTCCATGAACGCTCACTCCTCTTCCGGTTCCGGCCGGAGGCCCCGTCGTATCGGATGTGGCGCGCCCCGAAGGGGATCGCGGCCTTCCCGAGGTGGTTCCCACTCGTACGGAGTCACCTCGCAGGGCCGACCGGACGTCCTGCGGGGTGCCGACGTTGCGCGGTGCGCGCAGGGGGAAGGGACCCCTCCATGCGTATCGATCTGACGGGACGTACCGCGCTGGTCACCGGCTCCACCCAGGGCATCGGGGCCGCCATTGCCGGCGGGCTCGCCCGGGCCGGGGCGCGGGTGGGGTCAACGGGCGGACGGAGGAGCGGGTGGACCGGGCCGTCGCGGGGATGCGGCACGAGGTGCCGGACGCGGACCTGGTTCCCGTCGTCGCCGACGTCTCCACAGAGGAGGGGGCGCTCCGGGCCGCCGAGGTGCTGCCGGAGGTGGACGTGCTCGTCAACAACCTCGGCATCTTCGAGTCCGCGGAGCCCCTGGAGATCGACGACGAGGAATGGCGCCGCTACTTCGACGTGAACGTGCTCGCCGGCGTGCGGCTGATCCGCCAGTACCTGCCGGGGATGATGGAGCGCGGCTGGGGGCGGATCCAGAACATCGCCAGCGACTCGGCGGTGGTGACCCCCGCCGAGATGATCCACTACGGCATGTCCAAGACGGCGCTCCTCGCCGTCACGCGCGGTTTCGCCAAGCGGGCCGCCGGCACCGGAGTCACCGTCAACTCGGTGATCGCGGGGCCCACGCACACCGGCGGCGTCGAGGACTTCGTCTACGAGCTGGTCGACCGCTCGCTTCCGTGGGACGAGGCGCAGCGGGCCTTCATGCGGGAGCACCGTCCGCAGTCGTTGCTGCAGCGGCTGATCGAACCGGAGGAGATCGCCGCCATGGTCGTCTACCTCGCCTCCGACCATGCCTCCGCGACCACGGGCGGGGCGCTGCGGGTGGACGGCGGGTACGTGGATTCGATCCTGCCGTAGGCCGGGGCGGGGCGGGGGCACCCTGTAGGTGCCCCCCACCGCCCGCTCGGGCCCCGCCGTCAGCGGGCGCCGAAGACCTGGGTCCAGTAGGGGCCGCCCTGGTCGTGGATGCCGATCCCGATCTCCTTGAAGGCGCAGTTGAGGATGTTCGCGCGGTGGCCGGGGCTGTTCATCCAGGCCTCCATCACCTGCTCCGCGCTGCTCTGCCCCATGGCGATGTTCTCGCCGTACGTCGACCACGGATATCCGGTGGCCGTGACGCGCTCGCCCGGGCCCTTGCCGTCGGGGCTGGTGTGGTCGAAGTAGTCCCGCGCGGCCATGTCGTCGGAGTGTGCCTGTGCCGCCCTGGTCAGTTGCCCGTTCGCCGTCAGGGGGCCGCATCCGGCCTTGGCCCGCTCGGCGTTGACCAGACTGATCACCTGGTCGGCGGTGGAGGAGTCCGCGCCGGATCCCCCCTGCGCGCCCGAGTTCGACCCGGACCCGGACCCGGATCCGGATCCCGAGGTCTCGGTGGGCCTCGGCTTCGTCTTCGGCTTGGCCGCGGGCGAGGAGGTACGGGGGGCGGCCGTCTTCGACGGCGTGGCCTTCGCGGTGCTGCTCGGACGGGTGGACGGGGTCGCCGTGGCACCGGCCGATGCCGACGCCGACGGCGAGGTGCCCTCCAGGAGAGCGGTCGGCTCCTGCGCGAGGGGCAGGTCCGGACCGGGAGCCGCGGCGCGGTTCGCATCCAGCGCCTCTCCGTCCCCGTCCGGTGCGGTGTTCAGGTAGAACGCCCCGCCCGTGACCGCCACGACCGCCATACCGGCGGCGACGACGGCCCTCCGACGACCACGCCGCTGCTCCTGCTCCCGCCGCCGCCGGGCACTGCGCGAACCGCGGCCACCCGCGGGGGCGGGGGTGACGGTGCTCCGGGGTTCGTCCGGCGCGAGGGGTTGTTCGTAGGACGTGAGGGGCTCGTACGGTGCGTACGACGGTTCCTCCGGCTCGTACCCGGCCATCGGCTCGAAGGGCTCGTGGGGCGCGTCCGTCCCGTACGGTGCGGACTCGGGTATGCCGTACGTCCCGGGTATCTCGTACGCACCGTAGGTCTCGTACGCCCCCGGCGTCTCGTACACGCCGTAGGTCTCGTACGTCCCGGGCGTCTCGTACATCCCCTGCGTCTCGTACATCCCCTGCGTCTCGTACGGCGCTCCCGCCCCGTAGGCGGTGTCGGCGCCGTACTGCTGCGCCGGGTACGTCGCCGTCGCCATGCCCGTCCCGGTGAGTCCGTACACCGCTCCGTCCCGCACAGCGGTGAAGAGCAGCGCCGACGGCGGGACCAGGAGGAGTCCGGCCAGCAGGCCCTCCGCGGGGACGAGGTTGCTCCACAGGCCGGCGCAGTGGGCGCAGCCGCGGGCGTGCCGGGCGATGCGCTTGCGCCACAGGGCGGAGGGGCGGCCGTCCCAGGTGCCGAGTTCCGACCGGAGGGTGGGGCACGGCGGGTTCTCCGCCAGCGCCCGGACGACGACGCGGGCGGTGTCGAGCTGCGCCTTCATCCGCTGGACCCGGACCGCGGTGTGCTCCGGGGACAGTTCGAGGGCCGCCGCCACCTCGTAGCGGGTCAGCTCACCGGCGCACTCCAGCCACCACAGGGAAAGCAGCGCGCTGTCGTCCGGCTCCATCCAGCGGGTGGCCTCGGCGGTCTCGCGCCGCTGCCCGGAGAGGTGCAGCCTGACCACGGTCAGATCCACGAAGTCCGCGCCGGGGTGGGCGAGGTGGCGGGCCTCGTCGAGGGCGCCCGTGTGGAGGCCGGTCTGCTGCCTGTGCCAGTGGCTGCGGATCCCGTTCATGGTGATGGCGACGAGCCAGGACCGGAAACTGTCCGGGGCGCGCAGTCCTCCGAGACCGTCGAGCGCCCGCAGCATCGTCTCCTGGACGACGTCGTCGACGTCGTGGTGGCCGTTCAGGGCCCGGCCGACGATGTTGTACACCAGGGGCAGGTAGGCGGCGATGAGCTGGTCCCGCGCCCAGGCGTCCCCGCTCTGCGCCGCCCTCACGAGATCCGTTCCGTGCTGCGTGCCCATGCCCTGATTCACTCTGCTCATCCCGCCTGTTGTCGATGCCCAGCAGTTGGGAGACCGCAGGGCATCGCCCGGATAACAGGAAACGCCGAAACTTTTTCCGTGCGAGGGGTCAGACGCGCAGCCACACCGCCGTGTCCTGGGGCAGCCGCCCCTCGGCGTCGAGCGGTCCGCTGGTGAGAAGGGCCCGCTCGTACGGTGGCAGAGCGGCCGGCGTGGGCGCCAGGTTGACGACGCAGACAAGGCCCTGGGTGCGGGCGAACGCGAGCACTCCTTCCTCGGCGGGCAGCCAGGTCATCGGACCGTCGCCGAAGCCCGGTTCGGTCCGGCGCAGTGCCAGGGCCGTCCGGTACAGCGCGAGCATCGACTCCGGGTCGGCGTCCTGGCGGTCCACCGCGAAGCGCGCCCAGTCCCCGGGCTGGGGCAGCCACGGCTCGGACACCGAACCGAAGCCGTACCAGGGCGCATCGGCGGCCCAGGGCAGCGGGACGCGGCAGCCGTCACGGCCGGGGTCGACGCCCTCGGAACGCGCGTGCATGGGGTCCTGGATGCGGCTCAGCGGGATGTCGGCCTCGGGCAGCCCGAGTTCCTCGCCCTGGTACACGTAGACCGATCCGGGCAGCGCGAGGGTGAGCAGTGCGGCGGCGCGGGCGCGCCGGGTGCCGAGGTCGAGGTCGGTGGGGATGCAGAAGCTCTTCTTCGCGAAGTCGAAGCCGGTGTCCGCGCGGCCGTAACGGGTGGCGGTCCGGGTGACGTCGTGGTTGCAGAGGACCCAGGTCGCGGGGGCGCCGACCGGGGCGTGTTCGGCCAGGGTGTCGTCGATGGTGCGGCGCAGCCGGTCCGCCTCCCAGGGGCAGGAGAGGAAGGTGAAGTTGAAGGCGGTGTGCAGCTCGTCGGGGCGCAGGTAACGGGCGAAGCGCTCGGAGTCCGGCAGCCACACCTCGCCGACGAAGACGCCCTGGTAGGTGTCGGCGATGGCGCGCCAGGACCGGTAGATGTCGTGGAGCTCGTCCTGGTCGATGTACGGGTGGGGGTCGACGCCCTCGACGAAGTCGGCGAGCGCCGGGTCCTTGGCGAGCAGCGCTGCGGAGTCGATCCGTACGCCTGCAACTCCACGTTCGAACCAGAAGCGCAGGATGTCCTCGTGTTCGCGGCGGACCGCCGGGTGGGCCCAGTTGAGGTCCGGCTGCTCGGGGGTGAAGAGGTGGAGGTACCACTCGCCGTCCTCGACGCGGGTCCAGGTGCGTCCGGAGAACTGCGAGGGCCAGTTGTTGGGCGGGAGTTCGCCCTTCTCGCCCCGGCCGGGCCGGAAGTGGAACAGCTCCCGCTCGGGGCTGCCGGGGCCGGCCGCCAGGGCCGCGCGGAACCAGGCGTGCTGGTCGGAGACGTGGTTGGGGACGATGTCGACGATCACGCGGATGCCGAGTTCGCCGGCTTCGGCGATCAGTTTCTCGGCCTCGGCGAGGGTGCCGAAGGCGGGGTCGATGGTGCGGTAGTCGGCGACGTCGTACCCGCCGTCCACCAGCGGGGAGAGGTACCAGGGGGTGAACCAGACGGCGTCGACGCCCAGTTCGGCGAGGTAGGGCAGTCTCGCCCGGACGCCCGCGAGGTCCCCGGTGCCGTCGCCGTCGCCGTCGGCGAAGCTGCGTGGGTACACCTGGTAGATGACGGCGTCGCGCCACCAGTCGTCGGTGCGGTGCGCGTGAGGGGCTGCCACGTGACGGTCCTTTCGGGCAGGTCGGAGTTCTTCGCCGCCGGCCCGGTTGCTGCGGGGCGTGTGGACGGGCCGGCGGCGAAGGTCTTGGGGGCGGAGGTGAGGCGGGCGCGGTCAGCCCTTGAGTCCGCCGGCGGTGAGACCGCTCATGATGTTGCGCTGGAAGAACAGGAAGATGAGCAGAGTCGGCACGGAGGCGATGGTGAGCGCGGCGATCAGCACGTTCACGGGGACGCCGTTGGAGAGCGAGTAGATACCGACGTTGAGCGTCTGCTTCGCGGGGTCGGGGAGGGTGAGCATCGGCCAGAGGAAGTCCTTCCAGACCCCCACGACGGCGAAGATCGACACCACGCCCAGGATCGGCCGCGAGATGGGCAGCACGATCGACCACAGGATCCGGGTCGGGGACGCCCCGTCCATGGAGGCGGCGTCGAGGAGCTCCCTGGGGATCGAGTCGAAGAACCGCTTCAGCAGGAAGATGTTGAAGGCGTTGGTGACGGACGGGAGCCAGATCGCCCAGGGCGTGTTCAGCAGGTTGCGCTCCACGACCGGCACGTCCAGGACCGTGAGGTACTGCGGTACGACGAGGACGGTGGCCGGGATCATCAGGGTCGCCAGCATCAGGCCGAGGATGGCCTTGCCGAGGACGGGCCGCAGCTTGGAGAGCGAGTAGGCGGCCGCCACGTCGAGGACGAGCTGGAAGGCGAGCGCGCCGAAGGCGTAGTAGAGGGTGTTGAAGAGCAGGGTCGCGAGGTCCATGACCTCCCAGGCCCGCGCGTGGTTCTCCGGCGCGAACGATCCGGGCACGAGGGTCGGCGGCGTCCGGATCACCTCCTGGGCGTCCTTGAAGCCGCTCGTCACCAGCCAGTACAGGGGTCCGAGGAACGCCAGGGTGAAGCCGCCGACGACCACCGCGAAGACCGTCCAGTAGAGGACCTTGCCGCGGGGGCGGGCGAGCTGCGCCGGCGAGATGAGTGTGCGTGTCGACATGGTGGTCTCCCCGGTCCTACTCGTCCTCGGCGCGGCTGAGCTTCACGTACGCGGCCGAGAATCCGGCCAGGAGTACGAGCAGGAGCAGGCCGAGCGCGGCCGCGGCACCGTAGTTGTTGAAGTTGAAGGCGTACTGGTAGATGAGGTGGACGACGGTCGTGGTGGAGCCCTCCGGGCCGGCGCCGCCCGTGAGCAGGAAGGGTTCGACGAAGACCTGCATGGTCGCGATGATCTGCATGAGCAGCATCAGCGAGAGGATGAGGCGTGTCTGCGGGATGGTGACGTGCCAGATCTTGCGGAGCAGACCGGCGCCGTCCAGCTCGGCCGCCTCGTACAGCTCGCCGGGGATGGACTGGAGCGCGGCGAGGTAGATGAGGGCCGCGCCGCCCATGTTCATCCAGGTCGAGGCGATGACGACGGAGAGCATCGACAGGTCGGGGTCCTGGAGCCACTGCTGCTCGGGCAGTCCGATCGAGGTGAACAGCTCGTTGAGGAGGCCGTAGCCGGGGTCGTACAGGTACTTGAAGAGCAGGACGGAGGCGACCGGCGGCAGCATCACGGGCAGGTAGACGAGCAGCCGGAGGTAGCCCTGTCCGTGGTGGAACTCGTTGATGACGAGGGCGACGACGAACGGGACGGCGAAGCCGAGGACCAGCGCGAGGACGGTGAACAGAAGCGTGTTGCGCCACGCCTGCCAGAACGCCGGGTCGTTGAAGACGGTGACGAGGTTGTCGAGACCGACCCACGTGGTCCGGCCGCCCTCGGTCTGCTGGAAGGCGAGGAAGAACTCCCTGACCATCGGGTACCAGGAGAAGACCGCGAAGCAGAGGACCGCGCCGACGAGGAAGCCGTGGGCGGTGAGGTTGCGCCGCAGGCTCTTCGCGAACCGCCCGCCGGGGGGTGCGTGGTCCGCCTCGTACGGCGGGGAGGGGCGGGGCGAGCCCGCCTTGCTCGGGGTCAGGCTGGGGGCCGACATCGTCGCTCCTTGATGCTGGTCTGCCGGGGTTGTCGGGGTGTGCGGCGGCCCGGGCGGGGCGGCGGTACGGTCCGCCCCTGCCCGGGATCCGGTCACCCGGTGGCGAGGACCTGGTTGACCTGCGACTCGGCGGTGGCGAGCAGCTTGTCGATGTCGGCGTCCTTGTTGGTGAGGATGCCGGACATCACGGTGTCGAGGACCTTGTAGACCTCCTGGGCCTTGGGCGGCTCCGCCTTGCCCGCGACCGGGTTGTCCATGAAGGTCTTGAAGTTGGCGACCGGCATGGTGGCGTGCTCCACGCGGGCCGCGTCGTCCTTGGTCTTGGCGTCGTTCAGCCAGAAGTTGGGCTGCGGGACGCCGACGGGCAGGCCGTCCTGCTTGGCGCGCGCCCAGTCGAACTGGCCCTTGCCGACGGTGAGGTTCTTGAAGTTCAGCCAGGCGACGGCGGCCTTGATCTTGTCGGAGGAGATCCCCTTCTTGATCATGTAGTTGTTGCCGCCGGCCAGGGTGGCCTTCTCGCCGGGGATCGGCCCCATGCCGAAGTTCTCGTACTTCGCGCCGAGTTGCTGGACCATGTACGCGATGTCGTCGGGCGCGGCGAGGAACATGCCGAGCTTGTCGGTGGCTATCTGCTTCTGCAGGTCGCCCCACTGGAGCAGCTGGGTCTTGCCCATGCTGTTGTCCTCCCAGCGCATGGCGTGGAGGTTCTTCGCGACCTGCTTGCCGAGCTCGTTGTTGAAGGCGGCCTTCTTGCCGCTCGCGTCGACGACGTCGCCGCCCAGGCTGTACATCTGCGCGGTGAAGTGCCAGCCGCCGGTGTTGCCCGCGCTGTACTCGCCGAAGCCCGCGATCCCGTTGCCGAGTCCGGCGATCTTCTTCGCGGCGGCGCGGACCTCGTCCCAGGTGCGCGGCGGGGCGTCGGGGTCGAGGCCGGCCTGCTGGAAGAGCTTGCGGTTGATGAGCAGGCCCATCGTGTAGTTGCTGGTGGGCAGGCCGTACAGCTTGCCGTCCTGCTTGAGGGAGCCGAGGACGTTCGGGTCGATGTCCTTCAGGAGCGGGACGGTCTTGTCGTTGACGTACGCGGTGATGTCGGCGGCGCCGTCGTTGTCGAGGACCTGCGGCAGGTCGGTGAAGTACGTGTAGAAGACGTCCGGTTGCGACTTGGCCTTGAGCATCGCGGTGAAGCGGGGCGGTTCGAGGCACTGGCCGGCGGTGGAGCGGCCCTCGATCGTGACGTTGGGGTAGGTCTTGTTGAAGGCGGCGACGTCCTCCTTCCACTCCTTCAGCTCGGCCGCCTTCGCCGTCGGGGGCATGCAGTCGATGGTGAGGGTCACCTTGGTCTTCGGGTCCAGCGGAGCGGCGGGGTCGGACGAACCGCCGCCCCCGGAACCGCCGTCGGCGCTGTTGTTGCTGCTGCTCGTGCCGCAGGCGGCGAGCGCGGTCAGCGTGAGCGCGGAGACGAGGGTGACCGCGCTGGCGCGGCGCGTACGGCGGAACCGGGCACTTCTCATGGGTGGTCCCCTTCGGGCATGAACGTGGAGGTCACCCCACCGCCGGTGCGTTTGTGGGGTGCGCCACACTCAACCACCATCAACAAGTGAACGCAAGATATCGCGCTGATTTTGTAATTGCCTGACAGGATAGAGAAGGAGCCCGAAGAATCGGGCTCCAGGCGGACTCATCGGCCTCTACGCATGCAAGGTCGACGCAAGCAGCCGCAAGCCGCCTGCGCCGACCTCGCCGGGCCTCACGCCCGCCGTACCCCGTGCCTGCTAAGGGTTGATGTTGATCTTGAAGGTGGACGTGGTGTTACGAATGTCCACCGCGTTGTTGCTCAGTTGCAGGCCGTTGAAGGTCACCTCCCCCACGGCCGGCCCCTGTCCGGACTCGGGCATCTCGTTGGCCCACAGGCCGAAGCCCGACTTGGCGTCGTACGCGTCCCCGCTCTTACGCGCGCCGGTGATGGAGATGTCGGTGAAGACGGTGTCCTTGATGGGGAACTGCGGCTGTCCGCCGACGTAGTTCGTCTGGAACATCACGCCGCTGTACGTCGGGTCCACGATGTCGACATGGTTGACCCTGATTCCTTGGAAGACCTTGGACGCGGAGAACACCCAGATGCCCGGGAAGGTCTGCGAGCCCCAGAAGTGCCCGCCGGCCCGGACGATCGAGATGTTCTCGAAGGTCGTGGGATCGGTGCCGAAGCCGTTCATCGGGTAGCCGAAGTCGAGCGACGAGATGGTGATCCCGGAGTAGACGAGCGTGTCGGCGATGTGGATGTTGCGGAAGGTGTTGTGGTAGCCGCCGTAGACGGCGACACCCGCGGCCCGCCAGGTCAGCGTCGACGTGAGGTTCTCGTAGACGTTGTTCTTCATGTCCGCGCCGCCCGCGTCGATCGCGGAGAAGAGCGCGAAGCTGTCGTCACCGGTGGCCCTCGCGTCGTTGTTGGTCACGAGGTTGTCCGTCGACCCGTTGGTCATGTTGATGCCGTCGGCGAACATGTTCCGGATCCGGGAGTTCTTGATGGTGATCCGGTCGGTGTTGGCGCCCCAGTACAGGCACACCATGTGCTCGTTCCAGATGTCGTCGATCACGATGTCGGTCACACCCGCGAAGTCGAACACCTTGCCCGGGCCGTCGATCCGCGAGGTGTAGTTGCCGAAGTAGGCGAAGCCCTTGAAGAGCGAGCCCTTCGCCGCCGCCTCGGCCCGGAAGCCGACGTCGGTGTTGTCCTGCGTGGAGGGCGCGTGGAACTTCGTGTACCAGGGCCCGGCGCCGACGACCTTCACGGGCTTGCCGTACACCTGGAACTTGCTCGACGTCTGGTAGTCGCCCGGCGGGAGATAGACGCCGACGAGGGTGCCCGTGGTGTCCATCCGTACCTTGTCGAGCGCGTTCTGGACGTCCTGGTGGCCGAAGCCCGCGGGGACGGTGTACGTCGCCGGGTCCGGGTTGGCGACCGGCGCGACCTGCTCCAGGTTGATGAAGTCGACGGCGTACGGCCGGCTGTTCGCCGCGTCCTTCTGCAGCCGGATCCTGCTGCCCGCCCGCACGGTCTCGCCGAGCATCATGTGCGCCTCGTCGTAGATGTGACGCGGTGCGCCGGCCCCCGGGGAGTTGCCGGGCGCGGTCTCGGCGCCGTACAGCCAGGCGTACTTCGACGTCACCGGGAGCGCCTTCTTGAACACCCCGTCGACGTAGACGTTGATCGTGGAGTCGATGCCGCCGCCGCCCGGGGCGTCGGGCAGCGAGACGCGGGCCACCAGGGTGTTCGTGTCGGCGCGGGTGGTGAACTCGACGTACTCGCCCGTCGCGTCCAGGTGCACCGCCTTGCGGCCCGAGGCCTCGCCCGCGATGTCGCCGACGGTCCGGTTCGGGCCGACGACCTGCGCCCCTCCCCCGGCGGTGCCGTCCTCCGCCTCGTACATGTCGTACGGCATGTTGGCGCCGCGGCCGACGAAGAGCGGTTGGGTGGAGGTGTTGTTGGCCCGCTTGACCGGGAGCTCGTTGGCGTCGTCGGCGAGGACGACCTTCACGGTGTACGAGCCGTTGGCGGCGGTCCAGGGACCGAGGCTCACCTCGGCGGTGGCTCCGGCCGCGAGGGCTCCGGTGTGCGCCCCGGTCAGTGTTCTGACGGTGGCGCCGGTGGAGTCGAGCAGGGTGAGCGTGACGCCGTGGCTGCCCGTGGCGCTCGCCACCGTGCCCTGGTTCTTCACGGCCACCTTGAAGGTGACGGGGTCACCTGCCGCCGGGCTTGACGGCGACGTCGTGACGGAGGCCGTGACCAGGTCGGAGCTGGAGACCGGCCTGACGACGAGGGAGGTCGTGCTGGTGAAGGTGTTGTTGGACTCGTTCTGCTCGGTGACCGCGTTCGCCTCGTCGACGACCGCGCTCAGCTGGTACGAACCGGCGTCCCGCGCGCCGATGGAGGCGCCGACCGTCGTCTGGGCGCCGGCGGCCAGGGCGCCGACCTGGGCGGTGGCGACCTTGGTGCCGCCCAGCCGCAGCGCCACGGCGCTCGCCGGTGCGGCGGCCGGACCGCTGTTGCGGACGGTCGCGCTCACCGTGATCGGGTCCGACTCGACCGGGGAGGCGGGCAAGGCGGTCAGGCCGGTGACCTCCAGGTCCGGGTTGGGCGCCGGGACGCCGAGGACCTGGAACTCGGCGAGCTGGCCCGCGGAGGAGCCGGAGTTGGCGGTGAACTTCAGCTGGACGTCGGCGACTCGGGCGGAGAGCGGGATCGTGACGGTGTTGCCGGTCGCCGGATCGAAGGTGTAGCTCTTGGCCGCGACGAGGCCGCCGAAGCCGGACGCGCTCTGCTCGCGGCCGAGGACCTCGATCGTCTGGCCGCGGGTGGCCCAGGCCGCGTCCGGGTTGAGCCTGAGGACCAGCCGGTCGAGGTCGGCGTTGGAGCCGAGCTTCACGGTGAGGGTCTGCGGGTAGCTGCCGCCGGCGCCCTCCCAGTACGTCGCGACGTTGTTGTCGTTGGCGTTCGCGGCCGCGTAGGTGTGCACCGTGGAGGAGGCGGCGATCTCCTTGCCGACCGCCAGGTTGGAGCCCGTGCCGCCGGTACCGTCGCGGGTCACGGCGTTGCTGTTCGCCGACCGGTTGCCCGCCGCGTCCTTGGCGCGGACGTGGTACGTGACGGTTGCGGAGGCCGGCTGGGTGTCGGTGTACGTGGTGACGTTGCCGGCCACGCTGCCCCGGAGGGTGTTGTTGGCGTAGACGTCGTAACCGGTGACGCCCACGTTGTCCGAGGAGGCGTTCCAGGTCAGCTTGATCTGGCCGGCGGCAGGCTCGGTGAGCGCCAGGTCGGCGGGCGCGGTCGGCGCCTGGGTGTCCCCGGTGTCGCCGGTGCGCGTCACGCTGTTGCTGTCGGCCGACTGGTTGCCCGCCGCGTCCCTTGCGCGGACGAGGTAGGTGACCGTCTGGTTCGCGGGCCGGGTGTCGGTGAAGGTGGTGACGCCCGCGCCGACGCCGGTGAGCAGGGAGCCGTTGGCGTAGACGTCGTAGCCCGTCACTCCGACGTTGTCGGTGGCGGCGTTCCAGGTGAGCCTGATCTGGTCGGTGGCGGGCTGGGTGAAGGCGAGGTTCGCGGGCGCGGACGGGGCCTGGGTGTCGCCCGTCTGCGGGCCGTAGACCTCCAGCTCGGAGAGCTGCCCGGCGGGCTGGACGCTGTTCGCCGTGACCAGGACGCGGACGTACCGGGTGGTGGTGGCGTCGAAGGTGAGGGTCGCCGAATGTCCGCCGGCCGCGTCGAAGGTGTAGGCCTGGGAGGCGGTCAGGTCGGTGAAGGCGGTGCCGGTGGTGCTGCCCTGGATCTTCAGGGTCTGGCTGCGGGTCTCCCAGGTGGAGGGCAGGCGCAGGACGACCCGGTCGACGCGGACGGCGGAGCCGAGGTCGGCCTGGATCCACTGCGGGAGGGCGTTGTTGGCGCTCTCCCAGTACGTGGCCCGGTTGCCGTCGTTGGCGTTGCCCGCCGCGTACACCTGGGTGTGGCTGCTCGCGGTGAGGGTGCGGCCGCTCGCGAGATTGGCGGAGGAGCCGTCGGCGGCGTGCACCTCCAGCTCGGAGAGCTGGGCGGCCTGCCAGCCGGTGTTGGCGGTGATGTCGATCCGGACGAACCGGGTCTGGGTGGCGGGGAAGGTCACCGTGACGGTGTTGGCCGCGCCGGGGCTGAAGGTGTAGGTGGCGGAGTTCTTGAGGGTGGCGAAGCTCGTGCCGTCGGCGCTGCCTTGCACGGAGAGCGTCTGTTGACGGCTCTCCCAGCCTGCGGGCAGCTTCAGGACCACCTCGTCCACCCGCGTCGTGCTGCCGAGATCGGCCTGGACCCATTGGGGCATGCCGCTGCCCGCGCTCTGCCAGTACGAGCCCTGGTTGCCGTCGGTGATGTTCCCGGCGCCGTACTCGGCCACCGCGCTGCTGGCCGCCGCCGCGTCGCCGAGGGCGACGTTGGGTCCGCCCGCCGCCTGTGCGGTCATCAGTGGACCGCCCAGTGCCAGGAGGCTGGTCGCGACCACGGCGCTCAGGAACCGTGGTCTCCAGTCGGAGATGCTCATCTGTCCTCTCAGTCCTCGATCTCGGCCCCGCGCCCGACCGGCGACGAGGCACGGCTCAGTGGCGGCGGCCCCGTCGGGACGGGGCCGCCGCATGGGGGTGTGGCGGTGTGGGTCAGTTCCGGTTGACGACGAACTGCGAGCCGGGCTCGATGAGGACGTCACCCTCGGCGGAGTTGGTGATGGTCACGTTCGTCAGCGTCGCGCTGCCGCGCGCCCCGCTCATCGCGAGGACGCCGGAGCCGTTGTTGGACTTGTCGATCCGGACGTTGGTGATCTTCACGTCCGGCATCTCGCCGCCACCCGTCTTGAACTGGATGCCGTCGTACGTCGAGTCGAGGATCTCGGAGTCCCGGATGGTGACGCCCGGGATGGGCTGCCCCTGCGCGAAGAGCGTGATGGCGCCGAACTCCTGGTCCTCGTTCCAGAACGCGCCGCCGGTGCGGTGCAGGGCGTTGTTGGCGATCAGCGTCTGCCCGGAGAAGGGCAGGGGGTCGTGGTCGGTCGCCAACATGATGCCCGGGTAGTTCATCGTGTCCGAGATGATGTTGTTCTCGATGGTGTTCCCGAAGCCGCCGTAGACCGCGATGCCGTTGGCGCGCCAGGGAAGTTGGATGGTGTTGTTGCGGAAGTGGTTGTTGGATCCGATGTCCACCGAGGTGTCCTTGACGTACTTGCTGGCCCAGACGGCCAGCGCGTCGTCACCGGTGTTGCGGAACGACGAGTCGAAGACGGTGGAGTTACGGGTGCCGTTGGCGAAGTTGATGCCGTCGGCGTACGTGTTGCGGATCCGCATACCGGTGAACTCCAGGCCGTCGCCGGGGCCCCAGAGCTCGGGGATGTTGGAGTAGTCGCGGCCCGCCCACACGCCGACGTTGGCGTGTTCGATCCAGACGTTGCTGATCTTGGTGCCCTTGCCGAAGCGCCCGTTGAGGCCGACTCCGCCCTCGGCGTTGCCGTCACCGCCGCGGATCTGGCCCGAGCCGAAGATGGCGATGTCGGAGATCTGCGTGTTGTGGTCGATGTCGAAGCCGAAGTTGCCCTCGTGCGGGTGGTTGATGCCGCCCGCCTGGTGCGGCGGGGTCAGCGTGTAGAGCTGGGAGTGCCACATGCCCGCGCCGCGGATCGTGACGTCGCGGATGCCGACCTGGTTGAACTGGCCGCGGTTGAGCGGGTCGTCGGTCAGGATCTTCTGCTCCTGGCGCCACTGTCCGGCGGGGATCCAGACGCAGGGGATCTGGCCGTTCTGGTCGGCGGTCACGGCCCGCTGGAGGGCGTCGGTGTCGTCGATGCCGTCGTTGGGGACGGCGCCGTACTCGGTGATCGAGGCGCAGTTCGCCGGCTTGGCGGCCGGGGGCGCGACCTGCTCCAGGTCGATCAGGTCGATGACGTAGAAGGCCGCCGAGTCGCCCGCGTCGCGCTGGAGCCGGAACTTGGTGCCCACGGGGTACGTGTGCGTCAGCAGCGCGTGGGACTCGTCGAAGAGCCGTCGCGCGTCACCGCCCGGGCGGTTGGTGAGGCCCTCGGGGTCGTCGGTGGTGCCGTAGAGCCAGCTGTGCTTGGAGGACAGGGGCAGCTTGCGGACGAAGACGCCGTCCGCGTACAGGCTGATCGTGGCCTCGGCCCCGCCACCGGCGGTGGAGTCGGGGACGGAGTTGCGCACCACGATCGAGTTGGAGGGGTTGGTCGAGGTGAACTCGACGTACTGGCCCTGGGAGTTGAGGCGCACCGACTTCCGGCCTGAGGACTCGGTGGCGAAGTTGGTGTGGCCGAAGGTCCGATTCTGGTCGGCGGTGAGCAGGGTGCCCTCGTAGCGGGCGTCCTCCGCCTCGTACTCGGTGTACGGCACGGCCGCGCCGCGTCCGACGACGAGGGAGCGGGTGAAGACGTTGTTGTTCTCGTCGGTCTCGGCGACGGTCCCGGTGGCGTCGGCGGTCGCGGTGAGCGTGGCTCCGCCGCTGGTGGCGGTCCAGGTGCCGGAGATCGCGACGGTCGCCGTCCGACCGGCGGCGATGGCGCCCGTGGTGCCGTTCAGGGTGGTGGATCCGGCTGTCAGCCGGGTGACGGTGCCGGCCGGGGCCCCTGTGGTGCCACGGTTGTCGACCGCGACGGTGAAGGTGACCGAGGAGCCGACGGCGGGGCTTGCCGGGTTGGTGGTGATCCCCGTGACCCGCAGGTCGGGGCCGGGGCTCTGGCCGACGAGGAGTTTCGTCGCCGCCGTACGGCTGTTGTTGGTGTTGTCCTGCTCCGCGACGGTGTCGGTCGGGTCGACAACGGCCGAGACGGTGTACGAGCCCACGGCGCGCTTGCCGACGGTGACCGGGACGGTCGTCGAGGCGCCAGCGGCGAGCGCGCCGACCGGGGCGGAACCCGCCACGGCGCCCTCCAGGCTGACCTGGACGGTGGTGGCGGGCGCGGCGGCCGTACCGGCGTTGCGCACCGTCGCGGCGACCGTCACGGAGTCCGTCTCGGAGGGGGAGGACGGGGTCCAGCTCAGGTCGGTGACGGTGAGGTCGGGGTTGGGCGCGGCCGTGCCCACGACCTGGAACTCCGCGACCTGGCCGCCGGGGGCGCCGGTGTTGGAGGAGAAGGTCAGGCGCAGGTCCGCGTACCGGCCGGTGACGGGGATGGTGACGGTGTTCTGGCCGGAGGAGGGGCTGAAGGCGTAGGCGGCCCGGGCCTTGAGCGAGGTGAAGCCGGAGGCTCCCTGCTCACGTCCGAGTACCTCGATCGACTGGGTCCTGGGGCCCCAGGCCTGGTCGGGGTTGAGCTTGACGACCACCGCCGACACGTCGGCGTCGGCGCCGAGCTTCACCGTCAGGCTGGCGGGGAAGCCGGCGGACTCCCAGTAGGTGGTGGTGCTGTCGTCGTTGGCGTGGGCGGCGACGTACGTCTGTGTGGTCGAGGTCGCCTCGATCGGCTTGTTGCGCGCCAGGTTGGTCCCCTGCGGCGGCGGGTCGACCGGGCCGCCGTCGCCGTAGACCTCCAGCTCGGAGAGCTGGGCGGCGTTCCAGCCGGAGTTCGACGTCACCTGGATCCGGAGGTATCGGGTGGTGACGGAGGTGAGGCCGATCGTCACGGTGTTCGCCTGGGAGGGGCCGAACGCGCGGGGCTGGGCGGCCGCGAGGGTGGTGAACGCGCTGCCGTCGGTGCTGCCGAGCACGGCGAGGGTCTGTGAGCGGGCCTCCCAGGTGGTGGGGAGTTTCAGGACGACGCTGTCGACGCGTGTTCCGGCGCCGAGGTCGACCTGCACCCACTGGGGGAACGACCCGGCCGGGCCCTCCCAGTAGGACTGCTGGCTTCCGTCGGTGACGTTGCCGGCGGGGTACGCGCCGTGGGCGCCGCCGGCCGTGGCCGCTGCGCCGAGGGCCAGGTTTAGCCCGGCGGCTGCTGCCGCGTGGGCGTGGACCGGCAGGAGACCGACGGCGACCAGTGCGGCTATCAGCATGCCGACCGTCAACCGCCAGCTCAGGATTTTGCCTCTCATATGGGCCTCTCCGCCTGCTGGGCCCCGGCGGCCGCGCCGAAACAGTGCCTCTCGCCAGGAACCCAGCGGAACTCTGACAATGAATGACGGCGAGCTACAGACTTATTGAGCTTTTTCGTTAATCTTTTGCACCGTCGGGGTGTCAGGTTTCTATCAGGTCACTGCTTTGTCAACAGCCGTGACAGGACCACCGGTTGGGCCGCCGCATCGACGCAGGTCAGCGTCGAGGCCCCGGCAGTCCCTGGACGACAGAACGGCTCCGGCGCCGGGGAGGCGGGGTGCCTCC